>CAZWYM010000004.1:33300-96562 GCA_964638425.1 uncultured Candidatus Saccharibacteria bacterium
GGTAGCGGATACGGTACAAGTGGTGGCGATGTAATCGACAACGGATGTTGCGACACTGCAACAGTTATCGATTGGGAAAACTATTCCTATGCCGATTACTACGGTAGCGGATACGGTACAAGTGGTGGCGATGTAATCGACAACGGATGTTGCGACAATGCAACGGTTATCGATTGGGATAACTATTCATACGAACAAGATGAATATGAGTATCAGTATGATGAACCTGCAGAGTACGTAGAGTATTCATACGGGACACCATCATACTCATACGGTTCACATGATTATTCTCATGACTATGTGTACGCGTACAATGATAACTATTCATACCCAACATACACACACACAAACCCTACACCAAAGCCACGACCAACCTGTACGCTCACGGTAGATCCAGGCAGTATTGATGAAGGTGAGCATGCAACACTTGCGTGGACGACAAGCAATGCTACATCTATCTCGATTAACAACGAAATCGGTTCAGTTTCAGAAAGTGGAACAAAGTCAGTCTCACCAGCAACATCTAAGACCTATACACTCGTTGCTACAGGGAAGGGTGGTTCGGTAACGTGTTCAGATACAATTATTGTTAAGGAAGATACAAACAATAATGAAGATGTCTCATGTGACGCATTCACCGTAAATGATTCAAACGTCGAAGAGGGGGATGAAGTGACACTCACTTGGCGAACGACGGGAGCTGACGATGTCGACATCAACAACGGAGTTGGAGATGTTGCTGATGACGGAAGTGAGAAGGTGACTGTCGACCGAGACACTACCTTTACCCTCACTGCTCGAAATGGTTCTGATACTGATACCTGTAAAATTACGGTAAATGTTGATGAGGATACAAACAATAACGATGATGTCTCATGTGATGCATTCACTGTGAGCGATTCACGCGTTGAAGAAGGAGATGAAGTGACGCTCAAGTGGCGAACCACCGGAGCTGACGATGTCGACATCAACAACGGAGTTGGTGATGTCGATGAGGACGGAAGTGAGGAGGTAACAGTAAAACGAGACACTACCTTTACGCTTACCGCGCGAAATGGTTCTGATACTGACACATGCCGAGTAACGGTAAATGTTGAGGAGGATAACTCGAGTAGTGATACAGCACCACGATGTTCACTCCATATCTCTGATACAAAAATAACTGCAAACCAAAAGGTTACGCTCTCATGGGATAATACACGTACTGATAGAATCATTCTTAAGGATAGTACTGGTCATGAAATTCTCGATTCACGAGATGATCGTGACGTAGACGAAGATAAAGATTCTGTTGTCGTGCATCCAACACGTTCAACTGACTACACGCTTACTGTGTACAACGGAAGCAAGAAAAAGACGTGTACCGTAGGGGCAGATATTGAAGGTGTTGTGGTAACGAGTGTTCGTTCACAGGATGGAATTTCACTTACAAAGGTTCCGTACACTGGATTTGAAGCAGGCCCACTTCTTACATTCATTTTCTACGGAGCAATTGTCCTCTGGGGTATGGTGATTGCATATGCGCTTGTCATCCGAAAGAAGGCAGCTGTTGTTGGAGCAGAAATGATTGCTCACACACCTCATATCTCCGCGAGTGTTTCTGATGCTGTCGTAGACGATATTACGTTCCCACTTACAAGTGGAGCACCTGAACACCTTCCTACCGACGAAGTTGAGGATGTTGATATGAACAGTACTGAAGACACCGTACGTGCACTTGAAACGCATGCACACTCAAAGTTGGCACTTATTTCAAGCGATGCACTCCGACTCATCGAAAGCCAGAAGGGGACGCTCGAAGAGCAGATGGCGACGCTTGATCATGTGATTGACCTTGCGAAGGCACGTTTCCCAAAGGAAAGTGATTGGATTGTTATTAACAAAGAAAGAGTAATGTCACTCCTCGGATAATACATCTGAGGAGGCATACACAAAAAACCGCGACATAGGTCGCGGTTTTTTGTGTACCTACATTTTCTTCGTTTCGATTTCTGCAAGGAGATGGTTCCCAACTGATTCAAGTGTGATTTGTTGGGAATTACCATTTCTTGATTCAAGAGTCACCATTTTTTCTGCCACTTCTTTATCTCCTACAACGATGAAGTAGGGGAGTCGTTCCTGTTTTGCTGTTCGGATTTTTTTACCCATTGATTCATTGCTGGTATCTAAGGTCGATCTAATGCCAACTGCGGATAGTTCGGTATGTACTTGTGTTGCGTACGCGCTATGTGCATCACTCACAGGAATAACGCGAATTTGCTCAGGAGCAAGCCAAAGGGGGAAGTTCCCACCGAGATGCTCTATAAGTACCGCAGAGAAGCGCTCAATAGATCCCATAATTGCGCAATGGATCATAACGATACGCTCTTTCTGACCAGCTTCATTGATACATGAAAGATCAAATCGTTCAGGGAGATTCATGTCTAGTTGTATCGTTGCGACCTGATGCTCACGTCCAAGAGAATCCTTTGCCATAAAGTCGAGTTTTGGTCCGTACATAGCAGCTTCTCCCGGCGCTTCAAAGTAATCTGCGTGTCGTGCTTTCGCAATGTCTCGAAGGGCATTTTCTGCGTTGTCCCATATTTCCTTTGTGCCGAGATAGTTTTCGAATTTCGAAGGCTCATGAAAGGAAAGGCGAACGCGGAGGTTGAATCCAAAAGTACTGTAAAACGTATCAATCATGTCCCAAATTCTAAAGAATTCTTCCTTTACTTGGCTATGTCTACAAAATACATGAGAATCATCTTGTGTAATAGAAAGCACGCGAGTTAGTCCACCAAGTTCTCCTGATTGTTCATCACGATATACCATTGTCGTTTCTGCGTACCGTTGAGGCATCTCTCTGTAGCTATGTGGCTTACGATCAAAGATTTGTGTGTGGTGCGGACAGTTCATTGGCTTGAGTGCATACTCCTTACCTTCACGTGTTGTAATACGAAATAATTCATCCGCAAATTTTTCCCAATGCCCTGAGGTGACATAGAGATCTTTCTTTGTGATGTGTGGGATGGTGACACGAGTGTACCCATGTTTTTCTCTAAGTGCCCAAATGTACGTATCGAGTGTATTACGAAGGATGGCACCTTTTGGAGTCCAAAGAGGAAGTCCTGATCCTACAAGGTCTGAGAATGTGAAGAGGTCGAGTTCCTTACCAAGTTTTCGGTGGTCACGCTTCTTCGCTTCCTCAATTTGTGTGAGGTGTGCAGTGAGTGCTTCGCCATCTTCAAATGCAAGCCCGTAAATACGGGTAAGCATTGGATTGTTTGAATCTCCACGCCAGTATGCTCCTGCGAGTGAGGTGAGCTTGAATGAGTCAGCTGGAATATCAGTTGCTGGGGATTCACTGTGCCCACCTCGACAAAGGTCGGTGAACTCTGTGTGTCCTTCACCCACAGTATAAAGCGTTATCGTTTCACCAGCCTTTTCGAGGTCATTGATAAGCTCAGTCTTGTACACATTATTTTTGAAAATTTCTCGAGCCTCGTTTGGGGTTACGACACGATGGGTAAACGCTTTCCATGATGAAAGCATCTTTTTCATGTTTTTTTCGAGTTGTTTTAGGTCTGCATCACTTGGTGTTGCGCCCCCGCTAAAATCAAAGTCATAGTAAAATCCTGTTTCAATAGCTGGACCAATAGTAGGAAGGGCATGAGGAAAATCCTTGCGGACGGAACACGCGAGAAGATGTGCGAGAGTGTGACGTTTTTGTTCGAGGGATGTTTCCATAAATATTTTTAGGTTTCAGTTATTTCCTATGTGTTCATTATCTTATTTAAAATATCACAAAATGGCAAAAATACCGAATAGTGTCCTGTCTCACGTTCGTGAGTAGTATTTCCCGTTTCTACTCAGGAGTAGCTGAAGGGGCTACAGGTTGGAGGGACTTCATACGGTCAATGACAATCGTGGGTTCTTCATTTCGCATCGAAATTTTCCCTTGAATCGCAATACATGAGCCAGGGGTAATGAGCGCAATATTTGCTCGATACAATTCAGGGAATGCAACGAGTTCGATACTTTCAAGTCCGTCGCCAAGCATCACAAATGCCATACGGTCACCCTTCTTTGTCAGAATTTCCTGAACACTCTCAATCATCCCTGCGGTTACTGCAGGGATACCATTTCGTGTTTCCTTCTTGAGAACGCCAATACGTGGACGTTTTGCCAGTTCACTTTGGAATGCATCAAGTGGATGTCCTGATACATACACACCGAGAAGCTCCTTTTCCCAAATGAGCTTCTCATTTTTTGTTGCTGGTGTCCCTTCCTCAAGTTCAAGTGTATGAAGGAAAGATTCATCTCCCGAACCAAAGAGTGAATCTTGTGCAGATGCTTTACCGTGGGATTGCTCTTTGTGGTAGGCGAGGAGCATCTCAGAGTTGTGGAGTATTCTTCCGCGCTCCCCGAAGCGGTCAAACGACCCCGACATGGTGAGTGCTTCGAGCGATTTTTTATTGAAGTTCTTTCCTGTAATGCGAGAGAGGAAATCTTGGAGGGAGGTATACGCACCATTTTCTTTACGTTCTTCAATGATTGATTCAGCAATTCCTTCTCCAAAATTTTTAATCGTCGTCAGACCAAAACGAATTTTTGCGGGTACATCCTCGCGAGCAGGCACTACGGAGAACGGGCCAAAACTTTCATTGATGTCAGGAGGGAGTACTTCAATTCCCATGCGAACACACTCATGAATAATTTCTGAAATTTTCTCAGTGTCACCAGCGTCGGCAGTGAGTACAGCGGACATATATTCAACAGGGTAGTTTGCCTTCATGTACGCTGTTTGGTACGCAACTCTTCCGTAGCTTGCCGCGTGCGCTTTGTTAAATCCGTACGCCGCAAACGGCTCAATGAGCTTCCAAATTTTCTCTGCAAGGTTCTGTGAAAGTTTTCCGTGGTGCATGAACCCGCTGATGAGCTTTTCTCGCTCAGCTTCCATCACCGCAGGAATCTTTTTACCCATCGCCTTTCGGAGCATATCTGCCTCGAGCCATGAGTACCCACCCAGCTCACGAGAAATCATCATAACGTCGTCTTGGTAGGTGATAACTCCATATGAACGATCAAGAATTTTTTCAAGTCGAGGATCGAGGTAGCTAATGAGATTGGGGTTATGCTTACGTTCAATATACTGTGGAATAGATTCCATCGGCCCTGGTCGATAGAGTGCAACCATCGCATTGATGTCGTGGATGGTTGTTGGTTGGAGTTGCTTAAGGAAGGCGGTCATTCCCGTTCCGTTAAGCTGGAAGAGTCCCATTGTTTCTCCTCGTGCGAGCATGTCGTAGGTTTTTTTGTCGTCGACGGGAACGTTCTCAATGTCCACCTCAATCCCATGAATTACCTGCACACGACGTACAGCCTCAGAGAGAATTGAGAGATTTTTAATTCCGAGGAAGTCGAACTTGAGGAGACCGACACCGTCTTCTCCTACTGAGTGCATTTCATACTGCGTAATAAGTTTTCCTGATTTCGGGTCGGGTTGTACGGGTACGAGGTCGGTGAGTGGTACGGGAGAAATCACCACACCTGCTGCGTGTACTCCCACGTGACGCACACGTCCTTCAATTTGTTTTGCTAAGTCGATGACCTCCTTCGTATCAGCATCCTTTTTATAGAGCTCCGCTAGGTCAGGTTCAATCTCCATCGCTTTTAGGATGGTCATTGGAAATCCTTGGCTTCCCATAGGAATGAGCTTTGCGATACGGTCTCCTGTGGAGTAGGGGTGACCAAGTGCACGCGCAACATCACGCACCGCAGCGCGCGCCATCATTGTTCCAAAGGTACCAATCTGCGCGACGTTGTCTGTCCCGTACACGGTACGCGCATATTCAATGATTTCATCTCGACGATTGTCAGCATAGTCCATGTCGATATCAGGAGCAGAAGGTCGCTCAGGATTAAGGAAACGTTCGAAGGGGAGTTTGTATTCGAGTGGATTTACATTCGTAATTCCAAGAACGTACGTGGTGAGTGACCCCGCAACAGAACCTCGAATGGTGGTTAATATTTTTCGCTCACGCGCTTCGCGAAGAAGGTCGCCTACTACGAGAAAGTATTTAGCGTACCCTTTCATTTTAATAACACTGATTTCGTAATCGAGTCGTTCCTTTACAATAGGGTCATCAAGCGAGAGACCTCGCCATGCGACTCCTTCGTATGCAGTTGCTTGCAGTTCTTCGTCTGGTTCGCGACCACTCTTTATTTTGTAGTCGGGGAAGTACCATGTTGCACCAAGGTTCATTTCAACGGTACATGCTGAAGCAATCCGAACGGTATTCTGAAGTGCCTCAAGCTCAGGTGGTGTAACAAACAATTCTTTTGCTTTCTCTTGAGAAATAAAAGAAAAATTTGGTGCAAGTTCTCCCTTGCTGTCGTTCGTCTCAACGACACCACCGTTCTGTATTTTAATCATCGTCTCTCGTGCAAGATAATCAGTCTGCTCAAGATAATAGGCATCATGTGCCGCAACGAGTTTTGTCTTCGTTTTTTGGCTGAGGTCAATGATGTTTTTCTGGACTTCTTCGTGACCCTCAATTTCAGGGTGATGCGTAATCTCAAGGTAGCAGTCATCACCAAAAAGATTTTTATACCAGTCGAGCGTTGATTCAGCTTTTTCTTGATTGAGGTCCTTAAGTGCAAGGATAGGTTCTCCACTGAAAGACGGAATGATACAGACGAGGTCCTTATGGAATTCAGAGAGAAGGTCATGGTCGATACGCGGTTTGTAGTAAAAGCCGTTCACGAAAGACTCGGTAACAATCTTAATGAGGTTCTTATACCCATCATTATTTTTTGCGAGGAGTACGACGCGCCCTCGGGGTTTATCGAGTCCTGCGTCTTTATCAAATCGTGTTCGTGGAGCAAGGTACGCATCTACACCAATGATTGGTTTAATATTTTCCTTCGTACACGCCTTATAAAAATTAATTGCTCCGTACAGTGCGCCATTGTCGGTGAGTGCAAGGGCAGGCATGTTGTACTCCTTTGCTCGTTGGGCAAGTTCTTTTGGGGTGGGGAGCGCATTTAAGAGGGAATAGTGCGAGTGCGTATGGAGGTGGATGAAGTCAGCAGAGAGAGGGTCTTTCGAAGGCATAGTTCTAGTATTGTATAGTAATATAGAAGAAAGAAAAACTAACGAAAATGGAGACCGATAATACTAAAAATCAAAGATGCTGAGGAAAGTTCGAGAAAAAACAAGAACTTCAAGCGAGACGTACATAGCGTACGGTGAGCGAAGAGTTCGCAGGTTTGACAAAGAAATTTCCCAGAAGGTTCGATTTTTAATTGGAGTTGATGAGGCTGGTAGAGGCCCCCTAGCCGGCCCAGTCGCTGTAGGCGTTGCCATTGTGCCGGTCTATTTTGATTGGACGCTTATTCTGGGGGTGGGGGATTCGAAGAAAGTGACGCCGAAAAATCGCGAAGCGATTTTTCGGCGAGCAAAACAACTCAAAAAAGACGGACTGCTTGATTTTGCCGTTGTCCTTGTTTCTGCGAAGGTTATAGATAAAATTGGTATTACGAAAGCTGTAGCTCTGGGTATCACGCGAGCATTCGCAAAACTAAATCCCAATCCTGACGCTACTGATGTACGACTCGATGGACTCCTCAAGGCTCCTCCACAGTTCACAAATCAACAAACCATTATTAAAGGAGATCAGAAGGAGAAGGTGATTGGCCTCGCGTCTATCATGGCGAAGGTAACACGAGATGATCATATGGTCCGTCTTGCACGTCTTCATCCCCATTACCACTTTGAAGTTCATAAAGGATATGGCACAAAGGTTCATCGAGGAGCCATCCTAAAGTACGGGATTTCTGGGGCGCACCGTCAGTCTTTTTGTAAAAAGTTCATATAATGAGCCGTTTTATTCGAGTATAGACACGTATTGTTTTTTGTAGTAGAATATTAGCTTCGTTCCATAGAAAAAGAGCGATAAAAAGAACCATTTACAGGGAAAAGAGTACGTAAATGGGTATTTCAACATTAAAAAGGAGTACCTTAATGACAACATTAAGTAACGAAGAACCACATCACAAAAGAAACCTAAAAAGTGATGCATCACGAAGCATTGAACAGCAGGTTGCAAAATGCATTGATGTAACTACACGAATCAAGAACATTGTTCGAGTTTGGCTAAGTGAAAACAAGAAATTACTTGGACATATTAATGCACACGTTCGTTTGTTAAATGATGTGGGAACTATGGAATTGGAATTCAGTGGAGGTAATCTCACCGAAGACCATAAAGAGATAATCAAGAAGTACCTCTTAAACGGGGACTTCAAAACGGCGATTCAGCTAGTTCTGGAATCAGAACTCGGCTGGTCAAACTTCCGTGTGAGCAGATGTTCATGGGGCAAGTTCGAATTGAAGTACAGTTGGTGCATCCAAAAAATTGACCCACTGAAAAAATCATAGTCTCATTTTATTGAGGCACACCGCGACAGAATCTTGTCGCGGTTTTTTTATTTTAGCGATATTTTTACCTAAAATAGCCCAAAATATAGGTATAGCTCGGTATTATTGCGCTCTTTCAGGATATCTGTTATAGTGCTTGCCATTATGGTTATACGAATGCGACATACACGATCCCACACAGGGAATCGTCGTTCACATCATGCGCTTAAGGCGGCAAATCTTTCTAAGTGTTCACACTGTGGAGAGTCACACCGACCTCATCACATGTGTCTTTCATGTGGATACTACAACGGCCGTCAGGTTATGGATCTTGCATCAGAAAAGGCAAAGCGAGATGCTCGAATTAAGTTAAAGCAAGAGAGAATTAAAAGCGAACTTGGAGTAGTCCCAGAACCAGTAGCAGAGGCAAAAGAATCAAAGTAAAACACCAAGTTGGAATTGTTTCCACAGAAATGCCCCGAAAAGGGGCATTTCTGTGGAAACGTCTGTTATACTGGTTGCAGTAGTTCATTAGTACATGGCAAATCGACACCTTTCAAGATCAATCGTTCTTCAATCACTCTTTGAGTGGGATTTAAATAATATCGAAAAGAATGAAGTGCACGAGGCACTCGTTCGTAATATTGAAGAATTTGCACCAAACAACGGTGATGCGCCATTTATGAACAAACTCCTCGATGGAGTTCTCCAAAAACAAACTGAACTCGACCTCGTTATTGAGAAAGCCGCACCAGAGTGGCCTATCGATAGAATTGCACCTGTAGATAGAAATATTCTCCGCCTCGGATTATTCGAGCTCCTTTTTGCCGATAGAAAGGAAGTACCCGCAAAGGTTGCTATTAATGAAGCGATTGAATTAGCGAAGCAATTTGGCGGTGAAAACTCAAGTCGTTTTGTGAACGGTGTACTTGGAGCAGTGTATAAGGAAATCGGTGAACCAGGCAAAGAAGAAATTTCTCGTTCTAAAAAAAAGAAAGATATCCCGTTTGAGCAAATGGAGATTGAGCGACTATCGGGTGCAGTAGTGTATGCAATGCATGAAGGAGTTATGTACCTTGCACTCGTGCATGACATTTTTGGTCACTGGACGCTATCAAAGGGAAGAATCGAAAGTAGCGAATCTGTGGAGGTGGGAGCGGTTCGTTCAATTAAGGATGAGATTGGCCTGACCGTAGTGATTGAAGCTGAACTCGGTAAGAATGAGTACGTTGCGTCACACCCAGAAAAGGGGAAGGTTCGTAAGCAAGTTTCGTACTACCTCGCAAAGGCAGAGTATGAGAATCTCACACTTGAACAGAAGGGAGGACTCGACGCGGCACAGTGGTTTAAGGTGGCTGATATTTTGGAGCTCAATTTCTATGAGGATATACTACCTATCGTCACGAAAGCCGTCACCATGCTCGTTTCGAGGAATTGAGTTAACTACTTCGTTAGACTACGGTGAATTAAATTTCATCGTATAAAACATACGCCTCAATTTAATTCCCTTGTCTGTCTTGTATTTATTCTCAATTCCTCCAAACGAGTGAATGTTTGCACAAGCATAGAGCGCGTTTAATTTTGCCTGCTGATGTGCGAATGACGGTTTAATTTTTTCATGCTAGTCTAAGCGCAATATGACAGAACCTCAAGCAATTCCAGAAAGCTTAAAAAAACTCGAGAAACTCATCGGAGTTACTTTTGCTGACACTAATCATCTCCTCACCGCGATAACCCACCGCTCATATCTGAATGAGCATAGGGAAGCACGGCAACAGCATAATGAGCGGTATGAATTCCTTGGGGACGCCGTCCTTGAGCTCGTGGTGACTGACTTCCTCTTTAATGCGTACCCAGAAAAGCCGGAAGGTGACCTTACCGCAATCCGTGCAGCACTCGTGAACACCGTCTCACTTTCTGAGGTTGCATCAAACATGAACATCAATGAGTTTCTTCTCCTCTCAAAGGGAGAAGAACGTGATACCGGACGCGCACGCCAATACATTCTCGCAAACACATTCGAGTCTATCATTGGGGCTATTTATCTTGATCAAGGATATGATGCAGCGAAGGAATTTATAGGCGGTCACCTTTTTGATAAGACGGCGACGATTATTGCAAAGCGATTATGGCAAGATGCTAAGAGTCGATTCCAGGAACTTGCGCAGGAGCATGCAAGTATTACCCCAAACTATGAAACTTTGAGTCAAACGGGTCCAGACCATGACCGTGTATTCACTGTAGGAGTATTCCTCGGTGAAGCTAAAATTGCCGAGGGGAAGGGACGTTCTAAGCAAGAGGCCGAACAGTCAGCAGCTGAAGCAGGAATTACCGCAAAGGGTTGGTAAAACGCTACTGCTCTCGCAAGTGAGACAGTCAACTCATTAACACTTGGAAAGCGTTCTTATCATTTTGCCATGCTAAAATAGAGACATGAGTTTTTTCGTGTCCCATAAACGCGGTGGATTTTCAATAGCCGAGGTTATTGTTGCGGTAAGTATTATTGCACTTCTCGCTTCTGTAGTGATTGTAAACGTGCAAGACGGTCGCAAAAAAGCGCGTGACGCACAGCGTGTGAGTGACTTGCAACAACTACAGTTGGCAATTCGTGCATACCGCGATGCAAATAGTAGTGATTATCCCGCATCTCTTTCAGGAGAATTAGTTGCGAGGGGTTCAGGCATGGGCGCACTCACCGTCTCATACCTCACAAAAGCATTAACTGACCCTCTCACCGGAACTTCAGGGTATGGATACTATTACGACACCTCATATACCTGCAATGGATCGCATGTTGTTTTGATTGCGCGCACGATGGAACGAACGGGTTCAGGAAATTTCGCAAGCAAGTGTGGCTCAGGCCCGTACGAGGCAACTGCTGGAATTACTCCAACAGCGAGTTCATATATCCTTATTTTGAAGTAGTATGCATCTCAAAGAACTCACCATTAACGGTTTCAAATCATTCGCACGAAAAGGCGAGCTTGAGTTCACGACTCCAGTCACCGCTATTGTTGGTCCAAACGGTTCAGGGAAATCAAATGTTGCTGAGGCGTTTCGCTTTGTGCTCGGGGAACAGTCAATTAAGTCGATGCGTGGGAAGAAAGGTGAAGATCTTATTTTTAATGGTTCGGAGAGTATCTCTCGCTCAAACCGAGCATCAGTAACGATTACACTTCTCAATCCACTTAAAAATGGAACCCGTGTATTCCCACTCGACTTCGATGAAATCACGATTGAACGTGTTGTGAATCGTGATGGAACAAATGAGTATTCTATAAACGGCTCGAAGACGCGTCTTAAGGACGTACAGGAAATTCTCGCAGTTGCCAATATCGGTTCTACCGGTCACCATATTATTTCACAAGGTGAAGCCGACCGTATTCTTTCAGCAAATCCAAAGGAACGGCGCGAGATGATTGAGGATGCACTCGGACTAAAAGTATTTCAATACAAAAAAGCAGAGAGTGAACGAAAACTAAAAAAGACACTCGAAAATATCGCCCAAGTAGAATCAATCAGACGCGAAGTGTCACCGCACTTAAAGTTTCTTGAAAAGCAAATCAAAAAAATTGAGCGCTCGCTAGAACTGCAGGAGGAATTGAAGCATGTGTATGCTGATTATTTGAAACGTGAAGATACATACATTGCTTTTCACTTTGACCGGCTAAATGAAGCGAGAATGGCGCCTGAGGCACGCTTAAAGAAGCTTGCAGATGCACTCATGGAAGCGAAGGCAAAGCTCCAAGTGCGCGAGCAGGACGATACACGCGATGACCTCGTCTCACTTGAAGGAAGGATGCGTGATGTACGTCATAAACGACAAGAAACTGCACGAACCATTGGTCAGCTAGAAGGGCAGATACTTTTTCTTGAGCGACAAATTAAGGAGAAGCAGAAGAGACAACAAACAGAGGAGGATACGCCAATACCTCGCGCTGAGTTCAAAAAGGCACTCGAACACATAGAGCGTGATGTTACACAAGCACTTTCAAATGGTGACGTAAAAGTTCTTACGCGAGTACTCGGTGATATTGTTGATTCATTAAAGGTGCTTCTTGCACACACCTTTAAGGGGGATGATGGGAAAGCAGAAAAAGCACTCGAGGATGAGCTTGAGACATTAACGAAGGAGAAAGAGCGCGCACTCAAGGAAACTGAAGGCATCCATGCTGAGGAAGTGCAACTCTCTGAAGAATACGAAGCGATTAAGAAATCGATTGAATCAGAAAGCGCAGAGAGTCGTGAAGCGGAGCGTGAAGTCTTTACCCTCATGAATGAACAGCGTGAGCTCGAACAAAAGATTGATGCAATTGATAGAGAACTTTCGATGCTCGAACGTGACCGTTCAGAATTTAAGGAGGAACTGCAAGAAGCTGTCTCACTCCTCGGCCGTGGCGCGAGTATGTATTTTGAATACGTTGTCCAGGATGGAGAAGGAAAGGCGCTTAATCCAGAGGTGATAGTGAAAGAGGAACGAACACTTCAAATCAATAGACATCGAGAGCTCGAGCGTATGAAAATCCGGCTTGAGGAGCTGGGTACCGGCTCAAATGAAGACGTGATGAAAGAATACAAAGAAGTGAAAGAGCGCGACGAATTCCTCGTACGCGAAATTGCTGACTTAACTGAATCCGTTCATAAACTTGAAGCCCTCATACAAGAACTCGTGACTGACCTCAATGAGCAATTTGTTACTGGTATCGAAAAGATTGGAACAGAGTTTAGTCGTTTCTTCATACTGATGTTTGGAGGCGGAAGTGCGGAACTTGTTCGTGTGAAGCCAAAAGTGATGAAGAAGAAAGATGAAGACGGTTTACTCGAAGGTGACGCTGAGGAGGGTATCGATGAAGGTGAAGAAGAAACTGAAGAGGGAATAGAGATTGACGTAAAGCTTCCCAATAAGCGCGTACGGGGTCTCGACATGCTCTCTGGAGGCGAACGAGCACTCACTTCGATTGCGCTCATCTTTGCAATGAGTCAGGTGAACCCACCACTCTTTGTTATTCTCGATGAGACTGATGCTGCTCTCGATGAAGCAAATAGTCGAAGATACGGTGATATGATTTCTGCGCTTGCAGAAAAGTCACAACTTATTCTCATCACACATAACCGTGAGACGATGGGACGAGCCGGTGTACTCTATGGAGTCACTATGGCAGGGGACGGCGTCAGTAAATTATTATCAGTCAAATTTGATGAGGCGATAGCAGTGGCTAAGTAGTAAAGTGAGACGTGAGGAAGTGTGGGGCACTTCCGCAAGACCTTGAGCAGTTTTTGCGAAAGGCTGAAACAAGGATTGTTTCAGAAGGTTCTTAATTTATTTAGAACCTGAACAGAATCTGTAAGATTTACAGCTCCTGTATGCAAAGCATCCTTGAACTGCATTCGCATCTTAAATCAAAGTAAACTTTGATTTAAATACTCATTTGTTCAAGTAAGGAGGCAGTAGCGGTGGCGAAATAAAAAATCCCGACCTTATAAAAGTCGGGATTTGGATTATCTCTATTTCAGTCGCAGAGTGTCACGCCTGTTTGAACACGATGTACCCACTGCTCAGCAAATTCTATTATTTGCACTTGATCGACATTCTTATTCGTACTTATCTTTAATGTAGTATTTCTACCTAAGATTTTCTTCCAATACCACTTGTAGGGTATAACACTTTGTAACTCTTCCAAGAACTCTTCTTTGGAGCTATTATCTCCACATAAAATCATTGAAAACGTGGTCATCTCTCATCCTTTCGTCAATGGTGAACCAATGAATATTATGGCACAAAAACAGTAAATTGCAATAGTAGTGAGCTGTTTCCTAATGAGTGTGGTTGTAGAGTACTGTAAGCTTTTCCATTCCTCGGTGCGCCTGTACCGCAACAGCGTTCCTTGTTTGTCCGGTTATGAGCGAAATTTCTTTTAGAGATAAATCTTGAATGTACCGCATACGTAGTATTTTTTGATACACAGGGGGGAGCTCAGCAATGAGAAGTAGTGCATCTTCGCCATCTAGGATATCAATTTTTCGCTGGTAGTCACTCGTTGCATGTGGTTCAAATCCTTTTTCGAGAAGGAGGTCGAGTGACGTTGGTTTGTTTTTTCGGTATTCGTCAACGATGAGGTGTCTTAATATATGGTAAAGGAAAGCCTTCATGCTATCAATCTTTTCATTTTTCACGAGATACATCCATGTTTTAACAAAGGTGTCTTGCACTAAATCATCACTTAATGCGTGATTGTTTGTTTTGAAGTACGCATAGGTATTAAGATCTTTTTCATAATCACAATACGCAACACCCATTGCATCTTCCTGCGTTGTCTTGTCGCCTTTTTTGAGAGTATATGTCTTCATACATAAGAGCCGGTTTGAAGGGCTTTTCATTACAAGAGTGTTACTGCAAATAAGTCATTTGCAGACAATATCTATATATGTGGCTGTGGAGTCATGGTGTGTTGACCCCGTATCATTACATCGATATTACGATGTTGTTGTGAGAAAGCGATACTTGTATATGGAGTATAGCACATTTTGGTAGTACAGAGTGAAACTTACATAAATTGTTGTAATAATTTTGGTAGCAAAACGGCGTAATGACATGATAACTAATAAAAAAGATGGGGAGACAATTTCGAAACTAATAAACAGGGCAGATTTTGTGGAAAGTTTTAGTAAGGAATGCTGGATGTATATCAAAACCGTAGTTGATATTGTTCGTGAACCAATTCTTGTTTTAGATAAAGACCTCAGGGTGCTGACAGCGAATGAAACATTCTATCGGATGTTCCAGGTTGAACAGAAGGATACCGAAGGAAAAATAGTATACAAGCTTGGAAATGGTCAGTGGAATATTCCAGCGCTCAGGAAACTCCTTGAAGAGATTTTACCCCAGAATACCTTCTTTAAAGGTTTTGAGATGACTCACGACTTTCAATTTATTGGGAGGAAATCAATGGTTCTTAATGCGCGTCAGATTCATACCGTAGAAAACGGAAACCCACCGCTTCTTCCGCCAATGATATTTCTTGCAATGGAAGATACCACAGCAATAATGGCTGTTGCGGAAACACTCGCCGTCCATGTAAAGGAGCTTGCTGCAAAGAACGCAGATAGAACATTGAAACTAGAAATGTATGTTGAAAAGTTAGAAAAACAAATTAAAACACAAAAAAATATTTCAAAGTAGGCGTCCTTGTAATCAGATTGCATATGCAACGGCTGGTATGGTAGTAGAGACATATGAAATATCCCTGCATTAAAAATATCTATAATAATTCAAATAATATGACAAACACATCTAGATTGTTCTCAGTTCAAAATGTAACACTTGCAATTTTTGCAGTAGTTGCAATTACTCTCTTTGGGTTCACCGCATCTGCACACGCAGCATCATATGCGTACGTTACTACAACAGGCGAGGTTAAGTCGGTCACCGCTGATAATTGGATGACTGCAATTAATACCGCTCCTGGCATACACATGCACAGTGGCGTGCTTCTCCTTAAGGAAGCAGGAGACTTCCAAGTTGTCGGAGACGATGTTCCCGCATTCTAATAAGTGAACACATATCAAAATCTGGACTCATTGTGATGTCCAGATTTTTGAGTACTGCATGAATGAGTAAAAGTGTTTTTCTCAAGATATACATATGAGTAATTAAGAGTATGCTTACCATGCATCAAATAACTATGAAAATAAAAAAATACAAAGGAGCGCTCGGACGTATTGTGTATCTCGCACTTGCAGTTGTTATTGTGTGCGCACCTCTTAAAACTTCTGCATCAAATGAAAAACTCACGTGTTCACTTCGAGTAACAACTGAAGTTGGTAGTGTCGTGATAGATGGTGAAAAGGATGTGTTGCTCAGAAAAGGAAGTGCAGTGCAGATTGCTTGGGAAAGTACCGGTGCGACGAAGGCAAAAAATGAAAAGGGGGTGAGCATTGCGCTTTCTGGAGCAGGAACAACCTCACCAAACAAAACTGTCAAGTATACATATCGGTTTAGTAATAAGAGTAAGAGTGTCACCTGTTCAGCAACAGTACACGTAGTGGAGGGGAGTATTGCCACAACATCACTTACTTCACAGACATCCAAGCCCACCATTACCGGAAAAATATCAGGAGTTAAAACAATACAACTGAAAATATATAAAGAGGGAAGCACGAAAGCCTACTTCTCGAGCTCAGTTGTAAAAGTGAAAAATGGATCTTGGAAAACAAAAATTCTAAAGAAGCTTCCGGACGGGAACTACATTGTTAACGTTTTGGGTGAAAAAAACATGGCACTTAACACTATTGTGAGTGGGAAGATACACATTGGTAGTGGGGTGGCGGGAAGTGGAAAGTCATCAGCAATTCTTGTTGTTGAGTCGGTTCCACTCTTAGGTGGAGGAACGATTCAGTCAGGTGCCACTGCACCAGTATCATATTTGCAAGTCATCAATATCGGGAAAGAAATTGCGCAGGTAAAGGGTTTCTGGGTTAAGCAGAATGGCTCTGCTCCTACGGAGTCTATCATTGGGCTTACGATAGTTGATGATACAGAAAGCGCTCGAGGTTCGATAGGTGGTACCGAGGGAGCTGTACTATTCAAGAATGGATCTGCGCTCGTCCCGATTGATGCGTCATTGCTTCCAGGACAAATGCGCCTCTTTACCATTAAGGCAGTCCTCACAAAAAATCTCACTCCGTATCTAGGGAGAGAATTAAAAATTATCGTTACGTCCATGGATACTACTGCGTCAGTTAAAAGTCAGTTTCCAATATATGGAACTACATGGACCTTCGTACATTAGGAAACGAGTGCAAAGTCGAGTACCCGCTCTTCCATGTCGGCCCGAGTAAGCTTCACTCTGATTTCTCCACCGAGTGAAAATACTTTTCCAGTCCTGTTTCCCTTAATGCGATACTTACTTGCTTCATGGGTAAAGAAGTCCCCCTTAATACTTGAGAGTCGTATCATTCCTTCACAGCGTGATTGCTTCTCTTCAACGTAGAGACCCCAGTCAGTAACGCCAGTGATGATGCCGTCAAACTCTTGCCCCACTTTATCGAGCATGTATTCCACCTGTTTGTATTTAATTGAGTCGCGCTCAGCACGGACCGCTCCCATTTCACGTTCTGAAGATTGGATTGAAAGTTTTTCGTACTTTACGATGTCAGATGATTTGATGAGTGTGCCGTCGAGGTGCTTGCGGAGGAGTCGATGTGCCATGAGGTCAGGGTAGCGACGAATCGGTGAGGTGAAGTGTGCGTAGTACTTAAAGGCGAGGCCAAAGTGGCCGATGTTTTTTGTTGTGTAGATAGCCTTTGCCATAGAACGGATGGTTGCCGTCTTAATGAGATTTTCATCAGGCTTACCCTCGATAGATTTTAAAAGTTCATTGATTGCTCGCGCATCAACTGCACCTTTGTGTGTTTTGAATTCGTGACCGAGTGCATGGAGGAAAATGGTGAGCTCTTCTATTTTTTCAGGATTTGGAACATCGTGAATGCGGTACACAAAAACGGCATCGCGCCCCTGTTTCTTTGCTTGCGTATTTACAAATTCCGCAACATAACGATTGGCGAGAAGCATGTAGTCCTCAATCATGAGCATTGTCTCGGTGCGAACTTTTGCATACACGCGAAGTGGCTTTCCGTTTGCATCGAGTTCAAAGCGCACTTCAGGTTGGTCAAATGCTATTGCGCCATCTTTGTACCGTTGTACACGGAGCTTTCGGCCAATATTCATGAGGATTTGGAGTTCGTCATACATCGTTCCTGCTTTTACATCGAGGACTTCCTGAGCCTCTTCGTAGCTGAAGCGTTTATTTGAGTGGATGATTGTTTGTCCGTACCACTCATTGTGGATGTTTCCATCTGCATCCATTTCAAACACTGCAGAAAAACTAAGACGATCCTCATTTGGTCTAAGTGAACAGAGGTCGTTTGAGAGTTCTTCGGGGAGCATTGGAATAACGCGGTCAACGAGGTAAATAGAAGTACCACGCTCTTGCGCTTCTGTATCAATAATATCGTTTTCCCGTACGTAGTGAGAGACGTCAGCAATATGGATACCTATTTCGTAGTTGCTGTTTGGAAGTACATGGAATGAAATAGCATCGTCGAAGTCTTTTGCATCAGCAGGGTCAATGGTGCAGGTGAGGCGGTCGCGCATGTCACGACGTTTTGGATTTTGTCCCAAGGTGTCTGCAACTGCATCTCTAAAAATTTCCTCCTTACGTGCGTAGAGGTCTTTCCCCGCTTGAGCAATCTCGTGCGGGAAGTTTTCTGAAAAACCACCACCACGGATGATTGCTTGCATCTCGGTCTCGTGGTCTCCTACAGGTCCGAGTACTTCGGTAATAGTACCGATAGGGTCTTGGAGCGGATTGTCCCATGCCTGAATATGCACTACGACTTTCATCCCTTCATGTGTCGCAGTTGCGTCGGGGAGGAGAGGACGAATGTGAATCCTTTTGTTGTCAGGGATGAGTTTGTAGACGCCATCCTTCTTTTGCGGGGTGCCAATAAACTCTGTAAATTTATTGTCTATAACACGGAGTACCTTTCCTTCACGACGCTTTCCCTGAACCTTCTTTCCAATCTCAATTTCAACAATATCCCCGTCGAGCGCAAAGGAGAGTGCCTCATTCGGAATAAGGATATCTTCATCAAAGCCAGGAACGGGGACGTACCCGATGCCTTTACCTCGAATCATAATGACCCCTTCATATACACCTGATTGTGGGGCAGGAGAGGGGTTTTGAGAGTGTGTTGATTCTTCTTTCATAATGTGGTCTCGAGTGTACCTCGATAGTACC
This sequence comes from uncultured Candidatus Saccharibacteria bacterium, assembly GCA_964638425.1. Classification (GTDB taxonomy): domain Bacteria; phylum Patescibacteriota; class Minisyncoccia; order Phycocordibacterales; family UBA918; genus Damh-18. Next base: position 52,501 of record CAZWYM010000004.1, read on the forward strand.
CATTTGTGAAGCGTGTTGTTCTAAGCATTCCCCATAGGGTTGACCATATTGTCTCATTCTGGTATTGTTCTCCCACTTATGTTAAAGATGCGATTACAGCGTTACGGACGGAAAAACGAACCCTCTTACCGAGTGGTTGTTACCGATTCGCGCAACAGTACAAAAACAGGGAACCATGTAGACGTGATTGGCTCATACAATCCAAAGATGGGTGAATTCTCAATCGATGGTGATAAGGCTAAGCACTGGATTTCACACGGAGTACAGGTTTCTGACACCGTATACAATTTCCTCATTGCTCATAAGGTTATCGAAGGAAAGAAGAAGAATGTTCTTCCACGAAAATCTCCAGTTATTGATGAGGCTAAGGTAAAGGCAGAAGCTGAAGCGAAGGCAGCAGCAGAAAAAGCTGAGGCGGATGCAAAGGCTGCACAAGAAGCTGCCGATGCAGCACCAGCAGAAGTTGTTGCTGAAGAGGCTCCAGCAGTAGTGGCAGAAGAAGCTACACCAGTCGCGTAAATTATATTCTCAACACAACACGCCTATACGTTTTCACGTATAGGCGTGTTGACGTATTTATGCTTCCTGATACCATTCTATGAGTACGTTTTAGTTTCGTAATGAACGTAATGGTAGCTTAGCAGACAAGTTCTTAATTAATTCAAAATATTTCTATGGAATTAGATCAGCAGTTTCTTGAACAGCTTGTAAAGGCACTCGTTGACCACCCGGAAAGTGTAAAGATTACCCGCACTGTTGATGAGATGGGAGTACTCCTTCTTTTGGATGTACATGCCGAGGACATGGGAAAGATTATTGGACGATCAGGTAATACCGCTAAGGCAATCCGAACACTCCTCCGTGTTGTAGGAATGAAGAATGAAGCACGCGTTAACTTGAAGATTAATGAACCAGAAGGAGGAACACGAAGTTCAGCATCTTCTGATATGAATGTTGATTCAAGCGTTGATGAGGTGCAGAATACTCCGAAGTCTTTGGACGAAGCAATCGAAGGTTTGAGAATCTAAATTGGCAAACTGCTTTGTTGCAGTTCGAAAAAAGACAGTCGCCGTATGCAAATACGTCTTCTGTCTTTTTTCTTCTGCGCCTCGCATTTTATCCAATTTAGATTCTCAAACTTAAAGAAGAGAGCACAAAACCCGCACGCTATGCGTGCGGGTTTTGTGTTAGGATACGAAGTAATTCTATGTCAGAAAAATATAACAAAGAGACAGGTGATGCGGTGTATTTCTACACATCACGATTCTATGAACTCGACAATTTCTCCGCACACGCTGTAGAAAATTGGGATCGCGTGTTTCCAACTTCTGAACATGCATATCAGTGGAAGAAATTTATTGATAGAAATACTGCGGTTGCAGATAGTATTTTGAATGCACGGAGTCCACAGCTCGTAAAAAATATTTCTAATGACAACAAATCTTTGGTTTCGTCCGAATGGGACACAGAGAAGGTCGGTGTCATGGAAGAAATACTAAGGGTAAAGCTTTCTCAGCATGCTGATGTGGAGGCGGTTCTCAGAAGTACTGGATCAAAAATGATTATAGAAAACTCTCCATCTGATTCATTTTGGGGAATTGGTCCAACTGGTGAGGGCGAAAATAATTTAGGCAAAATTTGGATGAAATTGAGGAATGAGTTATCTTTAGAAAAATAATATGCATTTTCACGTAATAACTCTTTTTACGGAAGTCTGCCAAGCGTACACTGACGCCTCTATTCTTGGTCGTGCGCAAAAAACAGATAAAGGTAAAGGCTCGAAGGTTCGTGGAAAGAAAATCGAGGTGAAGTACTACGACCCGCGTACTTTTTCGAAGGACAAGCACAAGCGAGTCGACCAACGCCCATATGGAGGTGGCCCTGGCATGGTCATGCAAGCAGAGCCAATTCTTCGTGCTTGGGAAAAAGCGGTTGGAAAGAAAAAAGAACCGAAGAAAATAAAGACACTCATCATGTCTCCACGAGGAAAGAAGTTTGATACAAAGATGGCGCAAACCCTTGCGGTAAAGTATGACCACATCGTTCTTATTTCAGGTCGCTATGAAGGTATTGATACGCGCGTGAAGAAAATACTGAAGGCAGAAGAAGTATCAGTAGGGGATTACGTACTTACAGGCGGTGAACTTCCTGCACTTTCTATCATTGACTCTGTCTCACGACAGATTCCTGGCGTACTCGGCACTTTTGAATCACTCGAAGATGAGCGTGTTTCATCAGGGGTGATGTACACCCGACCCGAGGTTCTCGAATACAAAAAGAAGAAATACAAAGTCCCACCGGTACTCATGAATGGTAATCACGCTGAGATTGAACGTTTCAAGCTCGAGCAAGAGACTAAGAAATAATGCAGTTACATCATAACGTACGGCCGTACGTTATGATGTAAAAAAGTAGCAGAGGCGATATAGGGAAAAAACTAAAGAATCTGAGAAATTGAGGCGAATTCGCGAAAAAGCGAAGTTCCTGACGAAGACGTACAAGTGTACGGCGAAGGAAGAAACTGATGCTTTGACAAAGAAGTCGTCCAAGTTCACAGGTTCTTATTGACGTTTCATGGGTTTACAGGTATACTCCTGCCCATACCAAACACCTACGAATGAGTCCTGAATGTGCGGTTTTATATGGAGGCTAGGGAAGTTGCGGAACTTTCTTAGAAAATCACAGCACGTGATGTATACAATTCAAGCACAATAAAAAAGTGTCTATTAAAGACGCGCAGTATGCGCAGTCTTTTTTATGTCTCTGATTTTTGCGTTTGAAAGAAGATTATTAAAGAGAGGGTAATTATTTATCACCATGGCGCATACACCAAAAATTCGAGAGGAACAGTCTGTCGGAATGCTTCCTAAAAAGCGGTTTCAAAACTATCGCGATGCACGAGTATCACTTCCAGATCTCGTAGAGCCTCAGCGATTGTCTTACACAAACTTCATTGAGATTGGTCTCAAAGAAGTATTTAAAGAGTTTTCACCTATTAGTGACTACTCAGAAAAGAAGTTTGATTTGGTTTTTAAGAAGTATGAACTCGGGAAGCCAAAAACTACCCCAGAGTATGCACACGACAACAAGCTCACCTACGAAGCGCCACTCCGTGCGCAGGTTGTTTTGAAGAACAAGACATTTGGAGGTGAGAAGGAACAAGAAATTTTCCTTGCTGACATTCCAGTAATGACTGAGAACGGAACATTCATCATCAATGGTGTTGAACGTGTTATCGTTCCTCAGCTTGCACGTTCGTACGGTATCTTCTTCACGACAAGTGAATCAAAGGGACGAACATTCTTCGGAGCAAAAATCATCCCTGCACGAGGTGCGTGGGTTGAAATCGAATCTGAAGCTGATGGTGTCATCTATGTAAAGATTGACCGAAAGCGAAAGTTCCCAATCTCTTCACTCTTCCGCGTACTTGGTGTAACTGACGATAAGGAAATTCAAAAGCTCTTCAAGGGCGTTCCGCACGCTGATGAATACATTGCAAAGACTCTTGCAAAGGACGTTGCGAAGACGGCTGATGTTTCATACATCGAAATCTACAAGCGACTTCGAGATGGAGACCTTGCAACCGTAGATAACGCAAAGGAATTTGTGAACTCTATTTTTAGTCCTCAGCGATACGACCTCTCAGAAATCGGACGACACCACTTCAATCAACGATTTGGACTCAATACAGATGCAAAGGCTGACGCACATCGAACTATTGGTGTTGAAGACTTGGTAACAATCATCAAGAACATCATTGAGCAAAACCACACTCCAGGTGCGCTCGCTGACGACATTGACCACCTCGGTTTCCGACGTGTTCGATACTTTGGTGAAATGCTCCAACAGCGTATTCGTGTTGGTATGACTCGTGTAAAGCGAAACATCCAAGACCGAATGTCGACTATCGAAGCGGAGACATCACTTCCAATTCAACTCATCAATCCTCGACCACTCCAAGCAGCAATTAAGGAGTTCTTCACTACAAACCAACTTTCACAGTTCATGCAACAGCAGAACATGCTCGCAGAACTCGAAGGACTCCGTACACTCTCAGCACTCGGTCCCGGCGGACTCACACGTGAGCGTGCAGGATTTGAAGTACGTGACGTTCACACATCTCACTACGGACGACTCTGTCCAATTCATACACCAGAAGGACCAAACATTGGACTTATTCTTCGTCTCTCAATGTATGCTCGTGTAAACCGATTCGGTATTATCGAGACCCCATACGCAAAGGTAGAGAAGGGTGTGGTAAAGGATGAGATTGTATACCTCAACGCACACGAAGAAGAGCATTTCAATATTGCACACGCTGCGATTGAAGTAGCTGATGACGGGAAAATTAAGAAAGATATGATTGAGGTTCGATTCAAGGGTGAGCCACATATCGTTGCGAAAAAGGATGTGCAGTACATCGACATTGCGACAAACCAAGCATTCTCTGTTGCGACATCAATGATTCCATTCATTAACCATGACGACGCAAACCGCGCACTCATGGGTTCAAACATGCAGAAGCAAGCGACTCCATGCATCGTGCAGGAGGCACCGCTTGTTGCGACTGGTGTTGAAGAGATGGCAGCACGAGACACCGGACGAATGATTGTTGCAGATGAGGCAGGAGAAGTTGTTGAAGCCGATGCACGACACATTGTTCTCAAAAACAAAGAAGGAAAGAAGAAGGAGTACACACTCACTACATTCCAGCGAACAAACGATTTCTCTGCGTTCTATCACCGCGCATCTGTTTCTGTGGGAGATATGGTTAAGCGTGGAGACGTACTCGCAAACACTTCATCAACCGATGAGGGACAAATGGCACTTGGACAAAACATGCTCGTCGCGTTCATGAGTTGGAACGGAGCAAACTATGAAGACGCGATTATTATTTCTGAACGTATTGTTAAGGACAGTAAATTTGCAACCATTCACCTTGATGAGCTCGAAGTATCTGTTCGTGATACAAAACTTGGCCCTGAAGTAACTACTCCAGATATTCCAAACGTAAGTGAACAAAAGCTTCGTAACCTTGATGAGGAAGGAATCATCCGTGTAGGTGCTGAAGTGCGCCCAGGTGACATCCTTGTTGGTAAAGTAACTCCAAAGGGTGAAACACAACTTACTCCAGAAGAGCGACTTCTTCGTTCAATCTTCGGAGAAAAGGCGAAGGACGTAAAGGACACATCACTCCGCCTTGAAGCAGGAAAGCGAGGACGTGTTATTGGTGTGAAGATATTTACTCGTGAAGCAGGTGACCAACTCGAAAGTGGTGTCATCAAGCGAATTCACATTACCGTTGCGCAAGTACGTAACGTTTCTGTGGGAGACAAGCTTGCAGGACGTCACGGTAACAAGGGAGTTATCTCTCGCATCCTTCCTGAGGAAGATATGCCATACACCGAAGACGGAAAGCCAGTCGACGTTATTCTTACACCGCTCGGAGTTCCAAGCCGTATGAACCTCGGACAAATTCTTGAGCTTCACCTCGGTATGGCTGCAAACACACTCGGCTACCAAGCTATCGTTCCACCATTTGCAGGTGCAAGTGAAAAGGAAGTGAAGGAGGAGCTTGTCGCTGCAGGACTTCCAGCTGATGGAAAGCTCGCACTCCGCGATGGACGCACAGGAGAATCATTCGCACAGCGAATTTCAGTAGGGTACATGTACATCTTGAAACTGCATCACATGGTGGAAGACAAAATCCACATGCGATCGATTGGTCCGTACTCTCTCATTACCCAACAGCCACTCGGAGGAAAGGCACAGGTGGGAGGACAACGTTTCGGGGAAATGGAAGTGTGGGCGCTTCTCGGTTACGGTGCTGCATATACGCTCCGTGAAATGCTCACTATTAAGTCAGACGACATTGTTGGACGTTCAGCAGCATTTGATGCAATCGTCCGTGGTGAAAAAATCAGTCATCCGCACACACCAGCTGCATTCAATGTATTAGTAAATCAATTGCGTGGTCTTTCGCTTGATATCGATTTACGAAAAGGTGATGTCGCAGAGCGCAATTAATAGTAGTCTTCAATAAGTAATTAATATGAAAACACAACCTCGTGATCAATTCAGTGAAGTAAGTCTCAAGCTCGCTTCACCTGAACGTATCCTTGAATGGTCAAAGGGAGAAATAACAAAACCTGAAACCATCAACTATCGAACACAACGTCCTGAGAAGCATGGACTTTTCGACGAGCGGATTTTTGGACCAGTTGAAGACTACGAATGTGCGTGTAAGAAGTACCGCGGTATCAGATACAAGGGTATTACCTGTGAGAAGTGTGGTGTCGAAATCACTCGCTCAATCGTTCGACGTGAACGAATGGGTCATATTGACCTCTGTGTACCAGTGTCACACATTTGGTTCCTCCGTGGAGTACCAAGCCGAATTGCACTTATTCTCGGAACAAGCGCTGCTTCAATCGAGAAGGTGATGTACTTCGCTGGATACATCGTTACCAAGGTAAGTACCGACGAGAAGTCACGTATTCTCAAAGAGCTCGACGTTGAATTCAAAACGAAGTTCAAGGAGCTTGGTAGTGAGAATGCTCGCGAAGAACTCAAGAACCGCATGGATGAGATTAAGCGCGAAATTGAGAGTATTACTGAAGGTACTATTCTCGATGAGATGCACTACCACAAGTACTCAATGAAGTACTCAACACTCTTTCAGGCACGTATTGGAGCAGAGGCAATTTATGATATTTTCAAGAAGCTCGACCTCGTGCTTCTTCGTGACCGACTCGAAAAAGAACGTGAGACAGCAGGTGCTGCTGAGCGAACAAAGCTCGACAAGCGTCTCTCACTCATCAAGGGAATGATTCATGCTGAGGTACGACCTGAGTGGATGTTCCTTATCCGACTTCCGGTTATTCCACCAGCACTAAGGCCTATGGTTGCACTTGAAGGAGGACGTCATGCGTCATCAGACCTTAACGACCTCTACCGACGAGTGATTAACCGAAACAATCGTCTCAAGAAGCTCATCGACATCATGGCTCCTGACGTTATTCTCCGAAACGAGAAGCGTATTCTTCAGGAAGCAGTTGATGCACTTATCGACAATTCAATTCGTCACGGCAACACTGCATACTCAGCAATGAGTCAGGCACAAAGGCGACCACTTAAGTCTCTCTCAGATTACCTCAAGAGCAAGCAAGGATACTTCCGACAGAACCTTCTCGGTAAGCGAGTAGACTACTCAGGACGTTCAGTGATTGTGATTGGTCCAGACCTCGCACTCGACCAGTGTGGTCTTCCAAAGCACATGGCGCTTGAACTCTTCCGTCCATTCGTTATCTCACAACTGCTTGCACAAGAGCTTGCATACAACATTCGTGGAGCAGGACGTCTCATTGAAGACGGAGTTCCAGAAGTATGGGCAATCCTCGAAGATGTGATTAAGGACCGACACGTTCTCTTGAACCGTGCGCCAACACTTCACCGTCAGGGTATCCAGGCGTTCCGCCCAGTACTTATTGAAGGAAACGCTATTCAGGTTCACCCACTCGTATGTCGTGCATTCAACGCTGACTTCGACGGAGACCAGATGGCAGTACACGTACCACTCTCAGATGAAGCACAGTACGAGGCACGTGAAATCATCTCTGCAAATAAGAACATCTTGAAGCCAGGTAGTGCTGACCCAGTGGTATCAGAAAAACTTCTCGATATGGCACTCGGCGCATTCTGGATGACTAAGATTATTGATGGTGCGCAAGGTGAAGGAAAGTTCTTCCCATCACCAAACGCTGCGATTACTGCACATGACTTTGGTGTGGTAGACATTCGAGCAAAAATTAAGGTTCTTGCAACAGATACTCCAAAGTATGCTCAATACGAGAACAAGATTTTTGAAACATCAGTAGGACGACTCCTCTTTAACTCAGTACTTCCAAGTGAGCACGACTTCATCAATGATGTCATTACACAGCGAACACTCTTTGGAATTATTATCGAAATCATCGATGATGAGGGAATTGGTGCGGTACCAAAGATTGTTGACCGTATGAAGCGATTTGGTTTCCAATACGCTACTAAATCAGGAACGACATGGGGAATTGATGACGTAGTTGTTCCAGAAGGAAAGAAGGGGATTATTGAAGCGGCACGTGTAGACGAAGCTCGCGTTCTCGCATTCTTCAACGACGGTCTCATCTCACGAGATGAACGACGACGAATGATTATTGAAATCTGGCACAAGGCAAAGACTGAAATTGAATCTATCCTTCCAGAGACTTTGGATGTAAACGGTTCTGCATACGATATGTGGAAGTCTGGAGCACGAGGATCAATGGGTCAGATTGCCATGATGGCAGGTATGAAGGGTCTCATCATCAACACACGAGGAGAGACACTTGAATTCCCAATTCTTTCATCAATGAAGGAAGGTATGAGTCCAATTGAATACTTCATTACTACTCACGGTTCACGTAAAGGTCTTGCCGACACAGCGCTTCAAACAGCGAAGGCAGGATACCTTACTCGACGACTCTTCGTTGTTGCGCAAGATGCAATCGTTACTGAAGATGACTGTAAGACAAAGGAGGGAGTTATCATCGGACGGGTCAGTTCATCAGGAATTGAAATTGCATTTTCAAAGGCAATTCGTGGACGAATCCTTTCAAGCGATGCAGTAACCAGCACTGGCGAGGTACTCTTCAAGAAGGGACACCTCCTCTCACGTGTTGAAGCTATGGTTGTTGAAAAGTCTGATATCCAAACAGTAGAAGTACGTTCACCAATGACTTGTAAGACACTTCAGGGTGTATGTCAGCAGTGTTACGGTATCGACCTCACGACAAACAAGCTCGTTGATATTGGAGAAGCGGTAGGTACTGTTGCTGCACAAGCGATTGGAGAGCCAGGTACTCAGCTTACAATGAACACAAAGCACGCAGGAGGTGCTGCGTCAGTCGGTGGAGACGTAACACAGGGTCTTCCTCGAGTAGAAGAAGTGTTCGAGAAGCGACAGCCTAAGGTTCCTGCAGTTATCTCTAAGACTGACGGAGTTATCACCAGTATCCGTACTGAAGGAAAGGAAAAGATTATCACTGTTGCACCAACACTCGGTTCGAAGTATGCAACAAAGAAGAATGATCCAATCGAGTACCCAGTACACTTCAGACGAGTGGTGACTGTTTCAGAAGGTGAAGCAGTAAAGCAAGGACAACTCCTCACTGATGGTTCTGTGCACCTTCCTGATCTCTTCAAGTACGCAGGAGAACAAGTAACACAGGAGTACATCATTAACGAAACCAACAAGATTTACGAACTTCAGGGAGTAACCATTGCACGAAAGCACATCGAGCTTATTGTGAAGCAGATGATGAGTCGTGTGAAGATTACGAACGTTGGAGATAGTCACTTCACCGTAGGGGACGTTGTAGAGGAATGGATCTTTGTGAAGACTAATAATGAACTCAGGGAGGCGGGAAATGAGCCAGCGAAAGCAGACAAGCTCATCCTCGGTATCACTGAGACATCACTCTCACGAAAGAGCTTCCTCTCAGCAGCTTCATTCCAAAACACAACACGTGTTTTGATTAACGCCGCAGTTCGCGGAAGTGAAGACAAGCTTACTGGACTTATGGAAAACGTTATCATTGGACGTCTTATCCCAGCAGGTACAGGATTTGTTGGAAGTAACAAGTACGAAGCAATCAAGCAGTTCACTGCAGATTCAAACGACGAAGCGTAGTCACTGCAAAGTGAAACAAAACCCCAGAGAAGTTTTACTTCTCTGGGGTTTTGTTATGGAGGGTAGCTGTTCCCATATAGAAAAACACCCATTCGTGATGGGTGTTTGCTGTGTACTACCTATGAACTATAAAAATTTCCCTGCTGTACGAAGTTGTTGATATGTTTGACGATATGCGACAACTTCGGCGAGAGAGCTCAAATGTGCCGGAAGCCCTTTACCCATAGCTACCTTTGTGGGTAATTCTGGGTCAATCTTTTCAAGATTTATTCGAGCGACTTTTAACTCCTTTTCGAGTCTTTTTACAACCGCTTCTTGTGTTTCTTTCATTACAATCTCCTTGGGGTGGTGGAACAAGCAGCCAAGACTATACCACAATTTCAAGTCGAGTCAAAGATGTATTTTGAATTCGTTAATTCTGCCTCCTCACGTATAATAGACACACTATGGCAACTCCGGTGGAACAAATTAAAGAACGCCTCTCAATACTCGATGTTATTGGTGGGTATGTGGAGCTCAAGCGCGCAGGTAAAAGTTACAAAGGGAAGTCACCCTTTACCAACGAAAAGACACCCTCATTCTACGTGTCACCAGACAGAGGAATGTACTTTTGCTTCTCGTCACAAAAGGGGGGAGACATGTTCACCTTTATTCAAGAAATGGAAGGTGTCGACTTTAAAGGAGCGCTCAAAATTCTCGCAGAGCGAGCAGGTGTAGAGCTTGTTGCCGAAGACCCAAAGAAGCGTGATGCGCGCGAGACACAGTATGCACTCCTCGAAGCTGCGACTGAGTATTTCTTTACAGCGCGTGACGAAGCGCCACACGTCAATGAGTACATTGGCAATCGGGGAGTGAAGGCGACCACTGTGTACACCTGGAGAATAGGGTATGCCAAAGATGAATGGCGTTCACTCAAAGCGTACCTTACGGAGAAAGGCTTCACTGAAGAACAAATATTTAAAGCAGGACTCATAAAGAAAGCTGACCAAGGGAAGGAGTCATACGATGTTTTTAGAGACAGAATCATGTTCCCGATAATGGATTCATCGGGAAGAGTCGTTGCGTTTTCAGGAAGAACGCTTAAAAGTGAACCAGGAATTCCAAAGTATGTGAACTCACCCGAGACAGAACTCTTCCAGAAATCAGAAATTCTCTACGGGTATGACAAAGCAAAGAGTGGTATTCGCCACTATGATTTTTCACTTGTCGTTGAAGGGCAGTTTGATCTCGTTTTGGCACACCAGGCAGGGTACGCAAACACTGTTGCGGTTTCGGGGACGGCGCTCACGTCGCATCACATTATGCTCCTCCTCCGCCTTTCAAAGAAAGTGGTACTCGCGCTCGATGCAGATAGGGCGGGAATTAGCGCAGTGAAGCGTGTGGCGCTTCCGATGCTCCAACACGGTATGGATGTAAAAGTCGCACACATGCCTGACGGGCAAGATCCAGCAGATGTGGTTCGTAATGACCCGCATGAGCTGAAGCGTATTGTTGGTGGCGCAGTGCACGTTGTTGAGTTTCTTCTCGATGTATTGCATGAGCACACGAAAGACGAGCGTACCTATAAACTAAGAGTGCGCGAAGAAATACTCCCGCTCCTCGTCGCTATTGATAATCGCATTGACCGAGAACACTTTGAGGGAATTATCGCCGAAAGAATAGGTGCAACCAAAGAGGGAATTCATTTTGAAGTAGAGCGACTCTACGAAGCTATGAAGCATTCTGGAGAATTAACCCGTATTGCGCCAAAGGTTGAGGAGAAAGTTGTACAAGAAGTACGTACCCACACGCAACGGCAAGCACTCGAGAGTCATCTCCGCGCACTCCTTCTCGTGCTCACTGATGAGCGGACATGGATTGCAAAGCGCATCACGACACACCTTCAGGCAATCTTAGATTCCGAGGAGTACGCACAATTTATGAGTGATGATACAAAGCAGGTACAGCAGAAGGAAGTATTTACCATTGAAGAACAACTCGAAGGTGTTCGTGAACGACAGCTTCTCGAAGATATTTCAGATGTACTGACCCGCTTCTCACACATTGTTGCACGGGAAAGACTCGCAACACTTCGCGGAGTACTCAATACAATGGGGGATGCGGAACGTCATGAAGAGACACTTGAAGCGTTAAGAAAAGCAAAGGAGGCGGAGAAGTTGCTCCAGACGAGTGTGGTGATAGAGGCAGAGTAAGAAAAAGCCCCGATTGTATATAAAATACAATCGGGGCGCAGCCTTTAACTAATTTTAATGGCCTTGAGGGTGTCCGCAAGCGTAAGGAAGTGCAAATGCAATATGACCTGCCGGAGCATGGCCATGGTGAATCGTTTTCATACGTTTCTCCTTCGGGTCTCGTTAAGAACAAAATCACAACGTGTGTGACTCACCAAATATAGCATAAAATAATGAAAAATAAAGTACTTTTATAGAGTTATATAAAAGCGTACAAAGGGATGGACTTTTCTAGCTTTTAAGGTATAGTAACGGTCACATGGCAAAAAAGGCAGTCGCAAAAAATAAAAAAGTAAAATCAACATCGCCTCGAAAAAAGGCGGTTATCAAAAAAACAGCAAAGAAAGCTGTTATCAAAAAAAAGAGTGTAGTCAAAAAAGCACTCAAAAGGACGCCAAAAAAAGCAGCTCCAAAGAAAATAGTTAAAAAGAAAGTTACTAAAAAAGTAGCGAGTACAAAAAAGGTTGTTGTAAAAAAATCAGCGCCCGTAAAGGCAAAGAAGCTTTCGAAGGGTGAGCTCGCGCAAGAACAAAAAGCGGAAGCACTACTCACTGTCGGAAGAACACGTGGGTACATTACCTATGATGAGATTCTGAAAGAGTTTCCAACGATTGAGAAGGATGTTTCTTTCCTTGAAGATTTATACGAGCGTCTATCGACGGCAAGTATTGATGTTATTGGGGGAGGCGGAATGCTCGGGGACGACCTGGGGGATAGTCTCCTCGACCGAAAGAACGTATACAAGCGAAATGAAAGTTCGTACGACTCTATCCAGATGTACCTCCGCGAAATTGGGCAGTATCCACTTCTTACTGCACTCGAAGAGCGGACACTCGCAAAGCGTATCGTTGATGGTGACTCAGAAGCACGCAACCTTCTCGCACGCGCAAACCTCCGTCTCGTCGTTTCTATTGCAAAGAAGTATGTAGGACGAAGCCCCGACCTTACACTCCTCGACCTCATTCAGGAGGGTAACCTTGGTCTTTTTAAGGCTGTCGATAAGTTCGACTTCACGAAGGGATTTAAGTTCTCAACCTATGCAACGTGGTGGATCAGGCAGGCAATCACTCGAGCGCTTGCAGATCAGTCACGAACTATTCGTATTCCAGTACACATGGTAGAAACAATGGCGAAGTACAAGCAGGTATCACGACGACTCTCACAAGACCTCGGACGTGACCCAATGGCAGAAGAGATTGCAACAGAAATGGACGTCGAAGTTGAGAAAATTTACCAGATTGAAAAAATCAGTCAGGATACTATTTCACTCGAACTTCCTATTGGAGATGACGATGACCGTTCACGACTCTCAGACTTTATTGCCGACGACAAAATCATTTCTCCAGACCAAGAGGTTGCACACCGTATCCTCGCAGACCAAATGCAAGAAATTCTTTCTTCACTTTCAGAGAAGGAGCGAAAGATTCTCGAAATGCGTCATGGTCTCCTCGACGGTACGTACCACACCCTCGAAGAGGTGGGGAAGGAGTTTGGAGTGACGCGAGAACGTATTCGACAAATTGAGGCTAAGGCACTCGAAAAGATACGACAACACGATAAGGCACGTCGATTGAAGAGCTACTAGTCGAGTTGTATTTTCACCCCATCTACTTTGTTGTCTTCGTCGTGACGACGGTCATCGTACGCTTGTACGCCTCCCGTCCTCACTCCTCGACGCCTCGTATCTGAGGCAAAAATCCAACTCTTTCGAAAATGAAAGTAACAAAACCTCTGAAAAGCTAAGCTTTTCAGGGGTTTTATTATGATGTGTGTTGGGGATTAGTGACAAAGGGTCACCCTTCGCAGGATTTGTGGTGCGTGTGATGACGTGTGTTGGGGATTGGGGAGGGGTGGGTAGGGTATACTACTAGTATATGAAAATTGTATTATCACGACGGGAGGTTTTTCTCGCGATGGGGTTGGTGTTTTTGTTTTTATCAGTAACTTTTGCATTTTTACCAGCACAGGCGAGTGCTTCGGAATGTAGCTTTAGTCGTGACCTTGAATTTGGCGATACGGGTGAGGACGTAAAATGCTTGCAAGAGTATTTGAATGATACTTCATACACGATTGCACTGAGTGGTGTTGGCTCAAAGGGCATGGAGACAGGTGAATTTAAAACCCTTACCAAAGAAGCGCTCATGAAGTGGCAGAGTGCAAACGGAATTGCACCAGCGAGTGGATACTTTGGTCCGAAGTCTCGAGCGACATACATGGTATTGGCGAAGAACGGAATCACCTCTATCCCACCAGTTCCTGTAGTGTCGCTACCTACACCAAATCCGGTTACTCCAGCGACGGTAAAGTCTTCTGATAATTCGAGTTCGAAAGTAGAGGACGAAAGTTCTCGAGACGTGATTCTTGATGCAATAGATGCAATAGAGGAAGCAGAAGATGAAATCGACGATAACCCAAGCGCAGAGGATATTGATTCAGCAAAAGAAAACCTTGATGATGCACGGAAGGATTTGATGGACGCAATACGGTCGTATTTCGAGGGAGAATTCGATGATGCAGAAAATCAGGCAGAAGACGCATTTAATAATGCGCAAAACGCAATCGAGGATGCAGGAGGTGAGTCGAAGAGCCAAGAAGCTGAAGATGCTATAGGCGATGCACAAAATGCAATAGACGACGCACAAGATGAGATCGATACTGCAGAGGATGATGGAGACGATGTTGATGATGCACAAGATTTGCTCGATGAAGCGCAAGACCTTCTCGATGATGCAGAGGATGCACTCGACAATGACGATGAGGATGAAGCTATCGACCTTGCGCAAGATGCAGAAGACAAAGCAAATGACGCAGTTGATGAAATAGGGAACGGCGGAAGTAACGATGTCGAAGATATGCTCGACGACGCTCGAGATGACCTCGATGATGCACGGAATGACGTAGATGACGCTATTGATAACAACGACGATGTCGGCGATGCAGAAGACTTCCTCGATGACGCAGAAGACCTTCTCGATGACGCTGAAGACGCAATCGACAATGGCGATGAGGCTGAGGCAGAAGACTTGATTGATGATGCGCTCGACCTTATAGACGATGCTCTAAACGAACTCTAGGTTCTTCATTTGGAGATTGAGAGGGAATATGGGAAAACCCCTGAAAAGCTTCGCTTCTCAGGGGTTTGCTATTTTTTGCGAAGGGTGGCCCTTTGTCAGGTGGGGGATGTATGGGACATGGTGAGTAGAAAAGAGGGAATATAAGGCACAATCTCGTATATTTGACAGATTGTCAAATATAGAGTACTATTTTACGCAGAAGTTTAAGCTCTTACAGGGGATGTCGGCACCTCTTTCAATGCCGATTTTGACAACAGGAGAAATAATTATGGCGAAAGGCCTTCAATTAAAGCAGGTAATGCTTGCAGTGGGAGTCTCTTTGGCTCTCGTCTCAGTGGCGCATGCTACGGGGAATGGTGACTCATCTCACGATGACCACGATCAGCAATCATCATGTAAAGGTATTCCTGGAACGTGTAACAACCAACCAGGGAAACCATGGTGGGCGAAGTTTCCAGGTAACCATGACAAGGATGAACACTATGGTGAAAACCATGATGCGCACCCGCAACCCAAACCACAACCACATCCAAACCCAGTCCCTCCGGCGAATGTTGAACAACAACAGCAACAAACGCAAACAAACGGAGATGTCAACGGTACCGTAAAAGGTACCAATGAAATCAAAGACTCGGGCAATGGGTATGGTGGTGTTGCAAATGCAACGTCGAATGCTGGTGACCAGGCAGTATCAATTGATGCTGCTGACCGGTCAACAAGTTCAACGAAGTATAGTAGCAAGTCGTCATACATTGTCATTCCACCAGTTATGCCACCCATGCCTCCGATTGTTACGGAGCAAGGTGATGTGAAAGTGGAGGTGTTGGCGTGTGGTCCACTGCAAACAGTCGTTTCAGAAGATGTAAATGGTTTGTTTGTAGGGTTCACCGGCAATGACAACGTCTATCTTGGGCGCGATGAAACACTCGCACCATACTTTGAAGACGGAAAGCGTATACGGTACTTTGAAGAGAAGCAGGGTGATGGTTCAGTACGTGTCTACGGACATCAACCAATAATCACAACTGCACTCCCGGCAGTATCGGGCGCCCGTCAGTTTGGTGTTGGCGGTTTCGGTTCTGGCGGTGGTGGGCAAGTTGGTGCTGGCACATCAGGTTCAATGGGACGACTTGTCTCAAAGATCCAGTTGCGCGAGTGTGAACTGCCTGGGTACAAGCTTGTTCCAAAAGATGTTGTACAAGAAGCACCAAAAGTTCAGTTACAAACAGGCGAGATACAAGTGCCAAAAAAAGTCACTCGTTCTTGCTATCGTGTAACCGATGATCATCCACTAAACAAAAAGCCAGCAGGTATGGCAATTTGTCCAAGTCAGGGTGGTGTTCGTTCATACACAAGTACTGTTCCTGGTGAAAAGCGCGACATTATCACCGAAGTAACAGCCGGCAAGAAGAAATATCTTGTCGACGATGCCACAGGCAAGTTTACAGAACAGGAGGTGAAGTAGTTCTGTAGATTTGTAGTTCTTTATTAACCAAAGCCCCTTCATTTTTGAAGGGGCTTTTTTTATTCTTCAGAATCTTTGATGCCGAGGTATTTGGCAAGAATATGCTTCAGTCCACGTCGCGATATGACTCCAATGGGTCGATTGTCATGGTCGACGATAGGGATGTGTTGCGTCTCTTGAGTAATCGCGGTGCTGGCAATGGTAAGTAGGGAGTCATCAACATGGACTGGCTGTATATCTACCGCCATGAATTCTGCGACCGTTTTGTCTTCAGCGCCTCGAACAGCTTCTTCAAAGCCCCTTTCTGTACCTAATTCTTCAAGGATATTTTCGGGGTCACTATACTCAGGGACAATAGCATTGAGTAAGTCTGAAACATTTACTTCACCCGAGAGCTTCCCGTCTTCATCAATAACGAGGAGCGAGTTCGTTTTCTTCGTAACCATGAGTGCTATTGCGTCACGAAAACTTGAATCTTCGCTTATGAGAACTGCTTCCTTTGTAAGGTCACGTATCTCCATATACAAGTAATGATACTCCTCAAAGTAAAACCGTCAATAAAAAAGTCGCGATAGGATATCGCGACTGCAGGATTCTTTTACGTATTTTTTAAGTGGAGTCCACGGACTCTGAGTGCTTGTAAGATGTGTGACCGAGATAGGGGTCCACATCCTTTGATTGCACGAAGGTCATCTCGTGACATCTGAAGAAGTTGACCAATAGTTGATACTCGTTTTTTCTTAAGACAGTTGTAGGCTCTCCCTGGTAGGTTGAGCTTCGTAATTGATTGGGTCAAAAATGGTTCAGGGCTTGCATCATCTATTGGAATGACTTCAAAAAATTGTCCGTGTCCGTCCTTGGCAATAACACAAATAATGTCGTGCAATCCAAGTATGGGCAGTTCTCCCCGTGGTGTTGTTACGTGTGCAAATTCCTCTGTGTGTGGTTTTAATGCGGTCCCAGCTTTGAGGAATTCAATTGAATACTTCGAAATGACGGAACTTGGAATAATACGCTTTTTCAACATGAACATTCTCCTTCTTTCAATGAATGAGTGACGTACAGTACGGAACTCTCTGCTCACGATTATGTTGTATTTTCTATAAAAGTCAACCAATTCTGAGTGCGTGGTATACTCTAGGCATCAGGATAAATAATTATTTTATGCGTACAAAAATTCATTATATTGTTATCGCACTCCTTCTCGTTATTGGTGTTTCAGTAGCATGGATGGAGCAACATAGTGACGAGAGTGCGGGGGAGACTCCAGTAGTAGAGACCCCACAAGGAGAACAAAACACAAACGGTGATGCTGTGAACCGGCAGGTACCACCAACCGAGACACCAGACAGTGTAGGGCAAGAGGGGGAGAGTGGGACATTTCGTGGAGTACTCGAGAAAGTAGATGTTGGCTGTTTTGCTGACGGTGAATGTTTCGTCGAAGTAGACGGAAAGCACGTCACTGCCATCATGGGATGGACACAGGGTGTCGTCGGGAGTGTGCAGGGTGTTGATGGTTTTGGAGATCTCGAAAGTCACATAGGTGAAGTTGTAGAGGTCTACGCAGAGTTACAAGACGACCATACGTACACACTCTATGGCAATAGTGCGTACTACATTAAGCGTATTGAAGGTGCGAGTACTGCACCAGTAACAACACCAGGGAAAGGATGTGTTATAGGCGGATGTAGCGGTCAGCTCTGTACCGACGCGTCTTTGGGTGATATGGCGTCAACGTGTGAGTACCGTGAAGAATACGCATGCTACCAAACAGCGACCTGTGAACGACAAGCAACAGGGAAGTGCGGATGGACAGAAACACAAGCGCTCACTCAGTGCCTCAACACGAAGAGTGGCGGACCTGAACGACTTGAGGTGCAGTAACACCTGTTGAGTAAAATATATTTGAGAATAATTGATTGTGGTATTTATGGAAGAATCACTTTTTAGGAGCGCATACGAACGACTCAATCCCGAGCAAAAGGACGCTGTAGATACCATTGAAGGTCCGGTAATGGTGATTGCTGGGCCAGGGACAGGGAAGACACAGATTCTTACCCTTCGCATTGCAAACATCCTGCTACAAACAGATACGAAGCCAGAAAATATCCTCGCACTCACCTTCACCGAGTCTGGTGCAAAGGCGATGAAGGAGCGTCTCGCTTCGTACATCGGTGCACCTGCTTATCGAGTGGCTATTCATACATTTCATGAGTTTGCAGGGAGGCTCATACGGCAATACCCCGATGCGTATCTGCGCTCGGTAGGAGGGCGTCACGTCACCGACCTTGAGAAGGTGACGCTCATAGAGTCTATTGTGGAGACACCGAGTATCAAGCTCCTCCGCCCTTCAGGCGCGCCAGAGTACTACATCAAGCCTATTATGAGTGCGCTCTCCTTAATGAAGCGTGAGTACATTACACCAGACCGATTTGCTGAAATTATAGAAACTCAGCAAGCGCATTTAGATGCAATTCCAAAAATGCATGAGAAAGGTGCTCATAAGGGGAAGGTGCGCAAAGAGTATCTCGATTATGAAAAGAAAGTAGGGAAGAACCGCGAACTCCTTTTTGTGTATCGTATGTACGAAGCAGAGCTTGCAAAGCAAGGACACTTCGACTTTGACGATATGATTTTTGAGACAGTGAAAGCCCTTGAGTCTAACGAGGATATGCTTCGCTCGGTACAGGAAGAGTATCAGTACGTGCTCGCAGACGAGCATCAAGACGTGAACGGAAGCCAAAACAGGATTCTCGAACTCCTTGCCTCATTTCACGACCGCCCGAACTTATTTGTGGTGGGAGACGAGAAGCAGTCTATCTATCGGTTCCAGGGAGCGTCACTCGAGAACTTTTTATTTTTTGAAGAGAAATTCCCCCATACTAAAACAATTGCACTCACCAAAAATTATCGTTCAGCGCAAGGAATTCTCGACTTGTCACATGAACTCATTTCAGTTAACGCAGGCATTGCGCGTGAGTTACGCGTCCCGCTTACGGCGTTCCATACACACGAAGCCGTTATTGAACGAAGGAAGATGAGTCACGAAGCTGTAGAGGATAGCTCTGTCGTTCTACAGATTGGAGCACTTTTGAAAGAGGGTGTAGAGCCGGATGAGATTGTCGTTATTTTGCGAACGAATCACGAGGTTGAGTCACTCAGCACTCTTCTCCGTAAAGAAGGTATCGAGGTCGAGGCATCTGCAGATGGAGATATTCTTTCGCATCCACTTACAGGAACGGTACGTACACTCATGCGTGCCATTATAAGCGCGAGCGATGAACGAGCGCTCTTTGAGGTACTCCAAAGTTCCTACGTTGGCCTTCCAGCAAAAGACATTGTCCGCATCGCTCGAGCGCGTTCATACGCAACACCGCTACGCACCATTCTTGAAGATGCTGAAATCCTCAAGTCCCTTGAACTCAGAGAACCCGAAAAAATTACGACCGTAACCGCATGTATTGCACATGCGCGGGAGCGCATGCTCATCGATGCGCCACACAGGGTACTCGAATACATCATACGAGAAAGCGGACTCATGCAACATATTCTGACTATTGATCCCTATGAGGGCTCTCGGGTGGTACGTCGTCTCTATGATGAGGTGGAAGCGCTTGTTCGCCATGAAAACACCGTAACCCTTGCTGATGTAGAAGCTATGTTTGCTACTCGTGTACTCCATGGACTTCCACTCAACGCTCCGTATATCCGCACGGGTGCGCGCGCTGTACATGTGATGACCGCTCACAAATCTAAAGGTCTTGAGTTTGAGTATGTGTTTATCCCGCACCTTACTGATAATAACTGGGGAGGTAAGTCACACACACAACACTTTGCTATTCCAGTAACGAAGCAAGTGACTGAAGATGCTTTTGATGAGAATGAAGATGAGCGTAAATTGCTCTATGTTGCGATTACGCGTGCGAAAAAAGGTGTGTATGTTAGTGAGTCTGTAACCAATACCGAAGGGCGAACATTTCTTCCGACACGACTCCTTGAGGACGTGGGAACTACCCTCATACACACGATTGATACTGAGAAATTTGAAAGTGACTTTGACCCAAGCGCATCAATTGCGACGAGTGAGAAGGGGGCTCCCCTTGATGTTTCGTATTTACGCGAGGTACTTACCGAGAGAGGACTTTCGGTGACTGCTCTCAACAATTACCTTCGTGACCCATGGAACTATTTCTATCGAAATATACTCCGTATACCTGAGGTGCAGGCTGAAAATGCACAGTTTGGTACGGTGCTTCATGAATCACTCCAGAGCGTGTTTACGTATCGCAGAGACAATGGGGGAAAGATGCCAAGCGCAACACTGCTCAAAAAGTATATTGAAAACGAACTAGGAAAGTTGCCGATTGGTGCGAGTGAGTATGTTCGTCATCATGAGCGAGCGCTTGTTGCACTCACAAATTATCTTGAGTTCATAAAGAACAACCTCCCGTCAGCAACAAAGGAAGAGTATGGTATTCAGGTTATGCTTCCGACAGGTCTTAAAGAATTTCCAGAAGTAATGCTCACGGGGAAACTCGACCGACTCGACTTTGACGCCGAGGGGAGACTTCTCCGTGTTGTCGATTACAAGACAGGGAAGCCGAAGACGCGTGGACAAATTGAAGGCACGACAAAGGATTCAGATGGTGATTACAAACGTCAGCTCGTGTTCTATGTGCTCATGCTTCAACTTCAGGGACGTGAAGATATGATGACGCAAGAGGGGTTCCTTTCATTTATTGAAGCAGATGGAACAGGGAAGATACACGAGGAATCCTTCGTGATTACGAGCGAAGAGGTGGAATCTTTAAAGCAAGAAATTATCAGAGTCGTTCACGAAATCACCCAGGGTACATTCTTAAGCGAAGCGTGTAATCCAGAGAAGTCAGATTATTGTGGGCTTGTTACTGAATTACAAAGTAGGAAGGGAATATAAAAATCGCTCGTACGCAGAATGCGTACGAGCGATTTTTTGAATGAGAGGTTATTTTGCCTCTTCTCCAAGTTGTTTAATCACCGTGTCCACCATTTGCTTTACGGTTGCATATGGCTGAGCCCCATTGATAACACCTTGCTGGTCTCCAACCATGAGGATTGAGTATGGAGTACCGCGAGCACCCGTCTTAAGCGCAAGCGCAACATCGTCAGCAATCTTTTGAGTAAAGGTTCCTGCAGCAACGCACTCGTTATACTTTGCTTTGTTTACACCTGACTTTTCTGCATACTCCGGAAGTTTTGTAAGATTCGTTGGTTCATTGGTTGTTCTATCTCCATATGCAAGTTCTGCAAATTTCCAGAACGCATCGTTGCCACCAAGACTTGCAACACACTCAGATGCTGCAGCGGTCTTTGGAGCATTTGGGTGAAGTTGTTCGAGAGGGAACTGTCGGAAGACCCACGCCACTTTCCCGTCTTTTCCGTACTCTGCCATGATTTTAATCATGGTCTCGTGGAAATTTTTACAGAATGGGCAATCAAAGTCAGAATATTCGACAATCATAATTGGTGCGTTCGGGTTACCGTAGATATGATCCTTCTCAGTTACTGGAGCGATTTCAATTTCTGCAGTGACTTGATCATTTCCAGTGCCGGCACCTTTTTGTACTGGTGCGGTTTTTTGCATACCGGTATAGACAATTGCTCCTGCAATGAGTGCAGCTGCAAGTACAATCGCCACAGGAATACCGAGCGAATTTTTCGCAGCAGCTAGTGGTCTTTGTACGGGTGTACCTCCTTGTGTTGGTTCTGTTTCCATATCACGTAAAAAACTATGTTAAGTAAATGTACAGAGAGTATATCATATCCGTATTTTGGCATGATATACTAAGCAGTATATGGATATTTTTTCAGGCATTATCCTCGGCATCGTGCAGGGTATTACCGAGTTTTTGCCAGTATCGTCATCAGGACATCTTGTCCTTACGCATGCAGTTCTCGGAGTTGAGGACACTTCCTCTCTTGCGTTTGATGCGGTGTTGCAACTCGCAACAGCACTTGCGGTTATTGTGTATTTCTTTGATGAGCTCTTTATTCTTGTACAGACAGTTCTCCGTAAGCTGGGAAGGCTCCCTGTAAATGAGAAAGATCTCACTATTGTTAAGGCACTTGCGATAGGTACAATTCCAGCCATTATCCTCGGACTTCTCCTTGAGTCACTCATGGAGCATGCCTTCCGTAATCCTATTTTGGTTGCGGGGGTACTCGTTCTCGGCTCTCTCTTTTTTATGTACGCAGAGTACATGTACCAAAATAATTTTCATACCGGGGAGATTGATATGAAAACAGGATGGAAAATCGGTCTGTTCCAGACACTTGCACTTGTCCCGGGGTTTTCACGTTCCGGGGCAACGATTGCTGGAGGTATGCTTCTCGGACTCAGTCGAAATGACGCAACACGATTTTCATTCCTGCTTGCACTTCCAATTATTCTTGGTAGCGGACTCAAAAAATTGCTCGAGCTCATTTCATCAGACGCACCGGTAGCATGGGGCTCACTAGGGGTGGGTGCAGTCACAGCTTTTGTCGTGGGACTATGCGCAATTCACTTCATGATTACGTTTCTTCGTAAGCATACGCTCTGGCCATTCATTTGGTATCGTATTATCTTGGCGTTCTTTGTTTTGTTTGTAGCATTTTTTGGTTAGTAATATATAAAATATGGATATCATTTCACATGGACTATACGGAGGAGTTGCCTTCGGTCGAAAATCAAAGATTTCATATTGGAAGGCGTTCTTCTTTGGAATCATGCCCGACTTGTTTTCATTTGGGATTCTCTTTGCACTTTCAATTTTGAGCATCGCATCAGGTCCTGACTTTAGCGCAGGGCCACCAGACCCAGCATCTATCCCACAATACGTACATTCGCTTTACAACGTAACCCACAGCCTCGTAATTGCAGGGATTGTGATTGGTATCGTCTGGTTTGTACGAAAGAAACCACTGGTAGAGATGTTTGCATGGCCACTGCATATGCTCGTTGATATTCCAACCCACTCAAGCTCATTTTTCCCGACGCCATTCCTTTGGCCTGTTTCCGATTTTCATGTTGATGGCATAAGTTGGGGGACGCCGTACATATTTATTCCAAACGTTATCCTGCTCATCGCTCTCTACACCTGGTTCTATTTTTCAAAAAGAAAGGCGCAATAAAAAAATCCCAAGCATAGCTTGGGATTTTGGTTTAGCAACTTGTTAGGAAACGTAATGGGTACCCACAGGGTCATCTTTGTCAGCATATGTAGGTACATAGATTTGTCCTATTGGCGCCTTGACCAAGATAGCTTCACTGCCGAAGTCCGCTACGAACAAAAGTTTATTTACATCGCGTTCAAATACATCAAATTCTTCTGACGTAATACCGAGTTCTTCAGGCGTTACCCCGAGTGCTCGGAGAGGGAGAGGTCCCATCTTTTTTCCGTCACGCCGTACTTTACAGAGCGTAAATGCTAAGGCAAGTTCACGAATTCGTTCATCGCTCATTGTGATTTTACTCGCAATTCCAGTACCATCATTTGTCATACTTCCTCCTTCTAAGAAACTAAGCCACCATTGACTTATCTGCGACAACTATACCATAAATATTCAAATACGCAATAGCTCTGTAAAATAGGTTTTTACGCTCAAAAGGGCAGGGAGAAGGTGGCCTAGAAGTTAAGGAACAACGTGACTATAACTTCTGGTCTGTGGCCTAGGAAATAATGAACGTAGTGAATATATTTTCCTGGTCTGCCATCTTTCTTTTTCGTGGAAGAAAGATGGCCTTTCTTCTGCCAAAGAAGAAAAGTCGACCGGTGCAATTAAATAATTACGCTCAAAAGGGCAGGGAGAAGGTGGCCTAGAAGTTAAAGAACGAAGTGACTATAACTTCTGGTCTGACGTTTTTTCTTCTACACAGAAGAAAAAACGGCCCGCGCAATAAATAATTACACTCAAAATGGCAATGAAAACGTCATTCTATGGTTATCCTCTGGAACCCAACCACTTGTATCAAGGGGGATTTCTCGCTTCTTAGTACCGTCTTTGTAGAGTACTTTTTTATTTTCTAGAGCAAATTCAAATATTTCTTTTGTTACCTTCACATCTTGTTTGCAGTATTTTTTGATTGATTCAATGTCACCCTCACGCCACCATTTCACTGCTTGCAAACCATTGGCAGATTTCTTTGCTCCTATTGTTGCTTGTGCTACTGAGTCGAGACGAATACGCTTACCAAGACTGAGTCGGATATCTTCGAGGAGGTCGATACTTTTAATTTGAGTCAAATCACCCGGGTAGTACTTATTGAGGAGTGGAATATCAAAATGGTTGCTGTTGTATCCAACAAGTACGTCTGCTTCTTCAAAAATTGGCCAGAGCTTTTGTAGCTCATCGTGAGTTGCGACGGTGTATGTGTCGGTACCAGAATCATACGCGCAGGCAACAGAAATATCCAAGTCAGCTGGGTTGCTACTTTCGATGTCGGAAAAAATATTTTGAGTTTCTAGGTCAAATACTACGTATCGCATAAAATTACATTCTAAAATCCTCAATTACTTTGTTACCCGTCGTCGAGAGGCCGTTCATCGTATACCACATACGCCTCACGGTCTCTCTCCTTGGCTCCTCGTACTTGAGGATTTTTGAGATGTAATTTGAACTAGTCATAGTTAGTTGGAAAGTACTGTAAGCAAGTCCGCAACTGTCCCTGTCGTTTCTATTCGTGTCTCAAGCTCTTTCATGGTGAGTGTTTCTGTACCTTCTGCATTAAGGGTAAGTATGAAACGAGCACCTACTTTCTCTGCCGTTGCTTTTTTCTTGTCAGACTTTCTACCGCTTATGTCTGTCGAGACACGGATTCCTGCTGAACGAAATTCTTGTGCAATCTTTTGAGCCTCTAAATTAAGTGAATCATTCTCTGGAATAATGATGAGTGTCGGTGCGGTGATACCAATATGCTTAGGGAGGAGATTGTGGGTTTCGAGGAAATCGCGCATGGTTACGTCTCCCATACCAAATCCTATACCTGAAATTGGTTCACCATCAAAGAGTGAGGTGAGGTTGTCGTAGCGCCCACCACCAATGAGTGACCGGTTGTTCTCCTTTGAGGTGTCAAAGATTTCAAAGATAACTCCTGTGTAGTAATTGAAACCACGTACCGTTGAAGGAGAGAAACGAACGTTAGTGATACCGAGAGCTTTGAGTGCATCAACAACCTGCGCAAGCTTACTTCCTGGGATAATTTCGCTCGGTGGAACAAAAGGCTTACCCGCTATTTTTTCGGCTTCCTCGTCAAAATTATCTATCTTTTCCTTTCGGTCCATGAGGGCAAGAAGGGCATTGCTCTGCTCATGTGAGAATCCTTCTTTCTTAAAAATTTCATTGAGCCACGCTCGATCATTGAGACGAACTTCAAATGCATCAGGATTTGTTCCAAATGCAGTAAGTACCGAATAGGCAAGGGTAATCATTTCTATATCGGCAGAAATATCGTCAACGCCAAACATATCGCAGTTAAGTTGCCAGTGTTCTCGAAGTCGTCCGCGTTGTGGTCGTTCATATCTAAAGAGATTAGGAATTGAGTACCAACGAATAGGGAGTGAGAGTTCACGTCTTCGTCCGGCCACCATACGTGCAACCGTAGGGGTCATTTCTGGCCGGAGAGTCACTTCACGATCACCTCGGTCGGTAAAGGTGTATGTTTGGTCATTGATTATTTCTTCATTTTCAACGCTCTTACTTCGGTAGAGTTCTGAAGGCTCAAGAACGGATGCGTCATAACGCTCGAATCCAAACGATTCTGCCGTTTTTGACCAGGTATCAAAAATATACCGCAGAACTGCCATGTCCTCTGGATAGAAGTCTCGTGTTCCTTTATAGGGCTCTGTGCTCAATTTTTTCTCCATAATGTGATACTCGATTGTAAGGGAAAGTTAGCGTTTAGGGAAGTCAGCCTTCATTATACCTCGGTACCGGTATGAGTAGCTGTGGCGGTTACTTCTCTACGCACAGGGTCACTTCCATTGAAAATGAGGCTTTTAATTCCTGCGGGGTTTGGAAGTCCATGAGCAATAAAATTGTTAATCTCGCTCGCATTTTGTATCTCTAGACTCCCGTAATTAAACATAGTCGCAATAATCCCGTTTACAGAGACGATGACATCCTGAACGCGCTCAAGTCTGAAACTCGCAGTATTTCTAAAGAAAAATCCTCGCTGGTCTACAGCGATGACGCGCTTATTGGTAATCGTCCATACGTCGAGATAGTAGTTAGTCCAGATACTGAAAAGAAGCATCCATAAGATGACAAGCCACGCTGAGTAGAGTGAGATGAGGATGGGGTAACTCAGCGATACTTGAATGAGTGGGACGGGGAGCGACTTGAGTATAGACGCAAAGAAAATAGGAAGTACCCCAAGAATAAAAATATTGAGTATCTGGAGTGAAAGGAGAAACCAGTGTTTACGAACTTGGATAACAATGTGTTCGCCCGCTTCGAGTTGTAGTTGTTCTTGAGTCATATTGAATTGAGGGCAACTGAGAACGTAAGAAATAAAATAGCACCACCCATCAAATATACCGAGAGTGCAGTGAGTGAAATCTTTCTACTCGACCCGTAGGTAAACCAGTGATACGAAAGGAACACTGACTGAATCGTAAATGCGAGGAGTAGCAAAAAAAAGAGAATTTCAATCACTTGCGTGAGGACTGCGGGTACATTTTGTTCCATACCAATTATTGTGCCACGAGTGAGGGCGTTGTGCGACTACATACTGTGTAGCGCGCGACTCCAAATTGATCAGGGTATGTTTGGCATGTAAACCCATGTATGAGTGCGTACCGAGCGATTGCGTCTCCTTGTTCAGGTTCATGTTCGAGTACGAGTACGCCCCTATCGGTGAGGTGTATCGGGGCGTTATCTATAATGTGAGTAATGAGTTCCATTCCGTCTGCACCTCCATAGAGGGCGATTTCTGGTTCGTACTTTTTTACACTGTCGGCAGTTCGGTTTAGTGAAGCATCAATGTATGGAGGATTGGAAATGATGTAATCGTACTTCTGTGTAATTTTCTCAAATAAGCTCCCTCCGTATATTTCAAACACTCGGCTACTCAGATTATTCTCTTCAATATTTCTTCGAATGGTCGGGTGGTGCATTTCGTCGATTTCTGCAAAGTCGACAGATGCGCGTGGAATATCGTTAAGTATCGCAACGCCAATACAGCCAGACCCAGCACATAGGTCGAGTATGGACACTTCATTCTCGTGAGACTGGAGTACTTTCGAAATTACTTTTTCTACCCAGAACTCGGTCTCTGTTCGGGGAATGAGCGGGCGAGAATCGAGGAAGATTTTTGTGTGGAGAAAGGGAATTGACCCAATAATATATGCGAGTGGTTCACCAGCCCTGAGACGTTCAACATCATGGAAAAATGCCTCGGTTTCAACACCTGAGTATTTTTCCTGTAATAACCACGCTTCATCTTGTGACATAGTATCGGACTATACGCCTTTTGTATGATAAACTCAAACAACTATGTCAGAGGATATTCTCATTATTGATTCACTCACAAAGAAGTACGGTGAGAAAGTTGCGGTAAACAACCTATCACTTACGATAAAACGGGGAATGTTTTTTGGACTCCTCGGTCCAAACGGCGCAGGGAAGTCGAGTACCATCCACTGCATTACGGGAATCTCTAAAATAACCTCAGGGACTATCGTTGTCGACGGAGTAGATGTGGTACGTGAGTATAAAGAAGCTCGGAAAAAAGTAGGACTTTCGCCACAAGAATTTAATGTAGATATTTTTTCTACGAGTGCTGAGCTTCTTGATTATATGGGGGGATACTATGGTATTCCCGAAAAAGCCCGCAAGGTTCGTATCGCTGAGCTACTCACGCGGTTTGGTCTCCTTGAGCATAAAGATAAAAAATTTAAAGAACTCTCAGGAGGATTGAAGAGAAGGCTCATCCTTGCCCGTGCGCTCGTGCACACACCAACGCTTCTCATCCTTGATGAACCAACCGCTGGGGTGGATGTGCAACAACGCCATGACTTGTGGGAATATCTCCGTGAACTCAATGCATCTGGGACTACAATCATTCTCACTTCTCACTACCTAGAAGAAATTGAAGCGTTGTGTACCGACATTGCAATCATTAACAACGGCGTCATTGTTGCGTCAGGCACAAAGGAAGAATTTACCAAAGACGGTTCAACAATCGAAAAGAAGTATCTCGAGATAACTAAAGGCGCTAATTATTAAATAGTATGAACATGATTAACTGGATTGGGGTCTATACAATGGTCAGACGCGAAGCGAAGCGAACCATGCGCGTCATGATTCAGACACTCGTGTCTCCAGTAATGTCTGCTGCATTGTATATTTTTATATTTGGACATGTTATTGGTGGGAAAATAGATACCATAGCAGGAGTTCCATACATCACGTTTGTATTCCCGGGTATTCTCATGCTCTCCGTTATCAACGCAGCGTTTGGAAGTAGTTCGAGCTCACTCTATTTTGCGCGCTTCATGAAGAGTATTGATGAGGTACTCATTGCACCTTTTTCATACATCGAAATGATTTTTGGTTTTATGCTCGGAGCGATGATTCGTTCTATCATGGTTGCTGGGCTTATTATTCTCGTAGGCATACTCTTTGGAGCGGTAGTTCTCCTCCATCCTGTTTCGTTCTTTCTCTACATTTCTGCAGTCGCCGCAATCTTTTCACTCCTTGGGATGCTCGTCGCACTCTGGGCGCAAGGTTTTGAACAGCTCTCTTCACTCAACACCTTTGTGATTACTCCGTTTACCTACCTTGGGGGAATCTTTTATTCAATCACGATGTTGCCACCACTCGCGCAAACGATTACCCGCGCAAACCCATTTTTCTACTTTGTAGATGGTCTGCGGAGCTCAATGATTGGGGTAAATGAAGCAAATACATACGTCGGTCTCGTTGTCATTATTGGACTTCTTACCGCACTTATCTCGCTCATTCTCTATTTATTTAAGATTGGGTGGCGCATTCGCTCATAAGCTCCTCCTCTGGGTATGCCGTAGTCCTTGTGCATAGGTCAGACCTTTTTGATAATACGTGTGTGATACACTTTGTGTACTATGCGAGATAATAATGATTTATACACGACAGTAGCTCAGCTCATGCAGAGCGGAAAGGGTATTTTAGCAGCTGATGAAAGTGATGCGACTGCGGGGAAGCGTTTGCTCCTCGCCCAATTACCAAACTTACCAGGAAATCGCCAAGATTTTAGAGAGTTGTTATTTACAGCTCCTGGAATTGAAGAGTATCTCTCTGGTGTTATTCTCTTCGACACAACACTTCGTGAGAGTACGGATCAAGGTGTTCCTTTTGTAGACGTGCTTGCAGCACGAGGTATCGTACCGGGTATTAAAGTAGACAAGGGGACTACAGCTATTCCTGGTTTTGACGGGGAGGTGGTATCACAAGGTCTTGATGGCCTCGATGAACGCTTTAAGGAGTACTATACGATTGGTGCACGCTTTGCGAAGTGGCGAGCAGTTATCACCATTGGAGAAGGAATTCCTTCTGATGAGTGTATGCACATGAATGCTGAGCGTATGGCTGAGTATGCACTCGTTGCTCAAGCAAACGGTATCGTTCCAATGGTTGAACCAGAAGTTATGTTCCCTGGTACGCACTCAATTGATGTTGCAGAAGAAGTAACCACACGAACATTAAATATTCTTTTTAGTGTTCTCAAAAAGTACCGTGTTGATCTTAAGGGTCTTATCCTCAAATCAAGTATGGTTCTTGCAGGAGACACCAACAAAGAGCAATCAACACCAGAGGAGGTTGCAGCTGCGACACTCCGTACCTTCAAATTGTCAGTCCCACGTGAAGTTGGAGGTATTGTATTTCTTTCAGGTGGGCAATCACCAAAGCGTTCAACAGAGAACCTTCAAGCGATTGCGACATTCGGAAAGCAGGTTTGGCCAATTACATTCTCATACTCACGAGCTATCCAAGAGCCTGTCCTTACCACTTGGCAAGGAAAGCCTGAAAATGTTGCAGAAGCACAGAAGATGCTCCTCTACCGTTCACAGATGAACAGCCTCGCGCAAGTAGGAAAGTACGAAGCAGATAAAGATATCGCAAAATAAAAAAATCCCCGAGCGAATGCTCGGGGATTTTTGTTTTTTGGGTCAAGTTTCTAACCTCGCTACGCTCGCTCAGAACTTTCTCCCCGGTCTCGCAGTCAGGACATTATGTATAGTCCTGACATTGCTCCGACTAGAAGAAATGAAAAATCGAGGTACTAACCTCGATTTTGCTATTTCTTCTCCTTATAAACAGTGTGTTTTTGTGCTACTGGGTTGAATTTCTTGAATTCAAACTTCTTATCTGCATGCTTCTTCTTATTCTTTCGTGTGTAGTAAGTATGACCTTTTCCAACACCTTTAGAATCGCCCTGCGATACGAGTTTTATTAGTTTATCCTGTGACATAGTGTGATGATAGTACCAAACAGAGCCGTATAAGTCAAACCCAACTTTCGGTACTAGAAACGAGTGGTCCAAGTGCCAAAGTTTCCAATAATTCTACGGTAGGTCCCAATCTTTGTGCGGTGAATAGAGTACGCAAGCCCTGAGGTTCCGAGCATGTGGGCTATATGTTCAGCAAGTGAACGCATGTATGTCCCCGAGGAGGCAATACACGTGATTGATACTATTTGGTATACGTCGGCACCATCCTGTGCAAATTGTTCCCATGACTTTCTCACTTCCTCTCGCCTAAAATCTGCCCCGAGTGCTTTTTTAGGGTCGCTTACCCGGGGAATTGTCTCAATTTTTTTTGTTACGGTATCTACAACTTCTTGCTTTGGCACGGTGCGGATATCTCGAAGGGTGAGTTTGTGTATGTGAGAACTTTTTTTAGGTATCTCTATTTCATTCAGTCGATTTTCAAGAGTCCATGTATGGAGGGGTTTGCCCTGAACGGTTTTTGAAGAAAAGTGAGGATAGGGGAGCGTGATAGTACCAACACACTGTGAGAGTGCGTTAAGAATTGCTTCTTTCGGTGCCACCTTACTTTGAGTATCCTTCAGAAGTCCGAGGACGTCACCGGTGTCAGAAGATGTTCCGAAAAGGATTTCCACCTCGTACTCTTTATCAAACGCATGATACTTCTCTTGCACCTTACACTCATCTCCTACGAGGATGAGGAGCTTCCCCGATGCCATAGGGTCTAGTCTCCCTGCGTACGCAAGGGGGATTGATGCATCGAGGTGGTGCTCATCGCGGAGTCGTTCAAGTGCCACAAGTGGTGTTTCGCCAACTTCTTTAGTTGTTGTGAGATAGCGGGGAAGTTTCTTTGAGGGTGAAGGATGAGACATGTGTGTACAGTTATACATCTTGTTGGGGCAAAAATAAACCGCAAGCGTTGCTTGCGGTTCTTCACATACGTGAAGGTTAGAACATTTCTGCTTGCTTTTGTGTTCCGTCAGAGTGCTCGGTCGCCTCATCATTATGAGGTATTTGTCCGTGTGTATCTGGGGAGGTTTTTTTGCTCACATGACTATTCATGTTGGACTGAGCAATGCGTGCTTCTCGTTTCTGTTTGTACTGGCTTGGGTTCATTCAGTTCTCCTGTGCTTTGTGTGGTCTTTCTCAAGTACTAAGAGGATACTTAGCTTGAAAGACGAAAATATACTCTAAAATTTGTCTTAAGTCAAGACGAGACGTGTGTCTTTTTATACAAAAACAGCAATCATTTTATGATTGCTGTATGTGTTTGGTTTATTGAACAGTACTATGATGCCTGTTGCGTTGGAAGGCAAAGTCTACATATTACTTGGGTCCCAAGATTGGAGAGTTTTTCAATGACTACATTAAACGTTTCGGTTATCTTAGCAATGAGCCTTTCGATTTCCGTCTTTTGTGTTTCATTGAGGACTCTGTAGCCACCCCTCTTTTTGACTTTAGGGCCACCATTTCCAATGACTAACTTGACGCTATTGCCGACGCGTTCGCATTTGTAACCGAATTCCTGGTGTTCTAGGAGCCATTTTTTGACGTGCTGTTCAATTTTTTTAACTAATTCGTGATTAGTAACCTTTTTCATTTTTTACCCCTCATCTGTACTCTGTGAAATAACATGTTCTACTATAGAACGGCAACACTATAGCACCACCATCTGTACACGACAAGGACACCTCATAATCAGGCGAGTAAGTATTAATTGTCAGATACGTCTAGAGTAACGTAATATGTATGTATGATATTTTTTAAATCTTTGAAACAATTCTCTCTTTTTGCGCTCATTGGAATTTCTTTATTAGTTCCTGCTTTATCATACGCAGGTGAAAGTGATTTTGAGGTAGCAGGCTGGATTCCATACTGGCGAGACAGTGAGGGAATTAAGGACGCAAAAAAGCACCTGAGTAGTATCAATATGGTTTTCCCATTCGCATTCACGGTCACAACACAAGGGGTCATTAAAGACCAAGCTAATCTTTCTGCTAAGGAATGGACGAGCTTTGTAAAATCAGCGCAATCAAAGGGAGTTGAAGTGGTCCCTACCGTCATGTGGAGTGATGGAGCAAGCATCCATGCAGTACTCAGCGCCACTTCAACACGTAAGGCGCATATCGATGGAATTGTTGAAATGGTTACAAAGGGGAAGTATGACGGAGTAGATATTGATTATGAGTCAAAGCAGGCAGAGACCATTAATTACTTCTCACTTTTTTTGAAGGAGCTTAAGACTAAGCTTGGGAATAAATTACTCACGTGCACCGTTGAAGCGCGGACTCCGCCTGATTCACTCTATAAAGAAGTCCCGGCTGTTCTCACCTATGCAAATGATTACAAGGCAATCGGAACATACTGTGATCGCGTAGAAATCATGGCGTATGACCAACAGCGTGCTGACCTAAAACTCAATGAAGCACGAACAGGGCAACCGTACATGCCGGTCTCCGATGTTGATTGGGTACGTAAAGTGGTTGCGCTTGCAGTAAAGGATATTCCAAAGGAAAAAATCCTCCTCGGACTTTCTACATATGGACACCATTACACCGTTACTGTTGCGCCTAATTGGTATAAAAATTATCAAAAAATCGGAGCGCTCAATGTCCCCGGGATACTCGATATCGCAAAGGAACATAAAGTAACCCCATCTCGAAATAGTGCCGGAGAAATGAGCTTTACGTATCTCCCTCGAGGTTCAAAATTAAAGTTCCCAAAAACATTGGTCATTCCAAAGGATACCCCAAAGGGAAATACCGTCGCTGCACAGGCACTTGCATATGCAAACAAGACAGGAGAAACCGTCACCTTTAACTTAGCGTGGTATTCAGATGCAGGAGCGATGAAACAAAAAATTGACCTTGCGAAAGAATTTAGGCTCGCTGGAGTAGCTCTCTTTAAATTTGATAAAGAGGAGGATCAGAAAGTATGGACGTATCTTAAGTAGTTCCTTTTAGCTTCTTATACTCAACATTAATGAGGAAGAGGATGAACACATCGATACAGATAATGGCGAGCAAAATAAGTGAATGCGTAAATGTGAATCTAAATAATCCGTACGCAATAAAGAATGCAATGAGGAGCATGGTAACAGGAAAGGCTTTATAGATATGTCTAAGGAGACACCCTGAAAGAACGACATCAACTACTCCCCAGAAAATAAAATAACTTGCAATAAAATAGGTAACGGTGAAATCGTGCGGTTCGAAAAGCATGTATATTTTTTCCAAAACAGCGTCACCTGTCTTGCCGGTGAGTTCGTGCGACATGATGGTATACAAAAACTCAGAAAGCGGTTGCCCGACTCTTTGCAAAAAGGCGACACCAAGAACTACGCGGAGTATTCCATAGACAATTCTCCACCACATACTCAAGCGAAAAAAGAGTGTAAGGCTCGCAGGCGAAGTGAGGTCTTCTACATCGATAGTTTCCATATTTGTACGAGAAGTATATAGCAGATACTTCTAATGATGAAGTGCAAAAAAGCACAAAGCCCCGTAACGGGGCTTTGTGCTTTTTCTGCGGTAGTACTTTATTTTGTTTCTATGAAGGTGAGTGCTTTACCGTTTTCCTTACCACGTCCTGTTCGTCCAATCCGGTGAATATAATCTTCGTAGGTCGCAGGGAGGTCGTAGTTAATTACGTGGGTCACGTTGTCTACGTGGATTCCTCGAGCAGCAACATCGGTTGCAACGAGTACTCGTGCATGGCCGTCCTTAAATTTCTTAAGTGAGCGTTGTCGTTGTGGGTGTGACTTGTTTCCGTGAATAGATTCGGCAGTAATTCCATGGACAACGAGTTGTTGTGCAAGCTTTTCAACACTGTGTTTCATTGCTCCGAAGATAAGTACTCGCTTGAAAGCGGGGTCTCCGAGTAGTGCAGTGAGTACTTCAAACTTATGTACGTGTGTGTACTTCACGACATCTTGCTCGATACTTCCGGTAATATCTTGCTTTCGCACCGATACGGTTACTGGGTCGCGAAGGAATTCGCTCACCAATTTCTTGATATCGTCAGACATTGTTGCAGAAAAGAAGAGTGTCTCACGTTCCTTAGGAATTCCCTTAAGGATGAGGCGCATGTCATTGATAAATCCCATGTCGAGCATTCTGTCTGCTTCATCGAGAACAATCGTTGAGATTTGTGATGACTTAAGCGCACCACGTTCGATGAGGTCGATAACGCGACCCGGTGTTCCAATAATGAAATGGTTCTTTCGCTTGAGGCTGAAGATTTGTGGGCGGATGTTTGTTCCACCAACACATGTTGTTGAGTAAAGTTTAAATGTGCCACTGAGCTTCTTCACTTCAGCTTCAATTTGAATCGCGAGTTCTCGAGTTGGCGTAAGGATGAGTGTTTGTCGTCCGTACTCACGAAGTGTCTTATCAATAAGTGGGATAAGGAACGCAGCAGTCTTACCGGTTCCTGTATTTGCAAGACCAATAACATCCTTACCTTCAAGAATGTGTGGAATGATTTCGTCTTGAATCGGTGTTGGCGAGGTAAGTCCTGATTCTGTAATAGTGAAAGCAAGCTTCTTATCAAGTCCAAATTCAGTGAATTTGTGCTTTGGTGTAAATACTTCAACTTCTACAGCTGTTGCTGGAGCTTTGTTAATAAACTTTGAAACATCAAAGGTTTTCATAACACGTCCTCCACGTCCGCTCTGTGATGAGCGATTGTGCGTAAATGGGCGAGAACCTCCCTGTGAGCTTGATTCACGTCGTGGTCCTCGTGAACCAGATCGTGGAGCGAAGCTACTTCCTCCTGTGCTCGCACGCTTAAATCCTCCCGTAGAAGGTCTCCTTGGTGCTGAAGAAGCGCCTGCATTTCGTGATGCTGGACGTTCTGATTTATTTGAACTCCATGATGAGCTCGTTTTTTTGGTAAAAGTACCAACGCGTCCTGTTGGTCGCGAGTGCGAAGCGTTTCTCGCTGATGAGGCACCTCGACTTGGTCGACTAAAATTATTCATTGTTTTATTTCGTTATTAGAACATCCACAGTCATCGCGACTCTGATTACAAAGCAAAAATAGCTTGTGATAGGGAAGTGTACGACTATCCATTGTGGTGTCTGTATGCTTCCAACATTTAATATGTGGGGCTCTGTGTGCAGGTAGTAAACCGAACTGGGTGACTGTCAGTGACAGTCGCTCGAACCCTAGAGCCCTACACGAGAATCTTAAGGTGCTTATACAATAATATATAATTGAGCTAATGTCAACTTCTCTGAATCGAGAATAGCACTATGCACTCGTGATGCTATGAGAAAGATATGTGGTGTCGTATAGTTTTACTATATGTTAGAAATTGTCTTTGCCAATATTGAGCTTACGTTCATTTTCAATTTAACGCTTTCACTCCTCGCTGGTATTGCAATTGGAATTGAGCGCGAGACCAAAGGGAAGGATGCGGGTATTAGTACGCACGCACTCGTAATTATGGGTTCTATGCTCTTTACCTTCATGTCAGCGACAGTCGAACCTGCATTTGCCGCGCGAATAGCCGCTAACGTCGTCACGGGTATTGGTTTCCTTGGCGCAGGTCTCATCCTCAAAGAGGGAACTACGGTACACAATCTTACCACTGCAGCGAGTTTGTGGTTTGCTGCGGGGATAGGGATGGCGATTGGTTTTGGTTTCTATACCATTGGAATATTTTCGACACTCATTGCAATCCTCACGCTTAGAATTCCGCGCATCCCACACCATAATGGAGAAACCGTAGGAAAGTAGTTTTGAATTTTATATAAGAAAAGCCCAGCATAACATTTGCGGGGCTTTTGCTAAAAACACTATGCACGCGCTAACTCACGTTGAGTCAGTGCTGTTGGAGTGTATTTGTCACCAGGAAAGAACATATTCTTTGAGTTACACGACTCGCCGTGAAGTATCTTCTGGATAGTGTTAATCGAAGTTTTAAATTCGTCACCACTACTCGTTGAATTTATTACTTCGACGAGTGCATTAATTTGGCGTCCTTCACTTGTTTGAGGTCCATCAAATTTTGCACCATTGTAGTTATCAGTAATTTTTGGAAGTGGATTTTTTTTCAAATAAATCTGAAATTTTTGCCACGGAATAATGTGTACCGGAGGTAATTCACTAGACCGTCTTTCTTCCCGCTTTGCTTCAAACTGTACCATGGTGATGAAGCTTGTAATAACATTAATGTAATTACTCATGTGATGAACTTTTTCCATTAAGAACTCCTTTGTTGAGAACAAAGCCCAATATAACACACATGTAGCGTATGTCTATGCACCGTACAATACTTCTAGTATTCAAACAGCTCCAGAACGTGTAAAATTGGATACATGATAGATTCATCAAAACACAGCCACCCAACAGCAATTGTTGTATTTGGTGGAACAGGTAACCTTACAAAAACAAAGCTTATACCCGCGCTCTTTGACTTGTACCGGAGGAAAATGCTCCCCCAGACGTTTGTCATTATTGGGCTTTCGCGAAAGAGTCTTTCGCATGAGGAGTACCGAGCGTTTGTTCGAGAGCAACTTGAGGCAAAGGGAGGAGACCGCGATATGCAGGAGATTGTTGATTTTTGTTCTCATATTCAATACATATCGGGAAGTTCTGAAGAAGACTCAGCCTATGAAGACGTACGTACTGAATTAGAGGCTTTTGATAGTCGTGTAGGGGTTTGTACAAACAAGCTCTTCTATCTTGCAGTAACGCCCAACTTATATAGTGGCATATTTGAAAAGCTGAAGCAGAGTGGAGTACTTAGTCTCTGTGATAGCGTTGGCTCATGGTCGCGACTTTTGGTGGAAAAGCCGTTTGGAAGAGATTTGGAAACAGCAAAAGCACTCGAAGAGCGCCTCTGTCAGATTTTGTCTGAAGAGCAAATTTATCGAATTGATCACTACCTCGCAAAGGATGCAATTGAGAACATTACCTCACTTCGTTTTGCAAATAGTATCTTGTCAGACTCATGGAAGGGGACGAAGATTGAAGCAATTGAACTGAGACTTTTTGAATCACAAGATGTGAGTACGAGAGGTTCTTTTTATGAGGAAATTGGAGCGCTTCGCGACGTGGGACAGAACCACATGTTGCAAATGCTCGCGCTACTCACGATGCATCAAGCAAAAGATGGATCTGCAGCATCAGTACGCGCAAGCAGACTTGCGGCACTTACGTCACTCACCATGCATGGCACTGATGTGGCTATTCGTGGGCAGTACAAGGGGTACCGTGATACGGTCGGCGTTGCAGAGGGAAGTGAAACAGAAACATACTTCAAGATAGAAACACACCTTGATAGTGAACTATGGGAGGACGTCAAAGTAACCCTTGAGTCAGGAAAAGCGCTCCATACGTCACTCGCTGAAGCGGTGGTAACTTTCAGACCAACAGATGCATGTACCTGTGACGCAGAATCTGTACCTCATGCACACAAAAATATTCTCAGGATACGGTTTTCTCCTGAGCAGAGTATTCGTCTCACTATGTGGGTGAAAGAACCAGGCTTTGGTTTTGTCCTTCGTGAACGTGAACTTACTCTTACCGAAGAGCAGGGAGGAGGATTCCGTTCGCCGGAAGCATACGAGCGAGTACTCTACGATTGCATCGTCGGTGATCAGACACGTTTCGTGAGTGGCGAAGAAGTTGTCGCTGCATGGGAATTTATTACACCAATCCTTGAATCATTCAAAAACCTTCCCCTCCATGTGTATGAACCAGGAAGTGAACCCCCAGTCGTGTAGGTGTGTAATTCGTCTACTAAGAAACTGAGAGAATTGAGGTGATGGTGGTGAATATTTCTGTCGGTGTACTGATGGCTTTAACCAAGAATGCATCAGCACCGAGTGTTTTAGCCCGTTCAATATCTTCTTGTTGACTGAGGTTTGAGAGAATGATGACGTGGATGTGTTTTGTTGCTTCGTTCGCCTTAATCTTTTCGAGTGTTTCAAATCCGTTGATTCCAGGAAGCACGAGGTCGAGAAGTATAAGGTGAGGTATTTCACGCGCAGACATTTCTACTGCCATTTCGCCACTCGTTGCGTGAATGACGATACACTCTTCGTTTTGAAGTTTCTTCGTCATTACTTCCGAAAGGAAGCTATCATCTTCAACGAGGAGAATCTTCTTTCCTGCGAGACTAATTTTTGAGCCACGTCCTGCAAGCGGAGCGAGCATCTTTACCTTTGAGACAATGTCATCAGGGTCGAGCTGTGCCTTAATGAAATAATCGAGAGCGCCGAGTTCGAGCGCTCGTTCAAGCTCAACGGGCTGACCTGAATTTGAAATGATAATAACAGGAATTTCCTTTACTGTTGGGTCAGCACGCTTTGCTTCAAGAATTTCGTACCCATTCATTGTGGGAAGAAGAATATCAAGAAGAATTAAATTCGGTTGCCAACTCTTCATTGTCTCAAGACCCACTCCTCCGTCAATAGCGAGTTTTGTCTCGTACCCTTCTTCTTTAAGCTTCTTTTCAAGAATCTCTCCGAGAATTTGATCGTCTTCGATAATTAAAATTTTTGGTCCCATATATTAAGCGTTTTTAGTTATTGGTAACGTAACGAAAAAAGTCGTGCCTTCATTTTCCTTGCTTTCAAAGCGAATAGTCCCTTGGTGCCTTTGAATTATACTCTCTACAATATATAAGCCAAGTCCAGTACCATCCGTCTCCTCATGCACCGCATTCGGGGCGCGGAAAAAGCGCTTAAAGATACTTGACTGGTTTGCTTGAGGAATGCCGATACCGTGGTCTTTTATTTCGATATTAATAGTTGATTCAGTCTTTTTGACGATAACATTAACTTCGCCTTTTGGTTTAGAGTACTTTATTGCGTTATCCACGAGGTTTTGAATAACGATACGCATATTTTCAGGGTCAATCATGAGCGGAGGAATATCACCGTCAGTAGTAAAGGTGACGGAGATATTTCGTTTTTCAGCAATCTGTCGCAGTTCAATGAGAATGTTTTGGAAGAGGTAGGTGAGATTTGTGGGGGTAAACTTGAATTTGAGCGTACCACTTTCTACACGATCTGCCTGAAGCATGTCATTAATGAGGGTAATCATTCGATTATTGCTCCCGTAGGTTTTCATGAGATAGATTTTTTGTTCAGGAGCAAGAGGTCCCATATCGCCATTAAGGAGCATCGAAAGAGACCACCGTACGCCCGAGAGAGGCGTACGCAATTGATGTGTGGCAAGCGAAACGAATTCTGATTTCATTTTGTCGAGGTCGCGAAGTTTTTCATTTGCACGAGATAGTTCAAGGTCGCGCTGAATCAGCAACTTTGTACTGTTGTTCAGGCTCTCTACTATCTCTTCAAGCTCTTCTACGCTCTTATGTTC
The DNA here is from genome assembly GCA_964638425.1 of uncultured Candidatus Saccharibacteria bacterium. Classification (GTDB taxonomy): domain Bacteria; phylum Patescibacteriota; class Minisyncoccia; order Phycocordibacterales; family UBA918; genus Damh-18. The sequence continues at coordinate 92,801 of CAZWYM010000004.1, forward strand.
TTCCATATTTACGAAGTTACTTTGTCGCCAACAACGGCGATTACAACGGTTTCATTATGGAATGCGGGGTTACACTTTTCGATGTTGCGCACCTCACCGCCAAGTGGCGCTTGTTCGCCGTATGTGTAGAAACCGATGAGTGGTGTTTCAAGGCCGACTGCCTTTTGGATTTCGCGGATTTCTTCACCTGAGCGTTCCCCAAAAAGTTTATTGCGCGCAATACAATTAAAAATAATTACCGCCTTTGGCTTTGCTCCGTTTAGTTGTTCAACCGCATTTTGTGCAGCGATACCCGCTACTTTAATGGCCTCATCACGACTTCCAAGCATGAGTTGAATAGACGAGTCTTGTGGGATTTCTGCAGCGCAAGTAATCGAACCATTTGCATCAACGGTGAGTGGGTCTCGAATGAGCATTTCCTCACTACCCACAACCTTCATCCCAAGTGGGTAACTTACGGCTAGTTTAGCGAGCGTTTCGGTACGGAGCACAGCTGCTTCCTTTTCTCCAAAGTATTCATCGTAAATTGAAATAGCTGGCTTACCATCAAGTTCATGGATGACTGACCCGTTTGAGCGGGTTACCTTCTTTGGTGTACCTACGGGTACCCAGCCATGCTTCACTCCAATTCCAAGCTCAAAATCACCAACCCAACCAAGGCCAACAACTACTCCCGAATACACCTTGTCATTGAGGTGCTGGTACGTTTTTTCAAATTTAAAATCATCGCCTGACGCACCACCGACGACAGGGAAGTGTTCTCCAAGTGAAGCAAGTACACCGCGGACGATGTCAGCCCCATTTCCCACAAGTACATCGGAAAGCATCATAAATGCACGAAGCTTTTCTTGTGTTTGGTTTTTTGTATTTTCTGCCGCCGTTTTTCCTGCGAGAAATGGGTCTTGTGCGATGCCTTCACCGAGTCCTGCATAAAATTTTGTGGTATCAGAGCGGATAGCCATGACGACAACTGAATGTCGAGATGATGGTCCTGTGGTAGTAATTTCGCCTGCTGTTGAGGACCCAACAAGAAGTGCATCACCACTTACTGAACGCACACCAGCGTTTACCTTTTCTTGGTCGTACTTTACAGAAGAAAACAAAATGACGACATCTGGTTGCCCACCCATTGTGCTCACTGCTTGCTGGCACGCGTTAACTCCTACTACGTGTGAATCTTCACCATCGCTCATCCCTACACCAACAAAAAATGCCATATATGTATTTAATTTTTAGTGACTAATATTTCACATAATTGTATCACTTGTAACCATTCGTTCTGTGCTGTTACGCACAATAAAAATACCCCACAATGACTGTGTCATTGTGGGGTAGGTTTTAACTTAGGAGCATCCTTCACACGTTGATCGGGATATAATGTCGATAGATTCCTTGATGAAATAATCGAGGAGACCTCCTGGTGCGGACATGTTTGGGTGAGTGAAATTTTCGTCATTTGATAAAACAATTAAATCACCTAAAACTGTTTTTTCACCTTCCGTATCACCAAACGAAAAGAATGGAGCATTGTAGAGTGCTTGAGCATCATACAGAGCATCTAAATCTTCATCGTCGGTCGCAGGGATTGGGCCACGCCTATCCAGTAGCAAAAAAAAGAAACTAAGCACCCTATTTTCTGTTTCTACCATTTGAATGGCGTCAATAAGTGTTTGGGCTCTGGGCATACCTACTTTGCCATAGAGATTTTTTGCTGCTGCAATTGATTCTTTATCGGGTAATGCGCGGTAAAATTTTGCATTTGCTCTTGGTACGATGTGCACACACGAGTACAGGCACATGAGTGTATTGTTTATAACAACTTCTTTTGTCATAAATTGCATGGCGTATTCTCCTTTTTAAAGGAACAACTGGCTAGAAGAACTCTATCATAGAGGGCAGAGATGGCAATTTCTTCTTTAAATAAAACCCCATGGAAACTACGTTTCCATGGGGTTTTGACTACGAAGGGTTATTGAAGAGAACCGATGCCAGTTGCACGCGCAATAAGACGTGACGTTCTTTCAAACCCAAGTGAAAGATAGCTACGTTGACGCTGGGTGATGGTAAATAGTTGTGAGTTATGTGAAAGCTTTACCATATCTCGGAGTACGGAATTACTCCAGTCACGACTACCAAACGAGGAGCAGGGGAGGTGCATAAGATTCTTGATATACCCCGCCTCAGTTTCTTCAGTTTGCCAGTCGTATAAGTTGGGTGATTGAAGTGAAAAGCCTATGTACCCAACGAGAGCTTGAGAAGTCTCTAGTGCGAGAATAGTATCCATGAGAAGCACAACACCTGTAACTCCGGTTTGGATAAATCGCTCTTTTGCAGATACAATTTCCTGCTCAGTGGGTACTATATTTTTACCTTCAAACATTTCCCGAGATGCCAGTGCTATATTTGCAACAATGACGATTCGTTTTTCCTGCACTTCCTGCCGTGTTGATGTTTCCATCGAGATTCTCCTAAAATATGTAAAGAGCAATACGCCGTTAGACTAGCACAAACGAGCTTCTTGGCAATATATTATAGATTTGCGTATATGAGGTAGAGAGCGGGGATACAGAGTAGGAGAGTCATTACTTTCGTCACACCAAAGTGAGTGTGAGATTGCTCAACATGGGGAAGCTTCAGGTAGGTAACTCCAATGAATGTCGCAAGACCAATAAAAACACAATTGATACCGTATAAATGAAATGCTCCGTAGACGAATACGGGTTGCACTGTCGCGATTCCAAAGCCAATGGTTGCGAGTGGAAGAATGAGCGCTGTTGCAATAGCAACTCCAGCAATAATCGTATCTTTTTCTGCACGGGTGAGAGCGACTATGCCCGCTAGTCCACAAATAAAGGCAATGAGGATGTCATACGGGGTGGTTACCGTCCGCAAGAGTAACTGTGAAAGGTCATTACTCTGTGGAGCTATCGAAAAGAAAAGTGCAGAGATTGCAATGGTGACGACGGTCACAATGACAAAATTGCGCATCGACTTTTTTAAAAATGACGTGTCATGAATACCAAGAGAAAGTCCAATGCCAATTATTGGACCCATGAGTGGGGAAATGAGCATTGCACCAACAAGGATGACGACTGAGTTTATGTGGAGGCCAATGGCGGTAAGAAGGGAGGCGCATATGAGCATCCAAATATTTGAACCGCGAAATTCTGCTTGTCGTTTGATATCTTCAATTATTTTTACCTCGTGTTGTTTCCCGTAATGGAGATCGAGAATGTGGTTTATCTTTTTCCGGAGACGTTTAAGCATGCTCTGAAGTATATCTCAGAGTATGCAAAGTAAAATCCCCAAGAAGGGGATTTTACTCAATCATTTGCGCGCTCCGGCGGCAGGATTCTCCCATTACATGGGCAGTACACCTTGTCGATACTTTATTTCCTGATGTCATAAATTATCAGACAAGGTCTTCGAATCCTGACGTAACAGTTTCCCAAACTGTTACTCCGCCTACGCGCTACAAAACAAAATACCCCTTGCGGGGCATTTTGTTTAAATGATTGATAGGCTCCGGCGGCAGGATTCTCCCATTACATGGGCAGTACACCTTGTCGATACTTTATTTCCTGATGTCATAAATTATCAGACAAGGTCTTCGAATCCTGACGTAACAGTTTCCCAAACTGTTACTCCGCCTACGCGCTACAAAACAAAATACCCCTTGCGGGGCATTTTGTTTAAATGATTGATAGGCTCCGGCGGCAGGATTCTCCCATTACATGGGCAGTACACCTTGTCGATACTTTA
>CAZWYM010000005.1:0-42725 GCA_964638425.1 uncultured Candidatus Saccharibacteria bacterium
TGACCCCACGGAGAATCGAACTCCGATTTCCAGGATGAAAACCTGATGTCCTAACCGTTAGACGATGGGGCCGGTTATGTCTTATGTGGCTAGCCACTAATAAAACGTCTATTTCTAGACAACGCTATACTACCGAAAAATGAGAAAAAATGCTAGTTTGTACCCGTTAGTACATAAGGAAGAGTGGCTGAGCTGGTTGAAGGCACCGGTCTCGAAAACCGGCATTGGGGAAACCTAATCGGGAGTTCAAATCTCCCCTCTTCCGCAGAAAATGAGTATGGTATTATGGTGGACATATGGAGAATCTAGATCGGCGCGTGACAGGGGAGCGAAGACAGTCTGAAGTATATAAGCGCACTTCGGCGTCTGTGTACCTCAAGGAAATTATCTACGGTGGAGTAGACGGCACCATTACCACATTTGCGGTAGTTGCAGGTTTTTCTGGAGCTGCAATTTCAAATGAAGCAACAACACAACTCTCATTTGCAACAGTACTTCTCTTTGGTGTTGCAAACCTCTTTGCGGACGGTGTTTCAATGGGCCTTGGAGATTTTCTTTCTGTACGTTCAGAGCAGGGTCTGTACACAAGCATTCGAGCAAAAGAGCGAAGGGAGTCAATGCGAAATGCGGAGACTGAAGCACTTGCAACAAAAAATATTTTATTGGAGAAGGGATTTCTCGAGTATGATGCAGATACACTCACTGATATCTTCAGAAAGAATGATCGATACTGGGTTGATTTTATGATGACGAATGGACTGGAAATCCAAGACCCAAGAGGCGAGAGTCCGGTATATACGGGACTCGCTACGTTTCTTTCATTTTTGGTATTTGGCTTTATCCCACTTCTCCCATTCGTTGTTACGAGCTCGTTTGACCCACAGGTAGTGTTTGAATTTTCATCGATAGGTGCCGGTCTGGCGCTTGTCACTCTCGGTATCTTGAAGTGGAAAATAATTGGTACGAATATTTTTAAATCGGTAGGAGAAATAGTTCTCGTCGGGGGAGCAGCTGCTTCAATCGCTTTCTTCGTTGGAACACTCTTTACACTCTAAATTCATTAAAATCGCTTATTTACACACAGAGTTATAAACTGAGTTCTGCACAGTGTTATCAACAGAGTGTTTATTTTGAGCCCTATTTGGGGCGATATAAAAAGGTATTGACGTGTAGTGGTGTCGGTGGGAAGCTGTATAGGTCTCTTAAGTGTGGTGATTTCTTCACATAATAGTATCCGTAATAGGATACATGGGCTTGAGAGACAAAGCTCTACGTTGTATAAGGAAGGAGCGCCGAGCCGTCGGCGCTTTTTCTTTGCATACCCTCTGCGTCAACGCATTTCATTGTCGCACTACGAAAAAAGTCCCTCGTCGTATATTTAATACGCCTCGGGACTTTTTCTTGTGCTCCTTGAACTGAAATTATACTTGCACTTAGTAATTCTTTTTTACTTAGTCTTCAGATGTACGTAAATGTCTTCAAGTGCCTTCACTGCATCTCCTGCTGAAATGTTGTTTTGGTGATACTTGATGTTGGTACAATCTCCCGCTGCCCAAACGCCAGGGACATTTGTCTGCTGTGTCCATGGGTCAATTTTGATTCTCTTGTATTCATCGAGTTCAACAAGGTCTGCAACGTAATCGGTGCCTGGTACGAGTCCAATTTCAACAAATATACCTCCTGCTGGTACAGTGTGGTCTTGTCCATCTTTGTCGGTATAGACAACTCCTGAGACAAACTTGTCACCGAGAACTTCTTTAGTCTTAGCGTTAAGGATTGCATTCATGTGTGGATTCGCAAGTACCTTTTCTACAGTGACCGGGTCAGCTTTGAAAGCGTCTCCATGGTGAAGAAGGGTTACGCTCTTTGTGTATGCGAGTAGCTGAGCTGCTGTTTCAAAGCTAGCATTACCTCCACCAATAACGACAACGTCTTGTCCACTGAAAAGGGGTCCGTCACAAGAAGCGCAGTAGGTGAGACCTTTGTTGTCGAATGTGTCTGCTCCAGGAACACCAAGTTTTCGGCGTACAGACCCAGTGGTTACAAGGAGTGCCTTTGCCTCGTGGGTTGATCCGTCATCGAGTGTAACTTTAAAACCACCATCAACTTTTTCAGCTTTTGTCACAAGTCTATTAGCAACAACAGTAACAAATTCTCCTGCGTACGCTTTAAGGTGATCTTCGAGACTTTTTGCAAGGTCAGTTCCTGAAATATTTTTTGTTCCAATCCAGTTCTGAATATCAGGAGAGACTGTACTTTGGCCACCCCATTCCTTAGTAACGAGAAGTGTCTTAAGTTGCTTACGTGAAGCGTATACGCCTGCTGAGATACCTGCTGGCCCACCCCCGATGATGATTAAGTCGTGCATGAATGTTGAAATTAACGAATATGATGTGCTCTATAGTATGAGCGTGTAGGTGCTATTCTATCGTAGTTAGAGGAAACAACAAACCCCCGCGCATATGCGCGGGGGTTTGATTTTAATGGTGACTCACCTCCCTACAGGAGCTGTCCACTCATAGGGTCTTTTGCTTCATTTCATTCACAAAAGTCCACAATGAGCCTTGCGAAGCTCCAAGTGTTCGCTTCTCACGCTTCGTCTCGCAGTCCCTGCATGAGAGTCTTTGTTCGCAAAAAGGCTGGCACTGGGGTCAAGTTGCTAAGTATAATTCTCCACCACGTTTGAATTCTACTAAGCACTTTCTCCCCGACCTCGCTGGTTCGTGGCATTAGGAATAGCCACTCATATCGCTGCGGTTTGCCGTACCGGCGTTTCTCCGTCGCGGATAAAGCAATAACAAAAAAACGGGCACTCGCCCGTTTTTTTGTTATTTAAGCTTTGATCGCCGGAGAAACGCCGGTACGGCACCCCAATCATCATCACTTTCTTCGTCTATTTGATCGACTGGCTTTGGCTCCTTTTGTATCTGTGGGCGAATTTCTTCACGGATAACAATCGGCTCTTCTTTTACTTCTGGTTCAACAGGTCGTGTACTTGAGATTGAATTAAAAATTCTTCCGCGTACTGATTCTGTTTCCTCAACAACAGCACGCTGTTGCATACGTTCAACATTCCGCATTACGGGTGTTTGGTGTGTCCCGTCAGCTTCTGGAAAACCAGTAGCGATAACGGTGACACGTACCTCGTTTTTCTTAAGCTTCTCGTCCTTGATTGCTCCGAAGATAACTTTCGCGTGTGGGTCAATTGATTCGGTAATGATACGCGCTGCATCCTGAATTTCGAGCATTCCGAGATCGTCACCACCAGCGATAGCAAAGAGAACGCCCTTTGCTCCAGTTATAGATACTTCAAGGAGTGGAGAGTTAATAGCTGAACGTGCAGCTTCCTCGGCGCGCTTCTCACCTGTAGAGAGACCAACTCCCATGAGTGCTGATCCAGCGTTTTCCATGACACTTCGAATATCGGCAAAGTCGACGTTAATGATACCGGGCATAGTGATGAGGTCAGAGATACCTTCCACCGCCTGTTTGAGTACATTGTCACAGAGTTCAAAGGCAGCTTTCACGCTTGTCTCTCGATCGACGATAGCAAGGAGGCGGTCATTTGGTATGGTAATGAGCGCATCCACTTCTTTCTTAAGCTCCTCGATTCCTTGGAGAGCAAGACGCATACGTTCTTGTCCTTCAAAGAGGAATGGCTTGGTCACCACTCCAACAGTGAGCGCCCCTGATTCACGTGCAATCTTTGCAACAACCGGTGCAGCACCTGTACCTGTTCCACCACCCATTCCACCGGTGATAAAAATCATGTCAGAGCCCTTGATTGCGTTTGCAATTTCCTCACGAGTTTCTTCAGCTGCTCGTCGTCCCATGTCAGGGTTTCCTCCTGCACCAAGACCACGGGTAAGGTTCTTACCGATGTTAATTTTCTTCTTCGCAAGTGAGTGATGAAGATCTTGTGCATCACTATTGATTGCGATGAACTCAACACCCTTCACTTTCTCGCCAACCATGTAGTTGACCGCGTTGCTTCCTGAACCTCCAACACCGACAACTCGAATCCGAGCGAACGATTCTACGTCTGTTTTTATTTGTTCCATACCAAAAATTTTGCGCACATATTTCATTCCAAATATGTTGCCTCTAATAAAGTAGGACTATCATACAGTGCATAAAAATATCTGTCACTATATTGACAAAATTGTCATTCGTGCGATTGCATTTGTGTGTATACGTGTTCGTATACGCCATATTTTGCAACATACTATTACAAGTACGTGTCGCTGTTGTGATATTCGTTTTAATATTGTGCATTAAAAATACCCTCCAAAATTTGTTTTTGGAGGGTATTTTATTGAGTGATGAATACTAGGGGAGGAATTGCTTGAACCAATTTATGATGGAGTTTCCAGTGGTACGTGCAAGGTTGATACCGCTCTCTTCTTCGCTACCGGTCATTCCCCAAATACAGAGTCCGTATCCAACTGCCCACGAGGCATCACGAACTTTTCCATTTTGCCCTGGGTCGAGTGTTGCGATTTTTGACGGGAGCCTGAGCGATACTCGAGCAAGGTCTTGTACGGTGGTAATACCAGATCCTCCACCGGTAATAATGACGCCTGCAGGGAGGAGCCCATCGCGCTTAATTTTTTTGAGATGTCCGTCAATAAGTTCAAAGATATCAGTGAGTCGAGCAGATATAATCTCGTCGAGCTTCTTCTTTGAGTAGGGGGTATTTGTCATCCCTCCGCGCTTAATTTTTTCTGCTTCGTCGAGGGTTACCTTAAGTCCGAGCGCGATGTCGTTGGTAATATCATTTGAACCGATAGGGAATACCTTGAGTGACATAGGGGTACTGTTTTCAAATACGACGATAGAGACTGTTTCAGCTCCAATGTTGGCAAGGACACATCCAGCTCGTTTCTGAGCCTTGGTGAGCATTACAAGGCTTCCTGCGAGCGGTGAGGCCATGACATCGTCTACCTTGATACCCATGCTTTCAATAGCTGCAACGAGGTCATTGAGGTGTTGTTCAAATGCTGTAATAAAGAGCACATCAACCTCAAGTTTTGTTCCTTTGAGTTCGTGTGGGCGCCCGTGAACACGCTCACCGTCGACAGTGAACTGAAGGGGAATAGCATGAATGACTTTTCGGTTCGGGATTTTATCTTGGATACTCTCCTCGCTCACTTCGATAGCTTTATCAATATCTGCTTGGGTAATTACTGAGTCTGCTCGAGAGGTGATTGCTTCACCGCGGGCATGGATTTCGTCGAGACCAATACCTCCCATTGAAATGTGAGCATGTTTGACTTTTACCCCACTCGCTTTTTCTGCCTGTGCAACTGCATTACGAACACTCCGCACGACATCACTTTCATTGATGATATATCCATTTCTGAGACCACGACTCTCTGCGTATCCCGTACCAATAATTTGGGGGACACCCTTACCATCATTCTGGTTCGCTTCACCCGCAATAACAACCTTCACCTGGTAGGTGCCGACATCTATTCCTGTTACGTAGTGTTGAGCCATGATAATAAATTGTTCTTGAGTGTGTTCGTATATCGTCTACCTTAAAAAGCCCACTTCCGCATTTGGGAAACAATACTGGACGAGAACCAGTACTACTTCAGTTTGAACTGAGTGGTGAATTTTTTCTCCAACTTCTCCATTGTATCCCCATGAGGGTAGCCTTTCAAATGGAGTAACCCGTGGATAAACAGATACCCAATGTACCCCTTCGGGGTCATGTCGTACTTATGCGCTTCTTTTGCAGCAACTTTTGGCGTGATAAATATCTCGCCCATTTCCTTTGTAAGTGGAAAAGAAAGTACATTTGGTACGTACGCAGCATTGCGATATTGCTTGTTGAGTGACTGAGCTTTTCGCTCACCAACAAACGTAAGTGAAAGCATGTACGATTTGCCCAAAATCGCGTCCTTCATTTCTGCATACGGAAGGGTTGGGTACGAGCGCGTTGTATGAGATATGGTTGTTGACATACGTGTACTTAGGAAGTGTACCACATTGGTCACTCGTTGAAGTACAAAAAATACCCAGTCTATGGAGCATAAAAAATGCATCTCGTGAGAGATGCATTTTCTTATCGTCGTCTTCGTGGTGCTTCTTGGATTTTTCCGAGCTTGAGTAGGTTTTCGTACTTCGCCTTATTCCCGAGCTTCTTAAGTTTTCCCGCTCGATGGACGAGAGCTGATTTCTCTCGTGAGAAATATCGGTGCTTTCGGAGACGATTGAGTACTCCTGAACCCTGAACACGCTTAGTAAAACGTCGAATAAGGTTCGCAGTGCTTTCTTGATTATTTTTTTCTACTTCTACGTTTGTTGCCATATGTGGGCATGAGAATACCACGAGGCACCAGGCTTTGCAAGTACACGCGCACACTGGGCGGATGTTCTTAATATGCAAGAAAAAAGGCCGTATATCTTGATATACGGCCTTGTACCGAGGCCTGAGATGTCTCAGACACATGCGTCTTCAGATTTCTCTGAGATACGAGATATTCGCGCACTCACCTCATCATGTCGCGCATCAGCCCAGTCGACGATCAGTTGAAACATTGAAGTTTCCTTGGGAAGAAAATAGAGACTTATTTGTGTACCATCAGACTTTTTCAAATCATGCACTATGATGACGACACACCGAATGTTCATTATCTCCGCGCTCTTTCCTGCGGCCTTGCGTACTTGCGTTCCAAGCGTGTGGGATGCGCAGATACGTTTCTCAATTTTGTCAAAGATTGAGAGGTGTGGATGTATTGCCTCGAGAAGATTGTTTTCCTTTCCAAAAAAGTAACCTTTTACGTCATACTTTTCAGTAGGGGATTGATGGAACCCGCACCAGTGGTCGAGCGCTTCTATGGTACAGGGGACAATTTGAACACTTTGTGGATTCGTGCCGATTTCTTCACTAAGTACCCGTAACCACGAGAATCTTCGATAGAGCTTTTCGAGCTCAATGCGTATAACGGCCATAACTGACCTCCTTGTATGTGAATGAGCAGAAATTACTATGAGTGTAATACCATGTGGTTATATACAAGTCAAAACCCCACACATGCATATGTGTGGGGTTTTTGGTAATCATGGAGTGAGCTATTTTACTGGAGCGATTTTCTTCAGATGTGTCACGAGTGATGTTATGGGAATGTTTTCCTGATTCTGGAGCTTGAGGTCACGAATGATGACGGTCCCATCCATGTACTCTTTATGTCCGAGTATGACAGCGTAACGTGCATTACGTTCTTCAGCCTGATGAAGCTGTTCAGAAAGAGAATCGCTCATGATATTTTGGTGCACACTGATACCTGCACGACGAAGTTCGTCGATAAGGAGGAGGCTCTTTACCTTCGGTCCAAAACCGAGTTGTACAAGATACACATCAGGAGCAAATTTGATACGCGGTGATGGGATACTTGCCGGCGCTTTCTTGTCTTTGAGGATAAGGACACCCCCGACAGCGTGAATTTTTGTTTTTGACATTTTAGATACAAAGGTGCTGTATCTACCACCGCGAATATAGAGTGGACTTTCTTCTAATTTTTCTCGGTCTTCATTTAAGATATCGAATGCAAAAAGTGCATCAGAGTAGCATTCGTGGTGTCCAAGGAGACGTGGATCAATCTCAAAGGGTGTTTCACTCATATCGAGATACTCAACAATTTCACGGAAGTGCTTTCGACTGAGGTCGGTAAGGTATTCAAGCGGGCTTGGACTCTTTCGCGCGAGGTCATGATCTTTCTCAATGAGATGCATCAGCGTCGTAAGTGAGTGCTCCTTCATGAGCTCTCGAGCTTGAGGTGGCATCTCATCGAGTCGCTTCTTGAGATAGTTGGTGAGGTCACGAAGGTAACGGGTGGTTGAATCACTATCTCCGAGTGAGTTGATGCGAACGGTGTGGTGAAGGAATCCTAAATCATTAAGAAGAGAACGAATTGTTTGAATAACGAGTGCTTCTGCAATACTCTTCTTTGCATTAAAAACATGGAAGGTGAGTGCCAAATCTCCTGAACGTGGTACTGGTTCTAGCGAGTAAAAGAGTGCAGGACCCTCAATACCGTTTAGTTTAAAATCAAAGTATGAACACATTCCTCCGGTAAGCATGCCGTACAGTGCATCGTTCTTACGGTCTTGTGCAGACGCCTTGTGTTGGATTTTTGAGTCACAATTCTTGCAAGCGGGTAGGGCCTTAAGTTTTTCAACATGTGAAAAGCCAAAATGGTTGGCAATATGTGCTGCTGACTTTATGAAATCTTGGGTTGATACGTTGTTTGTCATATGCGATTTCATCCTAAACTCATAATCCTGCTTCTGCATTGATATCGTGCTTTCCTGGGAACACATCGACAACCGGTAGGGGGAATAGTCGGAGGAATGCTCGACCGATTATTTTGTCTTGTTGGAGTACTCCCCATGAACGCGAATCAGAGCTCGCATCACGATTGTCTCCCATAACGAAGTATTCACCTGCCCCGAGTGTTTCAGTGATGGTTGCGCTCGGCTTCATATCGAGAACGTATGACTCATCGAGAACAACTCCTTCTGGATGCTCAGCGTTAATAATGGTCACTGTCCTTCCCGAGATATCGATAGTGTCACCTGGGAGACCAATAATTCGCTTGATGAAAAATTTTGATGGGTCTTTAGGGTAGCGAAATACAATAACATCACCACGGTTTGGCTGTTCAAAGTGGTACGTGAGCTGGTCAACAATAAGATATTGTCCAGTTGAGAACGTTGTTTCCATAGATGCACCAGAAACAATGAATGGCTGTGCCACAAAAAGACGGATAGGAAGGACAATGAGGAGTGCAATGAGAGAAAAATGGATAATTTCCTTGAGGACGCTCCCGTTGTTTGTTTCAGGTTCAGGCATAGTGCTGTGATTTACTGATGAAGAACGTTCTAACTCTGAAGTGGAATCCATAAAAAGTATTATTTGCGACTATTATATCTGTGCATTCAGTTCTACACAAGTTATTCGTATGGTCTGGTTCTAGAGAGAAAAAATAATTGAATTAATGTACTATGTAATAGATATGTATACGATTATTGGACTTGGAAATCCGGGGGCAGAATACGAAACGACGCGCCACAATGTGGGGTGGATTGTTCTCCGTGAGATTGTGGCGCGTCATACATTACCATCGTTCACAAAATCATCTCCATTCTCAGGATTACTTTCTGAGGGCATGCTCCATAACACTGAGGTAGGGATACTTTTTCCTACGACATTCATGAATAATTCGGGAACAGCAACAGCAAAATATGTAAAAGAAAAAGGCTCACTCGACACACTCATTGTGGTACATGATGATATCGATATTGCGTTTGGAGAAGTAAAAATTTCGTATGACCGTGGCTCGGGAGGACATAACGGTATTAAATCGATTATTGATGCGCTCGGTTCACCAAAGTTTGTGCGGATTCGTGTCGGAATTGCACCACGAGGTTTTTTTGGAAACATCAAGCGGCCAGCGGGGGAGAAACTGTCTCAATATGTACTTGGTAATTTTAAAACGGGTGAGTTAAAGAGTATCGAGACAATTTCTGAAAAAGTTGATACAGCGATTTCGCGTATAGTAGAGAAGGGTGTCGCGATAGCGATGCAGGAGGTAAATAGCAAAGAGTAAAACGAAATAAAAAACCGTCGACCCGAAGGGTCGACGGTTTTGGTATTGCTTAACTATGTATGAACAGCAGATGGTAATTTCGCTAGAGCATCTTTTGCCATTTGAACTACTTCAGGGCAACTACCTAGAGAAATGAGCATAAGGTTTCTCCTTGTAAGATGTGGATCAAGAAGTAATTTTTGCATAGCTGTTGTTGCGGCCGGAGCATGCTTACAACCTTTTGCTATCATTGCAAATGCATTTGGTGCGGTGCGTTCGTTTTGGATAAGACCTCGCACTGCTTTTACAGCGACATCTTCATGCACTGTAGTAAGTGCAATCCATTTTAAATCTTCGATTGGTGCATCGCGTTGTTTTACGAGTGCGTCGATGGCAATTTTTGCAACACCGTTGTCTTGACTAGTCTTTGCGAGTTGAATGAGGTCGTCTTGACCGAGTTGGGTAATGTGCATAGGTGCCTCCTTTGGCAAAATAAGAACAAAAAGAAATTTCTAACGTATATATACGTTAGATTCTATTACTTATCAAGCAATAGATTTGAGGGGCACAAAAAAACTGGCAGATGCCAGTTTTTTTGCGAAATTACAATTCTGAATTAGAACTAATTTTACACTTCAGCTACGAGGCGTGCCGTTGTGCAAATGTGAGTCGTACACGTGTACGGTGAACATTTAAGCAACGAAACAACAAAGTAGATGAAGAGGGAAAATAAGTTCTATGCCTTCTTGAATGAAAGAGTCATTCTCTGATCCTTAGGCTCAAAGAGAGTAATTGTAAATGTGTATGATGATCCAAGTGAGAGAGTGTTTCGGAGTTGTGCCTCACTTTCAAATTCTGAAATGTGGACGAGTCCAGCAACACCTTCTTCGATAGATGCGAGCGCACCATGCTTGTTGTACTTGATGATAACACCCTGTACAACGTCATCCTTGTGGTACTTCTTCGCTGCAAGTACCCATGGGTTTTCCTTGAGTTGCTTGATAGAAAGAGAAATCTTGTCATCCTTCACTTCAATCACCTTTACCTTCACTGGGTCACCTACCTTGTAGAGTGATCGAGTATCTTCCACGAGTCCCCAATCGAGTTCTGAGATGTGTACGAGACCTTCGAGACCTTCTTCAAGCTTTACGAATACACCAAAGTCTACAGCTCCAGTGATAACACCACTAAGTGTGTCACCAACGGTGTATCGACTTACTTTCTCTTCCTTCTCTTCCTTTTCTTGTGGCCCCTTTTCAGAGAAGATTAGTTTTCCTTCCTTCTGATCTGCAGTGATCATGATGACACTGAGAGACTTTCCGATAAGGTCATTGAGTGCGTTAAGAATCTTATCCTTATCTCCATCCTCAACACGTGGGTAGTGTTCTGATGAGAGTTGAGATGCTGGGAGGAATCCTGAGATACCTTGCCATTCAATGATAAGACCACCCTTGTTTGCTTCCTTAACAGGGAGGAACATAATTGTTTGCTTCTTCACTGCATCTTCAGCGTCGCTCCAGATGAGTGCCTGTCGTGCTTCCTTGAGAGAAAGTTCGATGTATCCATCTTCATTTCCTGCGTCTACTACCTTTGCAGCAATAGTATCTCCAACAGAAACTTTGCGGAGGATATCACGTGCGTTCATGAACTCTCGTCCAAAGATAAGACCAGTACCAAACGGAACAAGTTCTACGTATACACGCGCTCGTCCGATTGCTGATACTCGACCTTCAACAAGGTCCCCTTCCTTTGGAGGAACAGGACTCTCATCAACGAGTGAGTTCATTGGGCTCTTTGTTCGTGCTTCTTCTTCTGCCGTAAGAGGCTCTGCTTCGTCTGCATCATTTGCAGATTGAGCATCTCCTTGTACGAAAGAAGTGATGCGGTCTAGGACCGACTTTTTTTCTTCGCTCATATGTTTATAACTTCCACAATTGGGAAACTTCTTCGCCAAAACTTCAATTTTCTCTTTCACCGTACGTCAATGTACGGCTCAATCCAAAATCTTGTTTTGTCTCGAATTTTCCGCAATTCTGAAAGTTCTAATGATTATCGGCGATGGGTGTCTGCAAAACAATATCTCGTAGCCGTGTTCGTGATTGCAGGTTTACCCTCATGCCGTTAGAACTATTAATACCTAAAAAGGTCCGCAGAGCATACTACAAAAACTCAATTTCGTCCACAAAACCATGACTTTGAAAAACAGTCGTCGTCTAGTAGTATAATGACACTATGATTATCACATTCCACGGCGCGCAATGCTTCAAGGTCTCATTTGGAGACACAACACTCGTATTTGACCCTATTTCAAAGAAATCAAAACTCGACGGCGTGAAGTTTGGTGCTGATGTCGCGTTTGTTTCACTCAATCATCCAGATTTTAATGGAGGTGAAGAAATGGCGTTTGGAGCAAAAGAGCCTTTCGTTGTACAAGGTCCAGGAGAATATGAAGTAGGGGACGTAACCGCACGAGGATTTGGAGTAAAAACTACCTATGAAGGCGTAGAGCGATACAACACTATCTATCAGGTAACACTCGAAGGTATCAACATCGTATTCCTCGGCGCACTTGGAAATGAAGCAATCGATCCACATATCCTTGGAGAGCTCGATGATATTGATATTCTTTTTGTGCCGATTGGCGGGGGTGACGTACTCGATGTTCCTGCAGCAACAAAACTAGCAACGAAGCTGGAGGCACGATGCATCATTCCAATGCACTACACCGATACTGCACTCAAAGCATTCTTTAAGGAGGAAGGTGTCGACGCAGTAAAACCACTTGAAAAACTCACAATCAAGAAGAAAGACCTCCTAGAAATGGAAGGTGAAATCGTGGTGTTAAAAGCCTGAGGTACGAAGGCTTTGTGACACGATTGCAAGAGGTTGTTTATATTTCGACGAAGGAGAAATATCATACAACCTGAACAGCGTCTGTAAGACGAAATCGTGGTGTTAAAAGCCTGAGGTACGAAGGCTTTGTGACACGATTGCAAGAGGTTGTTTATATTTCGACGAAGGAGAAATATCATACAACCTGAACAGCGTCTGTAAGACGAAATCGTGGTGTTAAAAGCCTGAGGTACGAAGTGCTCAGTGTGGAATAAGGTCCGCATCATTCAGATGCGGTATACTAATGAGTAATGGATTTTCTTGAGCGCATACAATCGAAACCAAGTAATGTAAAAACGCAGTATGCGTTCGGAGTTGCAAGTGCCATCACTGTCATAATTGCTATTGTATGGATGTCGACCATCCCTGCACGGTTTTCTGAAGTATCACTTAAGCAAACTGATTCAAAGGAAGAGAAAGCAAATCTTGGTGATTTGGTGAACGATACGAAGAATCAGTTAGGAAATGTTATTGGGAGTGTCGAGAATCTTTCAGATACTCCGTCAGAGCCAACAAATATGGACGCAATCAATATGGAAGCGCCTGCTACACAAGAAATAGTCCCTAGTGCAATTGGTGGCGGGGGAGAAATTGTGCAACGAGCTGTACCAACAACCACTCCCGTACAAGAGAATATTCCACCGCCAACCCCTACTACCACTGAAGTTACTGCACCTGTTGTGGAAGATACGCCACAAAATCCACCAAGGGTTATCCTTATCGGAACAAGTACCACAAGTCATTAATATATGAATATCAAGGGGTTCAAATATGCACCCCGTATGCTATACTAGGCAAAATTTTTACACATGGCATCGAAGAAAAAAGGCGATAAGGAGCCAAAAAACGAAAAGGAATTACCTGTAGTACCACATCAAAATGTGGTGGTGCAGAGTATTACTGACGAGATGCGCTCAGCATACCTCGACTACTCAATGTCCGTTATTACACAGCGAGCACTTCCTGACGTGCGCGATGGGCTTAAGCCTGTGCACCGACGAATCTTGTATTCAATGCGTCTCAATGGACTTACCGCGAGTGCCCGTTTCAAAAAATCTGCGACGGTAGTGGGAGATGTGCTCGGTAGCTTCCACCCACATGGTGACGCGTCTGTATATGATGCAATGGTGAAGCTCGCGCAAGGATTTACGACACGCTACCCACTCGTTCTCGGGCAAGGTAACTTCGGGTCAATCGACGGAGACAGTGCTGCTGCGTATCGTTATACCGAAGCAAAGATGTCACGCGTTGCTGAAGAGTTGCTCCGTGATTTAGAAAAGGAAACAGTCAATTGGCGTCCAAACTATGATGGGACGAAGAAGGAGCCAGAGGTACTCCCAGCTGGAGTACCAAACCTTCTCCTTGCCGGAACACTCGGTATTGCGGTGGGTATGGCGACAAATATTCCGCCACACAATCTCCGTGAAGTTGCTGCAGCAGTTGCGCATCTCATTGATAACCCTGATGCGTCTACCAATGACTTGCTCGAATTCGTAAAGGGTCCTGATTTCCCACTCGGTGGAATTGCCTTTAATCAGAAAGATATTGGACACGCATACGCAAATGGGCGAGGAGGTGTTGTTGTGCGAGGAGAGACAGAGATTGTCGAAGACAAGAAGGGGAATTTCTCTATCATTATCACGTCAATTCCATACCGCGTAAATAAGGCGGACATGCTCATCAAAATTGCTGACTTGGTGCGTGATAAGCGTGTTGAGGGTATCCGTGACCTTCGTGACGAATCAACAAACGATATCCGTGTTGTTGTCGAGCTTAAGACAGGGGCACAGCCACAAACAGTGCTCAATAAGCTCTTCAAGCACACACAACTCGAAGATACCTTCCACTACAACATGGTTGCGCTCGTTGACGGCGTACCACAGACACTTTCACTCAAGGTTATTCTTGAGGAATACATCAAGCACCGTGTTGAGGTTGTGCGACGACGCACACAGTTTGACCTTACCAAGGCTCAAGAACGAGAGCATATCCTCCTCGGTCTCAAGAAGGCACTCGACCATATCGATGCAATCATTAAACTCATTCGTGCATCAAAGGATGTTCCTACTGCTCATGCAGGTTTGATGAAGGAGTTTAAATTCTCTGCAATTCAAGCACAGGCAATTCTTGACATGCGACTCCAGAAGCTTGCTGGACTTGAACGAAAGAAAATTGAAGAGGAACTTCGTGAAGTACAGAAACTCATCGCTGAGCTTGAGGCAATTCTCGCAAGCAAGAAAAAGATGCTCGGTATCATCAAAACAGAACTCGCAGAAGTTGCTGAGAAGTATGGTGATGATCGACGTACCAAGATTGTAAAAGGTGGAGTGAAGGTACTCTCTGTAGAAGATCTCGTTGCTGACGAAGAGAGTGTGCTCGTGCTTACACAAGGTGGATACGTAAAGCGAACAAACCCAGCTGAATACAAGACACAGAAGCGTGGGGGCGTTGGTGTCGTTGATTTAAATACAAAAGAAGAAGATGTTGTGACTGACTTACTCACCACATCAATGCACAGCGACCTTCTCTTCTTTACCGATAAGGGTAAGGTATACCAAACAAAGATGTATGACATCCCAGAAGGACGCCGTGCAACAAAAGGAAAGTCAATTATGAACTTCCTCGCACTTACCTCTGAAGAAAAGGTTACTTCTGTTCTTGCGGTACGCAAAGAGGAGTGGGAAGGTGATTGGTCACTCATGATGGTGACGCAAAATGGTGTGGTAAAGAAGTCTGACGCAAGTAGCTTTAAGGATGTGCGTCGAAGTGGACTCATTGGTATTACATTGAAGGATAACGATTCACTTATCTCTGCAAAGTTCGTAGGAAAGGGTGATGAAGTGTCACTTATTACTGCAAAGGGTCAGTCAATTCGATTTAAGGAAAGTGATGTTCGAGAAATGGGAAGAACTGCGGGTGGAGTCACTGGAATGAAGCTTGGAAAGGGTGACCTAATCGTCGCAGCTGATATTCTCTCGAAGGAGCATAAGGATAGTGAAATCCTCGTGGTGATGGAAAACGGATACGGAAAAACAACCCCAGCAAAAGAATATAAAGTACAGAAGCGTGCTGGTTCTGGTATTAAGACTGCAAAGATTACTCCAAAGACCGGAAATGTCATTGGTGCAGCTATCGTAAATGGTGAAGATAAAGCCGAAGGAGAACTTGTGGTTATGAGCAAGAAGGGGCAGGTGATTAAGCTTCCACTCAAGGATGTGCCATCTCTCGGGCGACAGACACAGGGAGTGAGGGTGATGAAGATGCGGGCGGGGGATACTATAGCCTCAATCGTCTACTTTTAGAGAAACGAGCAGAAATTGTCGATAACTTTGTCGCACTACAAAAAATACGCCTCACCATATACAAATATGGCTCGGCGTATTTTTTTTGCGCTTCGCGTTCTCAACTAATTTCTGCTCGTTTCTCGTATCTATATTTTGAGCACCTAATTTTATTCATCTTTATTGTCACACCTGTATAATTCGGTGCATTTTCCACTTCTCTACGTACGGTTCTGACCCGAAGAGGGGTATACTGTTTCTATGTATCCAACAACGTTTGGCAAATTTATGGAGCCACGTACTGCGTGTAGTCATTTCCATCTGCGAGAAGGTGATAGCGTTGCTGACTTTGGTGCGGGGGCAGGGCATTTCATGAAGCCACTTTCTGAAGCCGTTGGGCGAAGCGGAAAAGTGTATGTATGCGAGATTCAAAAGAACCTCGTGCATGCACTTGGCGTACGCGCTCATGAACAACATCTTTCCAATGTGCACCCACTCTGGTGTGACTTCGAAGCTCCAAACGGGACGAAGCTCCAAGATGGTATCCTTGATGCAGGAATTCTTTCAAACGTTCTCTTTCAAATGACCGACAAAGACGCTGCACTTCGTGAGATATCGCGTGTACTTCGTAAGGGAGCGAAGTTGTTTGTTATTGATTGGACTGATTCGTTTGGTGGACTTGGGCCACAGCCAGACCATGTCGTGAAAGAAGAGGAGGCTCGTCGACTTTTACAACACGCTGGATGTGTCGTCGAACACACCTTTCCCGCAGGCGACCACCACTACGGACTCGCGTGTCGCAAGGTCTAATACCTAAGTAATATGCATATTCGCCCATTTGAAATAGCGCTCATCGGAACCTTCGCACTTGCCGGGCTTGTTGGGCTCTTCTTTCTCTCTAATTATCAAGCTGACAAATCGGCAGACGAACAACTCTATGGAGCACGAGTTACCATTTGGGGAACTCTCGATAAGAAGATAATGGGAGATATTCTCCTCGAAATGGGGCGTGTAAACAAAGCGCTCTCTGTGGTGCGATATACCGAAATTGATGCAGACGAATTCGAACATACACTTCTCAATGCCATCGCCGACGGCAAATCACCTGACCTTATCATCTTGCCGCATAAGCTTTTCATCACGTATCGATCGAAGCTCCAAGTTATCTCTTTTGAAGCAATGCCAGAGCGAACATTTCGTGACACCTACATTGATGGAGCAGAAATATTTATGCATAGCGATGGCATATACGGACTTCCATTTGCGGTTGACCCACTCGTGATGTATTGGAATCGAGATATCTTTTCAACGAGTGGACTTTCACAACCACCAAAGACATGGGAGTCTCTCATGTCGCAAACAACTCCTGCTATAGTCCGCACCAATGATTCACTCAATATTACAAGAAGTGCGGTTGCGCTCGGAGAATACACAAACATCGCTCACGCAAAGGAGATTCTTTCTATGCTCTTTTTCCAAGCAGGTAGTAACGTAGTTGAGCGAAAGGATTCAAGCTACAGCATTTCACTCGGCACCACTATTGGGAACGGTCTCACTCCAGGAGATGCGGTACTTTCTTTTTATACTCAGTTCTCAGATACCGGTTCAGAATTATACTCATGGAATCGCTCAAAAAGCCTCGACCGCACCGAGTTCCTCAATGGCGACCTAGCACTCTACTTTGGTTTTGGTAGCGAGAATAAAGCACTTGAACGAGAAAACCCGAATCTCAATTTTGATATGGCTCAGGTACCACAGGGAAGTGGTGCAACAGTGCAAAAGAATTATGGAGATTTTTACGCATTCGCTATACCGCGTGCGTCAGGTAATATTCAAGGTGCATACGCGGTAGCTTCGTACTTAGGTAGTGCAGGAAATGCAAAGGCAATTACCGATGCATACCAATTCGCTCCAGTGCATCGTGTGCTATATGACGGAACAGTAAATGACCCCTTCAGAAAGGTTGTGTACCAATCAGGTCTCACCGCACACGGATGGCTTGATCCGTCACCAGATATGAGTGATGCAGTATTTCGGCAGATGGTGGAAGCTGTCGCGACAGGACGTACACGTATCACGGGGATTGTCGTTGATGCAATTTACCAGTTAGGAGCACTATTTTAAATTATGTTTTTTAAAACCCATAAAATATTTATTATATTCACGGCAAGCCTCTATTCATTATTTTTTTCTTTGAACAGCAAGGTATTTGCACAGAGTGTTGGAGGGAATGGAACAGGAGGAGGGACCGGCTGTCCAACAGGACAACTTTGTAACCCACTCAAGTCACAAAGCATTACTGAATTTCTTCTCAAGATAATTGACGTTCTCCTCGTCTTCGCACTTCCTATTATCATCCTCTATATCATGTATGCAGGTTTCCTCTTCACCACAGCAAAGGGGAATAGTGAACAAATTGGCACCGCACGAAGTGCACTCCTCTGGGCAGTTGTTGGAGGGGTAATCGTATTGGGGGCACGACTTATTATTTCTGTTATTCAAGGGACTATCACCGCGTTTTAATTATTTTCACTATGTCTATACAGCAACGTATCCCAGCACTCATAGGTAGCATGTTACTGAGTTTAATCGCCATTCTATTTTTCACCATTGAGCACGCATACGCAGACACTTGTGTCCTCTTAGACCCAAACGGCAGTGGGGCTTGTCTTAAGTGGGTTCCAGATCCAGTCACTCCTCCTATTCTTAATTCAGCTACACAAGGTCGTACCTGTATTGCGTATGCAACCGACGGCAGTGGTGTTTGTGTTAGTTATGCTGACCCAACTGTAGTTCCTTCAATTCTACAGTCAGGACAAGGAGGGAATGGGGGTCCATCTAATGTGACTGCTCCGACAAACTTCAAAAGCCTTGTTGCACTTATTACCGGGATTCTGAAAACACTCGTCATTCTCGTATTTGCTCTCACGTTCCTCGTATTTATGTGGGGAATCATTAAGGGATGGATTATTGGGGGAGATAGTGCTGAGGGAGTTGAGAGTGGCAAGAAGGTAATGACCACCGGTATCATAGTTCTCGTTATTATGGTTTCTGTATGGGGGATACTCTCCCTCCTCCAGTCATCTTTCTTTAAATGAGATACAGAGCGGAAGCGACAATATCGAATTTATGTCCCAATTTGTTTCAGAAGAGCCAATTGCTGGACGGTAATTGACGTTTGTGAGAGCATGTGAGCATATCCACAGAGGCACTACCCATCTAGGTCATAACCATATAGAATATAGGGAGGTATTATTTAACCTAATTAAACAAAGTAACGCACACATTGTATGAAAATTTTATCACGACTACTTCCGTTCACAGCTTTTGTACCATTTCTCGCACTTGCGCAGAATCCAGGTGAATTGACTGACATTACAAACTTCGTGAAGAACATTACGGTCTTCATGAACAGTACGCTTGTTCCGTTTATCTTTGCGATTGCATTTCTCGTTTTCCTTTGGGGAATGTTCAAGACATTCATCCTTGGAGGTCATGACGCAGAAGCGCAAGAGTCAGGTAAGCAACTCATGATGTACTCTATCGCTGGGTTCGTGGTGATGGTTTCACTTTGGGGTATCGTCAACCTCGTTGCTCGTGGATTTGGTTTCTCTGGAGAACAGCTCCAACAAATTCCTGATCTCCCACTTCAGCAAAACTAAACGCATACTCTATGCCAACTGAGGGAGCTCATATAACCGCAGCACAGAATATGCTTGCGAAGATAGAAGGAGCAATACTCTTCCCCCTCATGACACTCATGATGGCAGTAGCATTCTTCATTTTCCTTTGGGGTGCGTACGAATTTGTTGCAGGGGCAGCTTCTGAGGAAGCTCAGACAAAGGGGAAGTCCCATATGCTCTACGGAATTATTGGACTCCTCGTTATGATTTCTGCGTACGGAATCCTCAAAATTGCCGCAGGAACATTTGGGATTACTGTATAAATAGAGTTTCTAAAGCGCAAAGAAAAAACGCGATATCCGAAAGGATATCGCGTTTTGAGTTTGAAGAACTTTAAGAACATTGATTTGGTAACCAAAAGCCGTATGTAACTTTTGCATTGGATTCGTTTCCGGTGAAACGAATCCAACCAAAGTCTTTAAACGAAAGTGTACCTTCTGCTTTACGTTTGGTAAATTCACCCCACTCAAGCCACTCACTGTCGTTTACTCCACGCACCTCTGTTTTAAATGCATTACCGTCAGGATTATCACCCCAAGCTCTAATACATCTATCACCAGTGACACGAATTGGTTTTGATACTTCATCTTTCGAGAGTATAACTACTTCTTCCTTACTAAACCAAGCAGGAGTTTTACTTTCCATACTTGGTGCACTTTGAGACTGTTTACTTGCAAGTTCATCCAGTGTATCTGGATGTTCCGTGCGCCAGCTCCGCCACGAGTTTAAGAGGATCAAAATTACACTCAATATAATCAAGAGTGACTTTAATTTCTTAATTTGTGGTTTGAGTGCGTTTCGTGCTGATGATGATTCTTCACCACCTGCAAGATACGCACTATGTGTAGCACTGATCCCTTTGGGGGACTTTACTTCTGGCTCTGCATGACTATGAGCTGCGCTCATTATGTACCTCCTTTAGATTTACTTTCTGTGGCAATGTTTTTTCCAGCAACCACTGCACCAGCAGCTGCTGTAATGGCTTGTACTAAGTTTGGATCAAGTTTATCTAAGCCAGTAACATTGAGATTAAAGTTTTGCTCGCTTACCGTCATACCAAGTGGATTACCTGATAGGGCGTGGGCTTGCGTTCTCGCTCTGTCTACATCACGTTGTTGAATCGTGCCTTTTGCAATCGCTTGGCGCAATTCTTCTTGGGTTTTCATTCCAAAACCATTTAGGATGATTTGGTTTATGATTTCACCCTCTGCGACAGCATTCATTGTTTCCTGAACTTCTTCCGAAGCTAGAATTTCGCCTACAGTCACATCCCCAATGATCACACCGAACCGAGCCTCAAAATCTGATACTTTTGGATCTTGAGCAGTACCGTGTTTAAACTTTTGTGAAAGTTCAGTATTGAGTTGTGGGACACTTTGCATTGCTTCAGGTACCGTTTTTGCAGACATTAGCTTAATTATCTCCGCAGAGATAATATCACCGAGTTCTGCTGCTACAGATGCAACTCCACCTAAATATTCAGGAATGAGTTTAATATCAGGACGTAACCTGACTGAATATTTCATGTGAATTGTACCTGGATTTACTTGTACATCAGCTTCAAATGATTCCGCCACTTCTTTCAGATTTATTGAGTTTGCCTGTGCGCGTGATTCCCACCAATAAGCAAAATGCTTATTCGGACCATATAATATTGATCCGTCTCCAAGATTGAGAAATGAGATAACTGGATTGAGTGTGCGAAATGCTTGTGTACCCCCATTGTCAATAATCGATCGTTGGTATATCCATACAGCAAAATTAATACCGATGATTACCCCAACAATCATGCAAAGCAATTCAGATATCTGATACCAAGCTGCAAACTCCTTACTTCCAAAATAAAAGAGGATTAATACAGCAATGGGGCTTCCTATTGCAACAATTGCACGACTTGTACGGTCGCGTTTAATCATACTATCGGTCTGATTGTATTCAGAACCAGCATTTATTTCCATTATATTCTCCTGTCAAAGTACTAGTTAATGTTGAGATGTAGGGGAGAAACCCCTACGAGCTATACCTACAAATATGATACCATATTCATGTCAAATGTCAAGTATTTGAGGCAAATTCCACGCAATGGCTCCACTCCGTCATTCCTGAGGAGAGCCTTACAAATAGGCATATTCTGTGAGAAGTGTGCAGGCATGAGCTTCACGCTCGGTTCTAAATACGGTATGCTAGTGTTCATTCTATGAAAAAGCCAACAATTCCACGAACAGAGCTAAAAAAGCGCGTTATTGAGGAGCATATTCCACGTACCACGCTCTCATTTTATCGGTATGTGCGTATTACAGACCCACAAGCGATGCGTGATGAGCTTTTCCTAAAACTAACAGAGTTTGGGTGCCTTGGGCGCATTTACATTGCTTCAGAGGGAATTAATGCGCAGATGAATGTACCTACAGCAAACTTTGAGGCATTCGATGCTTACCTACAGGGAAAGAAGGAGTTTAGTGGCATTCCATACAAAATCGCCGTAGAGGAAACAAATGTTGTCTCTTTTTACAAACTTGCCATAAAGGTGAAGAGTAAGATTGTTGCAGACGGGCTCGATGATAGTACCTTTGATGTTACAAAGACAGGTGAGTACCTCACCGCAAAAGAAATGAACGAATACATCGATGACCCAGACGCTGTTATTTTTGATATGCGTAATGGGTACGAAGGAGAGGTAGGACATTTTGAACGAGCGATTGTTCCTGATGTAGATACATTCCGTGAGGAATTAAAGATTGCGCCAGAAATGCTCAAGGTGCACAAAAATAAAAAGATTGCGATTTACTGTACTGGAGGTATTCGATGTGAGAAGGCAAGTGCATGGCTCAAGCATAATGGGTTTGAGCACGTGAAGCACCTTAAGGGCGGTATTATTGACTACAAACGACAGGTAGAGGAGGAAGGTCTTCCTAATAAATTCAAAGGAAAAAATTTCGTGTTTGATGAACGAATGGGTGAGCGCATCAGTGATGAAGTTATTGCACACTGCCACCTCTGTCATACAGAAAAGTGTGACGAACATATTCACTGCAAGAACCAAGCGTGTCATGTGTTATTCATCTGCTGTGATACGTGTAAGGAAAAGAAGAAGGGATACTGCTCGTACAAGTGTATGATCTTCGATAGACTCCCTGAAGGAATGAAGAAAATTTTCACAAGAAATAATCATAAGAAGAAGCTGGAGCAGTTTAAGAAACATCGTCTGAAGAGTGTGGTGAGGTAGGATTACAACAAGCTCTAGGTAAAGTGTGTTCTACACCATTAAAATACGCTGGCATTGAAGCCAGCGCATTTTAATGGTGTCCAGGGCGGGAATCGAACATTACATGTTCGGTACACCTTTCACTACAAGAGTACTTCGATTTTTCTAAAGAAAAATCTAGTCGCACAGAAATGGCTCAA
The DNA here is from genome assembly GCA_964638425.1 of uncultured Candidatus Saccharibacteria bacterium. Taxonomy (GTDB): domain Bacteria; phylum Patescibacteriota; class Minisyncoccia; order Phycocordibacterales; family UBA918; genus Damh-18. The sequence continues at coordinate 22,858 of CAZWYM010000005.1, forward strand.
GGTTTTCGATTCCAGCCATAAACTAAAACAACCCGAAGAAATCGGATTGTTGTTAGTTTGTGTCCAGGGCGGGAATCGAACCCGCACGGCCTTACGGCCACAAAATTTTAAGTCTTGCGTGGCTACCAATTACACCACCCGGACAGGACGATATGATAGCATAATATTGCTCAGTAAAAATAATTGCCTGCACTTGTTTTTGAGTCATAATTTTAGTACACTCTGTTGTTGCCATTTAATGACAACCGCCTTACAGGCGCAGTACACCTTTAGGCTATTTTTATTAAAATTAAAAATATCACTAAAGGTCCGTAAATATATCCCATATATTTCCGCCCTTAGCTCAGCTGGTAGAGCAGATCCCTCTTAAGGATAAGGTCCAAGGTTCGATCCCTTGAGGGCGGACAACGTTAAGAAAATCCTCACAACATCTATTTGTGGGGTTTTTCTTTTACTTTGAATGTGGCACCAACAAATGGTAAAGTACTATGTACTAAATTCGACCAGGTGGCGAAGTAGGTGAAACTTTCTGGGTGAAAGTTTCACCATCGGTCTTAGACCGATGCTTCATCATGTGGAGAATTCGACCAGGTGGCGAAGTGGTAACGCATCGGTCTGCAAAACCGACATTCACGGGTTCAAATCCCGTCCTGGTCTCAAAATAATAACACCATGCTTTTGTGCATGGTTTTTATTTTGACCAGAGGGGTTTGAAAAGGTTGTCGAAATTTTGAATAAAATTTCATACAACCTGAACTGACTCTGTAAGAGTCAAATCCCGTCCTGGTCTCAAAATATAAACGCCATGCCTTTGCATGTTTTTTATTTTGACCAGGGGGGAGTTAATATTTAAAAAACAAACAATGTGCTCGGGGAGAGGAATCATTCTCGTTACACGAGCGGTGCAGGTTTCGTATCGTACTCGCTTCGCATCGTGCGATATACTCAACCTCTTCAAGTCCTCTCCTGGGCAGTCAAAAACCGGCATACGCCGGTTATCTTTGTGCTCGGGAGAGGACTTGAACCTCCACGGATTGCTCCATTAGTTCCTAAGACTAACGCGGCTACCAATTACGCCACCCGAGCGAGTATGCATACAAATTTATGCTGAAAGAGTATCTCATGAATTTGCTACTTTTGCACGTGAGTCCAAATCTATTTTTCGCCTTTTTCGATTTTTTGGGTGAGCTCGTCAATGTGCTGTCGGTGACGCTCTCCGTAGTCAATTTCAAAATCAATGTGGGGAATGTACTGGAAGCGACCGTTCTTCTTAATGTAGTTACGCAAATCAGTCCCTTTTCTTTTAAGGAAAATAAGTGCGTCACCTTCGCCACTGTCTGGAATGGTCGTGAAGAGAACTTTTACATCACGGTTATTTGGTGATACCACAAGATTACTCACTGTAATGAGTGGATTCGTGTTTGCTTCTTCTCGAATGAATTTTGCAATCATCTCCATGAGGAGAGATTTCATTCGGTCACTTCGGTCAAATTCCATATTTACGTTATTACAATTTGAATTGCCTCTATATAATCCCCCGGTGCAATTTCAGCCTTTGAGTCGAGTTGCATTCCAAACTCGCCGTCAGAAATTTGTTGCACGTTTGATTTCTGCTGTTGGAGATTCTTAAGAACACCTCTTCCCATATCAATGTCACGACGAGTGATGCGTACAGTTTGCCCAAGAGAAAGGGTACCCTCCTCGAGACGTCCACCAAGTACATGTGCGTTCTTCTGTGTACTGAAATGCTTTAGGATTTTCGCTTTTCCAGTAACGCGTTCCTCCTCTTTCTTTGGGGTACGGGTCTTAAGCGCTTCTTCAAGCCATTCTGAAAGTTTATAAATGATATCGAATGTTTCAATCTCTACTCCGAGTCGCTCAGCAAGGTCAATTGCAGGACGTTCTGGCTTTACATTAAAACCAACGATGATAGCGTTTTTTGTCGCGCTCACGTTCTGTACATCATTCGCAGAAATAGTTCCTACTCCAGTACCAATGATGCGGACATTCATACGATCAGACTTGTATTTCTCAAGTTCGTGAACAATCGCATCAATAGTTCCCATAACATCAGCCTTAATGAGAAGGGGAATAGAAGGAAGGTCAGTATCGTGTTCAACTGCCTTTGGTGCTTGGAGGCGGTTCTGGAGCACAAATGCTTCAGCTTCTTTTTTGTTTGCAACGGTTTGGAAGGTATCACCAATCTTTGGCACTTCATTCCATCCAACAATACCAATAGGCTGTGAAGCACTTGCTTCCTTAATACTTTTACCTGCCCAATCTTCCATAATGCGTACTGGGGCAAAGCTCGTACCCGAAACAACAAACGTACCTGATTTCACGGTACCGTCCGTAATCATGAGTGTTGCAGTAGCGCCACGCTTTTGGTCAAGTTTACCTTCAATGACAGTCCCTGTTCCTGGCAAACTTGAGTCAGTTTTAAGTTCAGCAAGTTCTGCGGTAAGGAGGAGAATGTCGAGGAGGTCATCAACACCTTGTCCTGATTTTGCTGAAATAGGAGTCCATGAAATATCACCACCCATTCCTTCAATGTATATTTCATTCTCAATGAGACTTGATTGTGTTCGGATAAGGTCTGCTCCAGGTTTATCAATTTTATTGATTGCGACAATGTATGGTATTTCTGCCTTCTTTATACAGGTGAGTGCTTCGAGTGTTTGTGGCTTCACCCCATCTTCTGCAGATACGATAAGAACAGCAATATCAGCAACATCAGCACCACGGAAACGCATTTTTTGAAATGCAGCATGACCTGGAGTATCGAGGAATGTAATTTGCTTCTTTGGACCGTCTTTTGGCGTGTGTTCAACACAATACGCAGAAAGGTGCTGTGTAATACCACCTGCTTCACCAGCAACGACATTTGATTTTCGGATATAGTCGAGGAGTGTTGATTTACCATGGTCAATATGCCCCATGATTACCACAATCGGCGGACGGCTTGTACTATTTGATTGTGATGTTTTTTGTTTTGGCATAGTCGTAATCAAAAACGCCCAATTCAGGCGTACAGTAGAAATTATCCGACGAGTATAGCAGATATTGTCAATATTTACACCTTGTGACATCATTTCAAAATGAAATTACATCTCCCGCGCATATTTGGGAAAAAAGCACCTCACACACGGATACATCTCGACTTTGCATCAACGACCCCGGTACGAGAAGAAATTCTTAAAGAAATGCAACCATACTTCAATGAGGTATGGGCTAATCCAAGTGCAATATACAAAGAGGGGGCAATAGCGCGTGGAGTTATTGATACTGCTCGGGAGGAGTTGGCACGCACGCTCCGCGTGCGTGCGCATGATGTCACCTTTACGAGTGGTGGAACTGAGTCAAACAATCTCGCGTTAATTGGATATGTTGAGGCGCTCCACGAAACGGGGAAAGCGTATGGAGATATGGAAATTATTTCATCACGTCTCGAACATCCATCAATTCTTGAAACACTTATCTACTTAGAAAAGCGTGGTGTGAGAGTCGCTCACGTCTCTGTTGATGAGGAGGGTCTGATACATGCACGTGAAGTTGAGTCTCTTCTTAACCCAAGTACAGTACTCGTCACCTTTGCATATGCAAATTCTGAAATTGGAGTTGTACAAGATGTTAAAAAAATTACTCGAGCGATACGTGCCTACAATGAGTTACATAAAGTAAAAATAATGACACACATCGATGCAAGTCAGGCGCCACTCTGGCTCTCGTGTGCACTCGACATGCTTGGTGTCGACATGATGACCCTTGATGCAGGGAAGTGCTATGGTCCAAAGGGTGTGGGTGTTTTGGCACATCGACACTGGGTTCCACTTTCTCCATACCTACACGGAGGAGGACAAGAGCGCGGACTCCGCTCAGGTACAGAGAATACCGCACTCGTTGTCGGGTGCGTGCGCGCCATTGTTTTGGCACAAGCAACGTTTGAGAAGAGAAGTGTTGATGTATTAGTATTGCAGTCCTACTTTTTTATTGAGCTCACAAAGCACTTCCCTCAGTGTGTCATAAACGGTAGTGTAAAAAATCGTATTGCGAACAATATAAATATTTCAATTCCTGGACTTGATACTGAGTATGCAACTATCTGGCTCGATAGTAAGGGGGTATCGGTATCGACCCGAAGCGCTTGTGGTGCAGTAGGGAGCACTGGCTCAAGTGTCGTGCGCGAAATTTCACATGATGAAGCACGTGCGACATCGACACTTCGATTTACTCTTGGAGAAGGAACAACACAGAATGAGGTTGATACAGCAATCGCGAAGCTCAAAGAGTGTGTCAATGTAATGTCACGAGGGTAGGGAGATAGAGAGGAGATATATATTTGACTTCTACTAAAACTGTTGTATTGTATAGGTATTATTGGTGCCGGGGGTTCATTTGAAGCTTATACCTTTGGTTTGAACTACTCTGGCGTATAATATTTGAGTATGCCAAATTTTCATAACTTCACATCAAGAGCAAAAGAAGCAATCAGAAAGGCTCACGAACTCGCCATTGAGCGAGGTCAGAATCATGTGAGTCCGACGCACCTTCTCGCGTCCCTCGTTATGCAGGATGAGAACACGGTTATCTCACTCCTCGATCGACTCGATGTCGATATTATTTCACTCACCGATCTTCTCATTGAAGCCCTCGATGTACCAGGTGCAGGGGGGACGCTCTCACAGTCATACCAGCTCTATCTCACTCCTGATTTAGCACAAGCACTCGAAGAGTCAGGACGTATCGCACAAAGTCTCAATGACTCATATGTAGGAGTAGAGCATCTTTTCCTTGCACTCCTCGAACATCCAGGACCAGCAATCGAGGTTCTTGAACGTGCGCACATCGATAAGAAAAAAGTGCAGAGCGCACTCAAAGAAGTACGTGAGCATAATATTGAGGATGCGCAGACTCCATCAACAAAGAAATTTAGAGCGCTTTCAAAATACGCGCGCAACCTTACAAAACTCGCACAAGAAAATAAACTCGACCCAGTTATTGGACGTGATGCAGAGATACAACGCGTCATCCAAATACTTTCACGACGAACAAAGAACAACCCCGTCCTCATTGGTGAAGCAGGAGTTGGAAAGACAGCAATCGCAGAAGGACTCGCTCTTGGTATTGTGCAAGGGAATGTTCCTGAATCAGTAAAGAACAAAGAAATTCTTTCACTCGACCTCGGTCTCCTCATTGCAGGAACGAAGTTCCGTGGAGAATTTGAAGAGCGCCTCAAGGCCGTCATGAAAGAAGTAGAACAATCTCAAGGCTCAGTCATTCTCTTTATTGATGAACTCCACACCATTGTTGGTGCAGGACAGGCAGAAGGTTCAATGGATGCTTCAAACATGCTCAAGCCAGCGCTCGCACGCGGGGAGATGCGTGTCATTGGTGCAACAACACTCAAGGAGTATCAGAAGCATATTGAGCGCGACCCAGCGCTTACACGACGATTCCAACCAGTGTACGTCAATGAACCGTCAGTTGAAGATGCTATTGCAATCTTACGTGGCGTTGCTGAAAAGTATGAGATCTATCACGGTGTCCGTATTACCGACGACGCAATCGTGTCAGCGGTGAATCTCTCTAGTCGATACATCACTGAACGATTTCTTCCCGACAAAGCTGTCGATCTCGTCGATGAAGCTGCTTCAGCGCTCCGAATTTCTCTTGAAAATAAGCCAGACGAACTCGTTGCTTCAGACCGAGCAGTGCGACGACTTGAAATTGAGCGCGAAGCTTTGAAGAAGGAAGAGGAAGTGTCTGAACATAAATCAAAGCTAAAGGCACGACTCAAGGAAATATCTCATGAGATTGGTGAACTAAAACAAAAGACCTCTGTACTCGAAACAAAATGGAATAATGAAAAGGACGCAGTAGGTGAAATTCGAGAAATGAAAAAGTCTCTCGAAGAGTTACGTCTCGAAGCTGATTCTGCAGAAGCAATGGCAGACCTTACCCGAGCAGCAGAAATTCGCTATGCACGCATTCCAAAGATTGAAAAAGACCTCGAAACAAAATCAGCAAAGCTTAAGAAACTTCAGCGTACACGACGACTCCTTAAGGAGGAGGTAACGGAAGAAGATATTGCTGGTGTTGTTTCAAGGTGGACGGGAATTCCAGTATCGAGAATGCTCGAAGCAGAAGCACGCAAGCTCGCACGGATGGATGAAGTCCTCATGCAACGAGTTGTAGGGCAACCAGAAGCAATCAAGCGAATAAGTGATGCGGTGAAGCGTTCACGAGCAGGTATTGCTGACCCAAACCGTCCTATCGGCTCATTCCTTTTCCTTGGACCTACGGGAGTGGGTAAAACAGAACTTTCTCGAGCATTGGCTGAGTTTATGTTCAACGATGAAAGCGCACTCGTACGTATCGACATGAGTGAGTACATGGAGCGTCATTCAGTTTCAAAAATTATTGGTTCTCCTCCGGGATACGTTGGTCACGAAGAGGGAGGTTCTATTACTGAGCTCGTTCGTCACCGACCATACTCAGTTATCCTTCTCGATGAAATTGAGAAGGCACATCCTGAGGTATTCAACATATTGCTCCAGGTGCTTGATTCAGGACATCTTACCGATGCAAAGGGTCGAAAGGTTAACTTCAAGAACACCGTCATTATCATGACGTCAAATATTGGAGCTGAGCACATCGACCGTATGAGTAAGTTCGGGTTCAGTAATCAATCTGATGATGCATCGCAGTATGCGCAAGCGAAAGATAAAGTACTTGAAAGTCTCAAGCACTTCTTCCGCCCAGAATTCCTCAATCGTCTCGACGAAATCATAATCTTCGATCTTCTCTCAAAGGAAACGATTCGAGATATTGTGAGTATCCAAGTTCAAATTGTTACCGATAGACTCGCACAAAAAGAAATTAAACTTTCGGTCACACCTGAGGTGCTCGATTACATTGCGAAGGAGGGATACGATCCAAAGTTTGGAGCACGACCGCTCAAGCGTGTTATTCAATCAAAGATTCTCACACCAGTTGCATCAATGATGGTTGATGAGGGAATGCTCCAAGGTGGCTCAGTATCAGTGAGTATGAAGAAGGGGGAACTCGTCTTCGACATAAAGCGAAAGGCATCTCGAGGAGCTTCAAAGAAGAAACATGAGAGCAAAAGAGAAACGGTAAGTGCATAATATTTTAGCGCTAAGAAAAAACCGGTGAGAGAAATCTCACCGGTTTTTCTGTACCTCATCTCAGGGGCACTATCCAGAAAGCATTGTTGCAAAATATCAATTTCTGTGGTAGTACTACCGTGCCTTAGGAGTTCTTTTTGTACCCAATTATTCCAGTCTCATTCCGGGTCCCCAAAGAGGACACTATTCCAATTAAGTTACATTATATGGAACAGGAAAATAGCTATAGCACCCACGCACTCCATGCCGAAACATGTGCTTCTTTCGTTGCGGACGAACTGAAGAAGGGTGCAAACGTATCTATTATCCGACTTGTTGATGGTCTTGTTGCTCACGCTCATGCACTTCGTGCCTCTGATATACACATCGACCCACTCCCCGAAGCAGTTCAGGTTCGACTCCGTATCGACGGCGTCTTGCAGGATGCTCACGAGCTTCCACTCAGTATTCATCACGAGATTATTTCTCGTCTCAAAATTATGTGCGGACTCCGCACTGACGAACACCAGTCTGCGCAAGACGGGCGTTTTCGTGTTGTGCTTGAAGATGATATTTCAGTTGATGTTCGTGTTTCGATTGTTCCGGTTTATCATGGAGAAAATGCTGTGCTCCGTCTTCTTTCAGATGAGTCTGAAATATTTTCACTCGAAAAACTTGGGTTCACAAAAGATAATGCAGAAAAGATTCTCACTGCAATTAAAAAGCCCTATGGAATGATACTCGCTACTGGTCCTACAGGAAGCGGAAAGACTACGACGCTCTATACGCTTATTAAAATGCTTAACACAAAAGATACTTCAATCGTTACCATTGAAGACCCTATTGAATACGCTATTGCAGGCATCAATCAAATTCAGGTTAATGCCCGCACAGGCCTTACCTTTGCTACAGGACTCAGAAGCATGCTGAGACAAGACCCTAACACCATCATGGTTGGTGAAATTCGTGACGCTGAGACCGCAGGTCTAGCAGTAAACATTTCTCTTACGGGACACCTTGTATTTTCAACGCTCCACACAAATGATGCAGCGACGACACTTCCACGTCTCCTCGATATGAAGGTCGAGCCATACCTTATTGCATCAACAGTAAATCTTGCAATTGGGCAACGTCTTCTCCGTCGATTGTGTAAAGAGTGTAAAGAAGTGAAAACACTCAGTGCAACAGAAGTAGAAAGTCTCAGCGGGTTTGTGCCAAAGAAACTTCTTACTGTAGGGAAGCAGGTCTACACCAGTCATGGATGTGAAGCATGCAATCAGACCGGATATCGAGGGCGTATGGGAATACATGAAGTGATGGTCGTAACCAACGCTATTCGTGAAGCGATTCTTCGCCGAGCGTCTGCAAGTGAGCTTCGTGACATTGCTATCAAGGACGGTATGGTCCCAATTGTCGTTGATGGATTTAAGAAGGTGCTTGAGGGGGAGACGAGTGTTGAGGAGGTGCTCCGCATGCGATACGAATAATATACATACCATGAATTTTTTTAAAACATTGGGTACACATCGAATTTTTAACTCTTCATTCTTCCTGAGCTTTTCTACAAAGGACCAAATTATTTTTGCTAAGCGATTGTCGATGGTTCTTCGTTCTGGAATGCCGATTCTCCAAGGCCTCCGAATGCTTGAAGAAGAAGCGCACTCACGCTCAATTGCGCGCATTTCAAAAAGCCTTGCCGATGATGTGTCGCAAGGAGTTGCACTCTCAAATGCGCTTATGAAGTTTGAGAGCACATTTGGTCAGTTCTTTATCAATATTGTTCGTGTAGGAGAAAGTTCAGGTACACTCCCTGAGAACCTTGAATACGTAGCACAGGAACTCCGCAAAAAGGACGACCTCCGCAAAAAAGTAATTGGTGCTTTGGTGTACCCGATTGTTATTGTCTTTGCGACACTCGGAATCACGACACTTCTTATCTTGTACATCTTTCCAAAAATTCTACCAATCTTTGTTAGTCTTAAAGCAACACTCCCACTCTCGACACGCATCCTTATTGCGGTAAGTAATTTCTTCATGCAGTACGGGCTTTGGGTAATTGTTGGTCTCATTGTATTTGTAATCGTGTATCTCCTGCTCCTTCGGATATACCGTTTCAGTCTCTTTATCGACAACATACTTATTCGACTTCCCATTTTTGGTCGGCTTTCACAGTACTACAACCTCGCAAATGCATGTCGAACACTCAGCCTCCTTCTGAAGAGTGATGTGCGCATTGTGAATGCGCTCGACATCACAGTGAACAGCCTTAAAAACAAGGCATACCAAAAGGAATTCCAAATGGCTGGTGAGGTGGTTCTTCACGGACAGCGAATTTCGACACAACTCAAAACAAATAAAACTCTTTTCCCACCACTCCTTACACAGATGATGAGTGCGGGTGAAACAACGGGTAACCTCAGTGATACGCTCATGTATCTTTCTGATATGTATGAATCAGAAATTAATGACTGGACAAAGAATCTGACGAGTGTTCTTGAGCCAGTACTCATGCTTACGATGGGGCTCATGGTTGGGTTTATTGCGATTTCAGTAATTACACCAATATATGGTATTACGCAAAACCTCCACAAATAAGTTACGTACACATCAAGGCTTTACGCTCATAGAGGTTATCGTTGTGCTTGCCATTATCACGATGATTATCGGGGCGACACTCATTTTTGATATTAATTCGTTCCGTGGTGAGGCGTTCCGTGGTGAGCGAAATAATCTCGTTGTTGCTCTGCAGACAGCGCGCGCAGACGCTCTCAATAATGTTAATCAGTCAAAGCATGGAGTAAAAATAAATCCTTCCGGATTTAGCGGGTATGTCATTTTTGAAGGGAACTCGTTTGGAAGTTCCACCCCTTCACTCCGAGAAGAAATTGCAACATCGTACCCAGTAACTATTAGTTCATCGTCACCGGACGAAATTATTTTTACTCAATTGAGTGGAGATGCAAATTTTGATGGTGAAGTTGTTCTTATCGATGAAGAACGTAATGCAACCACAAGTATCGTCATTAATCATGAAGGAAAAATCGGTTGGTAACCGACATCAGCGAGGGTTTAATACCCTAGAAATAATCATAGCGCTTGCGCTTATGCTGGTGGTTATTGTGGGTGCTGTGAATGCAAATATTTCCTCACAATATTGGACAATAACTTCTCAGACGAGTAATGAAGCGCTCTACAAGGCAAAGACACTCATTGAACAACTTCGTGCAGTCGGTGGAGCTAATTTTCAAGACGCATCATCAACCCTGCGGACGCGGTCAATTGACCCGAATGATTCTGCAGACACATCATGTATTACAGGAGGACTTTGCTACTTTACGAAAAAGAACGTGCAGGATATTTCATCGTGTTCAAAATTTGTTGAAGGATACGTTGAGTGGAGAATCGCTGAACGATATCCAACAACAACAGAATCTCTCTATACGAACCTCACAAACAACGAAGAGATTATTGCACTTGGAGGCGATTGTGCACTGAATGTCCCGCAAGGGGATTGGATGGCGTCTACGCCTACTAATGTCGGCTCACACTCAATCACCCCTGTCTTTTCAACAGGGATTGATGTCCTCCAAGGAAAGACATACATAACATCATCAACATCACCACAACTTAAGATTTACAGTATTCCGTCTGCTATTGGTAACAACCCGTCACCCCTGGGTTCAACTGTAGGAAATAATCGTCGACTCAATGCGCTTGATGCAGTGCGTGACTTAGCAACAGGAAGAACATATGTATTTGCTACACAGTATGCGTCAACTTCACAGCTTGCTGTGTTTGATGCGACTGATGCATCAAACCCAACACTGGTGACTGAACGCACATTAAGTAATGTTGTACACACCGGCTCATTCCCCGAAGGATGGCGGGTCTTTGCGTATGGGGGTAGATTGTATGTAACGACACGTGAGACAAGTGGTCCTGAACTCCATATTTTTAATATAAACGCCCCGACACAGCCAACAGAAATTACTTCGTCGGCATCGGAGCTTAATCGCACCGTAAACGACATGGTTGTTCGAGAGCAAATAATTAATGGGACCGTTCATCGGTATCTCTTTCTTGCTGCGAGCGCAGGGCTTAAGGAACTCAGTGTGATTGAAGTAACGGGAGATAGTGTTGCTGAAGTGCAGGCGTATGACCTCGCTGGAAGTATTGATGCACGGAGCATCTTTCTTATTGGAAACCGTCTCTATGTCGGAAGGGCAAGTGGAAGTGGCCCAGAGTTATATGTCTTCGATATCTTACGTCTCCTGAATGGCGACGCGACACCTCTCGGAACAGGTGAAGTTGGTGCAGATGTTCATTCGATTCGTGTAAGTGGCAGTATCGTTTTCTTAGGAACAACGAGAAGTGGAGAAGAGTTTCAGGTGTGGGATGGAGATGAAAGTTCGTGGAGTGCGACCACGATCAATGAAGGAAGAGTCTCGTCACTGAGTGTTCCGAGACTTGCTCCGCTTGGTTTGGATTTTAATACTGACTGGGTGTACCTACTCACACAATCGGCAACACAACCTGAGCTTTTTAGAGTTATTTACACACCATGAAATTTATTAAAACTTACAAAAACAGCGCATTTCGTCGTTATGCATCACAAAATAATTTTCACCATATGAGTATATGTCTCAGATTATTTTGCTCGCATGCCTTGAACTGCATCTGTTTTAGTAAGTTTAATCTAAAAAACCAAGAGCGTGGATTCACCATTCTTGAAACAGTCATTTACATTGGGCTCTTTAGCATACTCATGACTGGAGTTTTGGTGACCGTGTATGAACTCATTGAAGGAGGAACTCAGAACCGAGAAGCAGTTGCAATCCAAAGTGAAGGAACCTTCATAAACAGAAAAATAAGCTGGGCACTCTCTGGCGCAACCGCTATTGATGTTTCTAGTTCAACGATACTTACAATTACGCGTCCTGATTTAGGGGGGCAAAGTCCACTCCGCATTACAGAGAATGGGGGACAGATGCTCATTTCTCGAGGAGGGGGAGCGACCATACCACTCACCACTGCTGAATTTAAAGTTGAGAATACATCATTTTCGATGATACCTTCTGTCGCTGGACTTCCCGATGGGATACTCGTGCACTATACCATTGACGATGTTCCGTTTGAATTTCGGACGTACCTACGATTTTAATTTTTACTATATGAAATCACATTACATACAGACAAGAGTTGGAGGATATGTTGCACTCATGGCGACGATCATCATTACTGCGATTCTCCTTGTGATGAGCGTGGAGGGAAGTATTGCAGGATGGCATGCGCGATTTAATGTTCTCGGAACAGAAGCAAAGGAACAGGCATCAGCTCTAGCACAGGGGTGTGCTGACCAAGCACTCTCTGCGATGATTACTGATCCATCATACACAGGAGATGCAACAACGACGACAGATATTGGAACCTGTCACGTATTTCCGATTGGATTCAACACACCAGCGACTGGAATTGTCACGATACGGACACAGGCAAATGTTCGTGGTTCGTTCGCAAATCTTGAAATGCAAATGAACATGAGTGAAATTCATATTGACTCTGTACCATCAGCGCCAAGTCAGGGAACGATCGTCATCATTACAAACGTACTCAACGATGGAAGTGGTTCATTGAACGCAACTGATTTCACCATGTCGGTGAATGGTACGAATGTCTCACAGGCATCATTTAATGGAGATGAAGGAGGTGTCCCCGTTACCGTGGATCAGGGTACGTATACCGTGACTGGCGAAGATGATTCTGACTACGCACGTACAACATCAACAAATTGTTCTGGGACAATTAATCAAGGTGAAATTAAGTTCTGTACCATTACCTATGACGACATTACAACGACACTCACTATTCTTGTAAATGTTACCAATGATAATGGAGGGACATTAACCTATTCTGATTTTCCCGTATTTATCGATGGCACACCCGCAACACCGGGGCAACAGTATGATGTCTCAGATGGGAATCACACCGTGAGTGCAACAGCAGTCACCGGGTATTCTGCATCCCCATGGGGATTCCAGTGTGCGAGTGGTGGAACAATTACCGTGAATGAAGGTGAGAGTAAGACATGTATCATTAACGTAAACGATAACCTCCCTCCAGCACCTTCTTGTGCAGATACGGTGATGATACTCGATCGTACGGGAAGTATGTCGAACACTGATCTCTCAAATGAACGAACAGCAGGTAATGCACTTACTGACCTGTATGCAAGCGTGCTCCTACCCGCACTCCCACCGCATCTCAGTGTCGGTAGTATTGGTGGATTGAATGGCTCTTCAGCATCAATCCCGCTTCTCGGACAATTGTCTACAATATATACAAATATCAAGAGCGCTATCACCTCAATCACCGGCAGTAACAGTAGTGTTGGAAGCAATCTCTTTGCCGGTATTACAACAGCAAGTGATGAATTAAATGGTCCCCGACACATCGCTGGAAATGAAAAAGTAATTATCCTGGTCTCTGATGGAGATCCGAATCAACCATCAGGAAGTGTGAACACTGATACAGGATGGAAGGCGGGAACTGCTTCTTCTCAAGAATCGGGGACTAGTTTGTTTACTAATCCCGAAGGTGCATATACTGATGGTAATGGAGAAGCTGTTGGAGCAGTCTTAAACAGTATAAATAGAGAACGGTATTCAAGCTTTGGATTTGGAGCTGGGTTAGGGCTACCAGCAGGTGCTACTGTACGTGGTATTGAAACACGAGTAAGCGCATGGGTGACAGCACCATCGGTAAACACCCCAGGAAGTAGTCAGCGATCACCATCAAGTATCGTAGCGCCGAACCAATGGACGAACGCTTCGCAAGCATATTCGAGCAATGACTCGTATGCGACAAATGCAGTGAACGGGCAAGGGCAAGGGTATGGAAACTTTGGATTTGCGATACCGAGCAATGCAACTATCACAGGTGTTCAGGTGACAACCGAAGCCAAGACATCGGGAACCTCTGTCACAACCCCAACACTTTTTCCTACTGCACAAGGTACGTATACAGCATGGACCAACGGTGAGTCAGCTATAGACGAAACAGGGACTCCTGATTGTAGCGGAAGCGACTCAGTCCTGGAAAATAATACAAACGACAGAGAGTCAGTTGCGATTGACGTCTCTTCAATTCCTAATGGAGCAATCATTACTGATGTAACTATCTCTACCTATGATCGAGGAGATTTCTTTTCAGGGGGGACATACCGCACATTTGTACGCGTAAATGGTTCTGATACTGATGCGGGTGGTACTAGCCTAACCGCAACAGGGAATAGTGTGTGTAATCTAAAGACACAATCAATTAATATTCCTGATACAACTAAATCAGGTTCAACCAATATTGAAATTGGTGTGGTTAAAACGAGTGGTAACAGTAGCACAGTTCGTGTTGGAGCTATTCGCGCAACAGTAACTTATACACTTGCAAATCCTGGGTCACTTTCTATCGCCATTTCATCAAACAATGGAGTGGCGTGGACGACGACAAAACCAATAGCGGTAACCTCTATTGAGGCTGTAACAGCACCAACTGGTAACAGTCCGACAGATTTATGGAATCGGTCATGGACTCCGAGTGACTTTAATAATGGAAATTTTGCACTTCGCGTTGTAAACACATCTGCGACAGGAGTTAGTGTTTCGCTTGATGCGGTGAATGTTACAGTTTCTTATACTGTGCCTACTTCTGCAGGAGCATCTTGCCAGCTTGGCGTAGACCTTTCGTGGAATGGGGGAGCAAGTTGGACATCTGAAAAAACCACTCCAACACTTACAGGAACAGAGTCGACAACAACACTAGGTACTCCCACGGACGATTGGTCGAGTTCACACACGTGGCTCCCTGCAGAGTTTACGAATACAAATTTCCGAACGAGAGTGAGGGCAATTGATCCAGGTGCTGCATGTGATAGTACTGCAAATATTAATTTGGATTTTCTCGAATTAAAAATTTACTACTCGCAGAACACCGATCCTGTTCAAGCTGCGCTCTCCGCAGCTGATACTGCAAAGCTCGCAGGTATAAACGTGTATACGATTCACTTTGGTGCCGACGCCCCTGGGTATAACGGAAGGGAACTCCTCGCCAATCTTGCTAATGGTACCGGTGCTGTTTCGGGACATGAGCCCGGTTCTATTGCTGATCCAGGAAGTGTCACATCAGGAGATACAGGACTCAAGATACCTGGTGCAACAACTGCGCCAAATCAGTGGAGTAACCCTTCACGTGCATTCTTGAGTGACAACTCATATACAACAACAGCAGTGAATGGTAATCAACAAGGGTACAGTACGTTTGGACTTGTCGTACCCCCTACCGCAATAGTGAATGGAATTGCAGTGGAAGTTGAGGCGAAATCAACCGATTCAAGCGGATGTCAGCTGGGTGCAGAGCTTTCGTGGGACAATGGCGTGACTTTTACATCGACTAACCTCGTTTCAAGCATTTTTGGAAATGACTCAAATTACACACTTGGAGGTTCGACGAATACATGGGGCAGAGCATGGACTTCAGATAATTTTGCAGATGGAAAGTTTGTCGTACGCCTTAAGAACATCGACCCAGGAAACGCATGTACGAATAACTCGACGCTTTCCATCGATAGAGTTCGTGCTCGTGTGTACTACACCGTAAATCTTGAGAACGGAGATGGCGATAATTTCTTTATATCACCGACGTCAGCAGATATGAAAGGCATCTTCGAATTTATTGGGGAGGAGGTGTGTCCTGCGATCGGGTACGCTGCTGCTACACAACCGCCAACAACTGGTAATGTGACGACGGTTGTGAGAGTTATTAATAATAATGGCGGTTCCCAAAATCCTTCAGATATTACAGTTGATGTAACACCAGGGAGTGCGTCACCAAATTCGTTTACGGGCTCGCTCACTGGAGTAGTGGTAACGCTTAACCCCGGAAGCTATAGCATTAGTGGAACTATCCCAGATGGGTATGCAGAGATTATAGGGGCTGGGTGCTCATCTGATGGCACGGGTAATCTCGAAGCAGGAGAGTATCGTATGTGTGTCTTAACGTACGATGACATCCCTCCACCTCCACCTGCACCAAATTTGAGTATTCATATTGGTTCGTGGAGAGAGCTTCCTGTGGCTAATTAGAGCCATATAATCGGGACTTGCAATGTATTGCATTATTTCTGGTTAGTGGTATTGTACGCACAGAAAGCAGTACTCAAATTTGGACATATTAGGTTAATAACGGGTTCAGAGCCCGACACATATGATTAATTCAGCTATTAAAAAAGTACAAAGTGGACGAGGGTTTACTCTCATTGAACTTCTCATTGTTATTGGAATTATCGCAATTCTCGCAGCTATCGTGATTGTTGCTATCAACCCATCACGACAGTTTGCGCAGGCACGAAACACACAACGTGAGTCGAATGTTGCAACTATTCTCAATGCGATTGGTCAGAACATTGCAGATAATAAAGGAGTCTTTAGCGGATGTGCAGACGCATCTACAATAAGTGGTTCATCAACTCCAATTGGAGCTGCTGATAAAAATATTAAGGGTTGTCTCATCCCGACTTACATTCCTTCAGAAGAGCTCCCATACGATCCGGAAATTACTACTCCGGCCGCAGGTATCAGTAATACCGGATACACAATTAAAGTAGATTCAGTTGGACGTTACACAGTCTGTTCACCAGAACATGGGACAGAGGCTTCGCTTGAACCAATTGAGCCATACTGCCTCACTCGATAGTTTCTATAATAACTATTATGAAAACACCTCACTTCGTGAGGTGTTTTCATTTTTGTACCCTAGACCTCAGTTCACTCTCTATAGTATTATAGTGGGGTAGATTATCGTCTGGGCACATCGCCCAAAATTAATTTGAATATTTAATTTCGTTATGAGTAAGTCATTGATTATAGGTTTGTTGGTTATCGCAATTCTCGGAGGAGGGTATTTCCTTTTGTCATCAGGAAAAAGTGAAGTTACCGAGACGCCAACACCAACACCAACTCAGAAAGTTGATACCAAAACAGCTGAGCAACCAGTAAGCAAAACTCCTGTAGCACCTAAAGCAACAGGTCCGGTCTTGAATGCTGCCACAGTAGCACTCCATTCAAAGGAGAGTGATTGCTGGTACATCCTTAATAACAAGGTGTATGATGTTACTAAGTTTGTCCCTGCTCATCCAGGAGGATCAGCAATCATGGTTCCGTTCTGCGGAAAGGAAGCCACTCAGGCGTTTAACACGAAAGGTGTAGTAAACAATCCTCACTCAGAGACTGCAATTAAAATGCTTGATTCGTATTTGGTTGGGAATTTGGTTATCTAAGGAAGTTGAGGCATAAAAAACCACCCTCGTGAGGGTGGTTTTTTTATGTGGGTATTAATTTGTTTGTCCTGAAACAAATGTTCCTACAACTTTGTATTTTCTCTGGATGATATCTCCACCGACGAGACGGAGTACGTCAGTACCATCAGTCCCGGCGAAGTAGTGATATACCGCTCCTGGTTCATAGAATTCTCTTCCTGGACTTACGTCATAGACCAGACCTTCAAATGCAATATAGATAGGGAGGGTAGCATCATCACCATTGTACTTTGCGATTGATGTTTCATTAAACTCTGGCAGTGCTGGAGGTGTTGTGGGTTCGACAATTTGCTCAGGAGAGGTACTGCCCGGTTCATTAGGAGTCTCAACTTGAGGAGTGACTGTTTCTGTAGTGGTGCTTTCTGTAGGAATAATTGGGGCAGGGGCAGATACGACAGTGTTCGTTAGTTCCTCACTCTGGTGAATGCGAAGTGGTCGGTACATGAAAACAAGCCCAATGACACAGACTACAACAATCGCAATAATAATCTTATTTTTCTTTGATACGTTCATATGTGAAAAACTGTACCATACTGTTGATAAATGGACAAAATGAGCGTAGTATTTTGTTATATTAATAAGAGTCTACGTACTCAGGAATTAGCCCTAAAAATGGACTTCTTTTTAGGCAAACACCCTAAGTAAGTGCTCAATAAACAAACATGAAAAAAATAATCAATGCATGTGTTCTTTCTGTTCTTGCAGTAACTCTTGTATTTCCGGTGACCACTTCTGCCGTCACATTCGACAAGACACTTTCTTATGGAACATTGAATAGCCCTGATGTAGTGAAATTGCAACAATTTCTCACTGAGCGCGGTTTTTTCTCTGAGGAGGCAACAGGGAATTATCTTGCGCTGACCCGTAGTGCGGTTATGGCATTTCAGGTATCAGTTGGAGTAGATGCTACTGGATTTTTTGGACCACTCACCATGGCTGCTGCCAATAAGAACATGAGCACCGCAAGCAGTCCTGAACCAGTAGCAACACTAAGTTATCAAGTTCCTGTCGCGCAAGTCTCAGGACTGAAGGTTGCTAATACACAAAATGCTCAATCAGCAGCAGCTTCGAGTGCGTTACTCAAAAACACCAAGACCGTTTCTTGGGAAACCGCCTTCTACCCTGATAGTGTTGGCATTGATATTCATATTCTTAGAAAAATCTCCGAATCTCCAGCGCAGTATGAATTTGTACGAGACCTTGTAACGAATACCCCAAATGATGGCATGTATACATGGACTCCTACCGCAGCTGACTTGAAGGAGAAAAAGCTCTACGTTGAAATCGCTTGTTCAGACTCGCATGAGTTTGTAAACGGGTGTGGCAACGGGGGAGCTCCGCTCAAATATTAAAATTTAATTCTTTACACAACAACCATGGCACTTTCACAAAAGCGAGATTATTTATTACTGTCTTGTTATGTCATGGTCGTCGTGATAATGGGATTGTTCGTACATGCAGGGAACGCGCTTGCTGCAGCATGTACGACAACAGTTTCTTCAACAAACACGTGTACCGCAGCTGATGTTGCAACACACGCGACCGCATCGAACTGTTGGACTATTGTGAGTGGAAGTGTCTATAATCTTACTGCATTTAATAACCACCCTGGAGGAAGGACGGTGATTAATGCTATGTGTGGAATCGATGGTACCACTATGTACCGTAACCAGCACGGTAATGAAGGCTCTCCAGCGCGTGCACTCGCTCGGTATAAGGTAGGAGTTCTTGTCGCAGCAGCAGACACCACCGCACCAACAGTCTCAGCTGTTTCGGCCCTCTCGATTACGACAAATACAGCAACAATTGCCTGGACGACAAATGAATCTTCAGACTCTCAGGTAGAGTACGGAGTGACGACTGCTTACGGCTCACAAACAACCCTTAATACCTCAATGGTCACAAGTCATTCAATCCCTCTTTCAGGACTTGTAGCAAACACGACCTATAACTACCGCGTGAAGTCGAAGGATGCAGCGGGGAACACGGTGGTATCAGGAAATTTTACTTTTAATACTGCTGTATCAGTTGATACGATTGACACCACCGCACCAACAGCACCGTCAGGACTCACCGCATCAGTTATTTCATCATCACAAATCAATCTCTCATGGAGTGCATCAACAGATGCAGTTGGCGTGACCGGTTACCGCGTTGAGAGTTGTTCTGGAGCAACCTGCACCACATACGCTCAGATAGCTACACCAACAGGTACGTCATACTCAAACACCGGACTCGCTGCTTCAACTGCATATCGCTACCGCGTTCGCGCTATTGATGCTGCTGGAAATCTTTCAAGCTACTCAAGTGTGGTGAATGGGACGACGCAAGCCCCAACACAAAACGGCACATACACCGCAGCAGACGTTGCGGCA
>CAZWYM010000005.1:42825-78934 GCA_964638425.1 uncultured Candidatus Saccharibacteria bacterium
ATGCTGCTGGAAATCTTTCAAGCTACTCAAGTGTGGTGAATGGGACGACGCAAGCTGCGGGGACAGTACCCGTTACACCAGCTCCTGGAACATACACCGCAGCAGATGTTGCTGCACACAAAACCGCTTCAAACTGTTGGAGTGTCGTTGATAATAACGTATACAATTTAACGTCATGGGTTTCTCAGCACCCTGGAGGAGCGGGAGTTGTTACCGCAATGTGTGGAGGCGATGGTACAAGCGCATTCCATGGATACCATGGCACGAAAGCTTCCCCAGCAGCTGCACTCGCTGGATTTAAAATAGGTACATTGACCGGAGCCGCGGCCCCAGTCACGGAAGCCCCAGCTGCACCTACGGCTACGTACACTGCAGCTGATGTTATAAAGCATGCATCTGCATCAAGGTGTTGGAGTGTTGTAGATAAGAAGGTATATGATCTCACCAGCTGGATTAACAAGCATCCAGGAGGAGCGGGAGTTGTAACTGCAATGTGCGGTACTGATGGCTCTAGTGCATTCCATGGATACCATGGCACGAAAGCTTCCCCAGCAGCTGCACTTGCAGGACTGCAGATTGGTAAACTTTCGGGCGCCACTATTACAGCAGGAACAGACACCATCGCACCAACGGCACCATCAAGTCTCATTGTATCTGTCATTTCTACTTCGCAGGCTAGTCTTTCATGGACAGCATCAACCGATGCTGTTGGAGTGACTGCGTATAAAGTGTACCGATGCCAGGGGGCAACGTGTTCACCTTCAACCGAGATTGCGTCACCAACCACAGCTTCTTATTCCGATAGTGGCCTTACTACAGGAGCGTCATATAGATACCGCGTGCGCGCTATCGATGCAGCTGGAAACCTTTCAGGATATTCGAATATCGCTGATGTGATAATTTCTAGTACTGTAATTGGAGTGGTTCCTGTAGTACCCGTTACGACAACAGCACCAGCCCCAGTGATTACCAAAGACCTTGCAATGGGAGATAAAAATAATGATGTAGTTCTTCTCAAACTCGCCCTCCGTCAAGCAGGGTTTATGAGCTTTGTCGGAACTCCTACAAATGTATTTGGTGGTGTAACAAAAGATGCATTGAAGCGCTTCCAAACAGCTAAGGGGATTTCTGCAAAGGGAAAGCTTTCCGCACAAACACGTACATTGATTAATTCAATTTTGAGTACGATGTCTGTATCTACAAATGGTGGGATTATTTCAACCGGATCCCCTGTCTTCACAATCTGGCTTCAAAATGGAATAACCCACCCACAGGTAACACTTCTCCAAAAAGTACTTATGAGTGACGGTGTATACCCAGAGGGAAATATTTCAGGATACTTTGGCCCACTCACCGAGCTTGCTCTTAAACGATTCCAAGCTAAGTATGGAATTGCTACTGCAGGAACACCTGATTCAACAGGCTATGGAGGTACTGGACCACGAACACGCGCGAAGTTGAATGAACTCGCAGGAGTTGCGAGTACGGGGGCCACACCTACCGTAAGCACGCCTACAACTGGAGGTACACTAGCCGTTGGAAGTGCAATCTATACATCAGACAGACTCTTTGTACGAGCAGAGGGGAAGGCAACAGGCGCCCTCCTTGGTGTTCAGGCAAAGGGCTCTAAAGGCTTCATCACGAGTGGTCCAATTGTTGCTGACGGGCATACGTGGTGGAAGATTGCATACACGCAAGGTTTCACTGGGTGGTCATCACAGACATGGCTCTCAACAAGTCCTACTGCGACAACAGTAACAACACCAACAACTGTCACGCCAAAGCCTGTTGTTACTACACCTACACCAGCACCAAAACCTGCTGCATCGCTGTACACAACAGCAACAGTTGCAACACATGCATCCGCTTCAAACTGTTGGAGTATCGTAGATGGAAATGTGTACAATCTTACTGCATGGGTCAATAAGCACCCAGGAGGAGCGGGAGTTGTTACCGGCATGTGTGGAATTGATGGTTCAAGTTCATTCCATGGCTACCATGGTACGAAAGCTTCCCCAGCAGCTGCACTCGCAGGATACAAACTCGGAGCATTGGGTAGTTAAAGAATTTGTAATGTAAAAAACCCCTATGCAAGCGCATAGAGGTTTTTGTAAAGAAGCTCATATCTCTCGTTTAAATAGAGATGGAATGCTGTATCATTATGGGTATATGAAACCAAAGCATAAGGACTTTAAGTATTTTGTTCGCACGCTATCCATTATTATTGGACTTGTACTCGTGTGGCGAGGTATTTGGCATGTGATTGATGCTATAGATATTTATCTTTTGGATGGAAATCGCCTCTGGACTGCAGTGGGGGGAATTTTCTTTGGAATACTTATGCTGTATATCCCCGACCACGACCTTAAGGAAATTGAGAAGTTGTAGGAGGGAGTTTTATTTTCTTTCCTTATTTAAAGCACGATCAAACGTTTCGCCAATTACTGCTCCAAAAATAAAAACGATGATTGCCTGCGGGATATCAGCATGTATTTCAAAGAGAATTACGCACATTATTATGAAGAGACCGATAGGGAAGGCGAGTTCTTCTGGGATTTGTTTGCGCCCATCTTTTTCTCGTCTAGAATTCAAAACATAAATCACTAGAAGGATGGGAACTATGAAAAGTAGAGATGCCATAATTTAAATTTATGTGAGCTAATGATTGGTTTTATACCCATTGAGTCTTAGCATTTTACCATACCGCTTCAGGCATGAGGATATGGTGAACAGGAGGATTTCGCGAAGCCCATAATCTAGCTCAATCGTGCTTCGGATCCCTCATATGAGGGAGTTTCGGTCGTTACACGACCAGTATACCTTTCGGATATTTTCTCCTCGCTATGCTCAGAAAATATCTCGCAAGGTTTTCGAATCCCTCACGTGAGGGAATTTCGAACATTACCGAAACAAACGAGAGACGAGTGAGAATTCATTCTCGCAATGTCCGAGTGATGTTTCAGAAAGCTTTGCTTACATGTTCAGTACAGGTTGTCGATATTTTATTTCCCTCCGGTTATAAAATATCAGGCAACCTTTTCGAATCCCTCCCGGCGGCAAAATATAACAAAACCCAAGACATGCTTGGGTTTTGATATTTTGTGCGCCGGGAGGGATTCGAACCTTCGTAGGCTAAGCCAGCAGATTTACAGTCTGCCCTCGTTGACCGCTTGAGTACCGACGCATATGTGTCACAAGTATATCCTCGAGACAGGCTATAAAATACCATAATTCACCCCTAAGTAAAAGCCCCCAATAGACTCATGGTACGATTATACATGTGAGATTTTTCTTTGTTTCAATGATGCTCGGAATCATCGTATTCCTTCCTTCAGCATTCGTGCAGGCTGATATTGTCCCGTGCCAAGGTCCTGACTGCCAAGCGTGTAACCTTGTGGAGCTTGGTCAAAATCTCCTCACCTGGTTCATCGGCATCATGGCGAGCTTCATTGCACTCATGTTCGCTATTGGTGGGCTTAAAATGGTGATGTCTGGAGGGAATACAGAATCGGTATCAAAAGCACGAAGTATTATGTCGAGCTCAATCATTGGCTTCTTCATTCTCCTTGCAGCATGGCTCATCGTTGATACCGTCATGAAGCTCTTTGTTGATGAAGCGCAAGTTGGTGTATGGAATAGTATCGAGTGTGCAGTGCAACCGACGATGACCGGGACTCCTGGGGGGACGCCGACGACGGGTCCTATCGTTACGGGCGGAACACCGCCAGTAGCAGGAGGTTCGGGCGTCCAGTGTTCACCTTCCAATTCAGCATGTAGCGTAAATGCACTCAAGGCTCTCGGCTATACCGATACGCAAGCAAATGTGATGTCATGTATTGCAATGACTGAGAGTTCAGGTAACCCGAATACACCACCATATGACCAGACACACCCAGGTTCTAACTCTTCTGCGTGCGGACTTTTTCAGATTGTACGAACAACGTGGAAAGCAAACGCTACAGGGGCGTGTAGCAACTTTGAAACAAGTTGCAAAAGTGCAGTATGTAATGCGCAGGTCGCAAGAACGCTCGTTTCACGAAACGGATATTCCGACTGGACATGTCCGTCGTGTAACGCTAAGGCACAAGGATGTATAAATAAATATGGCGGTTAATTAAATGTATATGAGTAAAATAACAATCATTAGCATCGTTCTCATTATCCTCGGAACTCTCGTTGCTGGCTTCTTCATCCTTTCGGGTGACGATAATCAAGGAGGACAAGAGCCAGTTGTTACAAATCCACCAGGGACAGGTACTCCGGTCGTTACTGAACCAGTTCCAACTTCCGAAGAAATAAAACTTGTCGGTGCAGGTGGAGGAAGTATTGGGGTGCGTAATTTTCTCAAAGATACAACAACGGTAACTGATCCTTCCAATGAAGGGTACTATTTCCTCGGTAATCACTATCCATTCGATGGAAGTACGCCAACAGAACTTCCTCACTACATTATTTCGTATATTGCAGACACACAGTATTTTAATGTTGTGCTCACGAGTGAGCCGGTAGGTACGTCACGCCTCGAAGCAGAGCAGTACTTGATGCAAGCGCTCGATATCACCCCAGTACAAATGTGCGCACTTAATTACATGGTAAGTGTGCCAGGGTATGTAAACGAAACACTGTCAGATATTAGTCTTGGCTTTAGTTTTTGTAAGGGAAGTACCCCACTCTAATTCACCCCTAAGTAAAAGCCCCCAATAGACTCATGGTACGATTATACATGTGAGATTTTTCTTTGTTTCAATGATGCTCGGAATCATCGTATTCCTTCCTTCAGCATTCGTGCAGGCTGATATTGTCCCGTGCCAAGGTCCTGACTGCCAAGCGTGTAACCTTGTGGAGCTTGGTCAAAATCTCCTCACCTGGTTCATCGGCATCATGGCGAGCTTCATTGCACTCATGTTCGCTATTGGTGGGCTTAAAATGGTGATGTCTGGAGGGAATACAGAATCGGTATCAAAAGCACGAAGTATTATGTCGAGCTCAATCATTGGCTTCTTCATTCTCCTTGCAGCATGGCTCATCGTTGATACCGTCATGAAGCTCTTTGTTGATGAAGCGCAAGTTGGTGTATGGAATAGTATCGAGTGTGCAGTGCAACCGACGATGACCGGGACTCCTGGGGGGACGCCGACGACGGGTGGAGTTACAACGACACCACCAACAGGTGCAGTAGCGTGTACTGATGATGCTGGGCTCATTGCAAAATATGGTGGTTCACCGGTAGGGCAGGAAGCATCTGGACTGCGTGCGATGATAAATTGTTATCTTGCTGATCCTGCAATTGCAGAAGCGGTGGATCAAAACCAAATATATACCGTAGATCGTTCGCACCCAAGGTGTGCACTCACGAATGGCAATCCTGTATGTGGAGCATGTAGCCATAGCAACAACTCATGTCACTATGGGAGAGGTCACGGAAATGGAGCTATGGGAGTCGATTTCAACGCAAAAGCAGGATTCACTGAGGCAACATTACATAGTCGGTTGCAAGCGAAAAGCGGAAGTTGTGGAGGAACTTTCTTGAACGAGGGAGACCACACGCATATCAGTATGGCTAGTTGCTAGGTTGACTCATTGTCAACTATCGCCTACCATAGCTCTGCACACAAATGGGCCTATAGTTCAGTGGTAGAATGCTGGTCTCCAAAACCAGCGACCGAGGTTCGAATCCTCGTGGGCCCGCATCATCGTGCCAGCACGAAACGCGTCGTTACGACGACAAATAACCTCCGGCTTCAGCCGGGGGTTTTTGATATGCAAGAAAAAGCCGGCTTGGAGCCGGCCTTTTCCAAGCCACCTGCCCTCAAGCGGGTGGTTGGTTACTTTAACGATTACTTTACTGTTGTTTGATACTAGTCGCAGTAATAGTACCGTCGGCATTTTTAACACCTTTGTACTCCACATTGAGTCCGGTAGAAACAAATGGACCGGCATCAGACTTAAGTATCGTAGCGGGAGTGACAGTTAATCTAATACCTCCAATTACAGCATAGGTTGATGTAACAGCAGTAACAACTCCTTGTCCTTCGGCTTTTAGTCCTGAAGGAACAGAAGGACTTGATGCTTTGCCTACAGTAACTTTTGCACTACTGAAAGCTGAACCACCTGCGCCTGTACAGGTAAGAGTATAGGTAATGGTTGCGGTTGGAGATACTACTTTACTTCCACCAGTAGCAAGGAGTGCACCTATCCCATTAATACTAGAAGCAGTTGAATTAGTACAAACAGCACTGAGAGCTGATGATCCGCCTTTAATTATTGTTGATGGTGTAGCAACTAACGATGCGGTTGGTAGTGGCGGCCTTGGTACAGCCGTTACAGTAACACTTTTTTGTGCAGTTCCACCCGCGCCAGTACAGGTAAGTGTATAAGTCGTTGTCATTGAAGGAAAAACTGCCTTAACACCTCCAGCAGCAACAGCAAATGCCCCCACACCATTATCGATACTTGCTGAGGTCGCATCTACACAAGTAGCAGTAAGATTAGATTGGCTTCCTGCGTACACTGAAGTCGGACTAGCCGTGAGAGTGGCTACAGGCAAAGGTGCCGGTGCTACTGTTATAAATAAAGCCACACATTGTGAAGTAATACTATCTTCCCATCCTGAATACGAAATAGCTTCTCCATTTAAAAATGTAGTCGCAGGTGCAACAAAAGTAATGGAGGTTGTTGAGGCAGTTACAAATGATGAAACTACTCCGTTACCCTTCTTTACATTGATAGTGTGGTCATTGTCATTGTAGTTGACTAAGACCCCAGTACCAGAACAAGAAACAGGGAGGCCCCAATCAAAGACAATACCTGGGTAGATAATAAACGCCTGAGCAGACGGTACTATCAAAGCAAACATGAGGAACATCGCTATGCTAAGACTTTTAAACTTGTGCTTCATAAATTTTATTAAATTAATACTTATATTTCCCCCTGATTGTATCACTATATAGTGATGAAGCAGGACTATAAGTATATGGTCAATTTAATACAAAACGTTACATGAAAAATTTTCTATTGTATACCTGATACAGTACTGCTGATTAGAAATATGAGTGGTATTGTTTCTGGTTTTTTGCAGCAACACTTAATGCAGTGACGGGTCACTGAGTGCTTTAGGAAGTGTTTTATACAATCTTCTGTATTTTTCTACCCTACTAATTATTGGGTTAATTTTAAAGCCCAAGATATTTGTCGTTAGTTGGATAAAATTCTTCACCAGTTTATTTCTTTACCAAATCAGCTACTGGATAGTAAGTTTGGTATTTGTACCCTAGATGATAAAAAGTCACCTTTTCACTTTTTTGAGCACGAGACGCGTCGAAACGGTAAACTAAGAAGTAGCAGATCCATCAAGCCCTGCTTGACCGTCCATGGTTCTTGCCCGAGACCGCCCGCTCGAGCAACAATAAACACCAGCACGAAAGTGATGGTGTTTATTGTTAGTACGTGACCTGCGTCACGTACGTTCGCGAGCGGGAAGCGGAACGATGTTGCTCAACAACGAGTGAGCTGGGGTCGAGAGTGCTTAGACTTTTCTGTGAAAAGACTTAGCAACTCGTGACCGCAAAATAGTCACAGACTGAACAGTCTCTGTAAGACGAGAATTCTGGGACTTGAAGAGGTTGTACATCTTGACACCTTGGGGTATTATGCGGTCTGATTTTTGTTCTATTACAATAGTTTCCCCATAGGGGAGAAAGGCAGGCAATAATGAAAAGTGATCCGCAGTACGGAGACATGCCCGACTGGTATCGTGGTCTTAAAACGCATCGATTTGGTGACTATTTTGGCTCACTCGCATCACTAGGTGAAAATGAAACCTATCTCACTCATGACCGCATGTACATTGTGCATCGTGATGAAGAGGGTAAAATTTCAGTGAAGCGAAATGCATGTATTCACGCAGGTGCACCTCTCCTTGATAAGGTTGGTGTGCAAGATATCGAGCGAATTGTATGTCCAATTCATAAGTGGACGTATTCACCAAAAGGTACTTTGGTTGGAGCGCCACATTTTGAAAATTGTAAGGGTTTGCATGAATTAGACGCTCCAGATTTCGGAATTTGGAATGGATATATTCTTGGATACAAGCAGGATGAACTCGATGCAGTGCTCCGTGATTTTGGAAGTACACTTTCATTGCCACCTTCCGCACTTGACCCACAAGGTTTTGTCTATATGGGTGAAGATGTGTACGAACTTCCGTATCCTCGCGAGCTTATGATGGTGAATTATTTTGATGGATACCATGTACCTCTGTATCATCAGAAGACGTTTGCTGCAGTTGCTGATTGTGAGAGTTATGAATGGGAACTTTCACTATGTAAGGAAAACCATCGACCAAGCTATTCCATTCAACAAGTACGTTCCCGGAAGGATGTTCAGAAGCAGTTGGACCGTCTCATGAGTGAGTATCACTGCGATGCAGAGGTCATTGGGTGGGCTGATTTCCATCTCTGGCTTCGCAATACACTGCCCGGTATCAAAACGCCCATTGATGCAAATATTTTTGCGGTATGGACGTCTATCTATGGGAATGGTCATGTTATGCCAGAGCTCTACGAGGGAGGACTTTTTCTCGCGGTGAGTTACCTGGTAAATGTTGACCCAAAGAAGCCTGAAGGTGGCGATATCAACCTTGTTGAATTTCTCTCTGGAGAAAATACATCAGATGTTGTTCAAAAACCAAAGGCTGGCAATGTAAATCTTGTAGAGTATTACGTCCATAAAAGTATTCCCGAGAAGTACCGTGCTATGGCACTTCGAAGGTTTAAACGGGCATATAGTCAAAGTGCACGTGAGGATGATGAAATCTGCATCAAGCTCTGGGAAGCACACCAGCTCGGCAACATGCATTTTCCACGCATTTACCATGAAACGCTAGAAGCAGGGGATATTCACTGGCGGAAATGGTTTATGGAAAAGTTTGTTCTTTCTCTGTAGTACAACCTAAAACAACCTATCGTACGATAGGTTGTTTTTTATTGTAAAAATTGAGTGACTGTCGCACCTATACGCAATGATTCTTCAGGGGTAACCCAAACAATAGTTTTGTCGCGCTTGAGCCACGTCATTTGTCGCTTTGCATACTGGACGCTTTTTGTTTCTATGTATGAATGAAGTTCTGCTTCAGAAATTTTTTGTTCCAAGTATTCTGGAATGTATTTGTATTCAATACCAAGCTCTGTTAGTCGCAGAAAGGGGAGACCATTTCTATGGAGGCGTTCTACTTCTTCAATCATCCCATTATGAAGGCGAGTGACGAGACGTTCGTGGATATTTTGTTTGAGTTGCTCTTTAGAGAGTGAAATACCGAGGATGCATACGTCGTATAATTCCACAGTCTTCATTACAGGGACTGACCCGAGGGCAGTAGCGATTTCAATTGCGCGGATGAGACGTCGTTTGTTTTGTGTATCGATTGTCTTTGCACGTTCTGGGTCGAGTGTCTCAAGTCTCTTTAGTAAGGCTTCCAGAGTCATTTCTTCGAGCTCACTTCGAAGCGCTTCATTTGGAGGGACTTCTGGAGTAGATACTCGCCCGAGGAGAGCGTCAACATATAAAAATGTCCCCCCAACAATAATAGGAAGTTTTCCTCGAGATATGATGTCATTAATTGCGATTTGCGCGTCTCGTACGTAGTCGTAGACGGTATAGGTATCATTTGGGTCTGCAACATCGATGAGGTGGTGGGGCACACCATCCATTTCTTCAGGAGTCACTTTTCCTGTCCCGATATCAAGTCCTTTATAGACTTGTCTTGAATCAGCAGAAATAACTTCGCCGTTGAATTTCTTGGCGAGGTTAATAGATAGGGAAGTCTTGCCTGAAGCAGTCGGTCCTACAATAACGAGGATTTTCGGTTTATTTTCCTTCACAAAGTGCCGGTGATGAGACTTGAACTCATAAGCCTTGCGGCACACGATTTTGAGTCGTGCGCGTATACCAATTCCGCCACACCGGCACTTTGGGAATGAATAAAATGAAGTCTAGCATTTTATACACAGTGTGAAAACACTTTACACCTGATACAATATGCTCAATATGGCGTACGAAAGTAATTCGATTTTTTGGATCGAGGTAGAGAAAGTTGTCCCAAATCCGTATCAACCACGGCGTGAATTTGACCCGCATAAGCTCCAGGAGCTCGCAGATTCTATCCGAATGTACGGTATTTTGCAGCCTCTTGTGGTTACACGAAGAGAGATAATTTCTGAAAATGGCGCGTTTACCACTGAGTATGAACTCATTGCTGGAGAACGAAGACTCCGTGCATCAAAACTAGCAGGACTCACCCAAGTACCAGTCATTATTCGTTCTGGTGAGGAATCGCAACTCATGAAGCTTGAGTTGGCTATTATTGAAAACCTTCAACGTGAAGATTTGAATGCGGTTGATCGCGCACTCGCTTTTAAGCAACTCGCAGAACAATTTGGTCTTGCACACGCACAGGTGGCGCAGAAGGTTGGGCGAAGTCGCGAGTATGTTTCAAACTCGATTCGTCTCCTTGGACTTCCAGAATCAATCCTTAATGCACTTCGTGTGAACGATATTTCAGACGGACACGCGCGCACACTCC
Source organism: uncultured Candidatus Saccharibacteria bacterium (assembly GCA_964638425.1). GTDB lineage: Bacteria > Patescibacteriota > Minisyncoccia > Phycocordibacterales > UBA918 > Damh-18. The sequence continues at coordinate 53,405 of CAZWYM010000005.1, forward strand.
TTATGCTTAATGATAGGCCGGTTGAACAAGATGTTGTGTTCCGTGAAATTCTTCTCAAGAAGTTATCGGTTCGTGAAGTTGAACGCATTACCCGTAAGATAGCGAGCGATAAGGTACGAAAGAAGGACTGGCAGAACTCTGACCCAGAGCTCATTGAAATCGAACGTCAATTTACTGAAACCTTTGGTACGCGAGTTCAAATACTCAAGACAAACTTTGGCGGGAAACTCACCATTGATTACTTTGCTGCTGAAGACCTCCGAAAGCTCCTTGATATGGTTCACAATGCGGAGACTGCAGTGTATGGAACTACAGACAAAAAAATCCTTGCACACATAGCTGCGGCTACGCCACTCATGAGTGCAGAAGTAGAAACAGTCGTTCAAGATGAATCGCCAGTAGGGGAAGAAGTATTCACCCGACACGACACACTCAATGTTCCTGAAGAAGTTATGACCGAAGAAGAAGTTCAAACAGGATACGACGAAACCGAGACGTTCTCTCAAGTGCTCGATAAAGTGGCGAATACCCACGGTGAAATCAACACACCCGTAAGCGTACCTCAGGAAGTGGTTGTACCAGCTTCAGCTCCAATTGAAGAGAAGGTTGTTGAAAGTGATGATACGGAACTGTACTCACTCAGAAATTTTTCGCTCTAAAATCAATTTTTTTGATACATTTCTTTGTTGCATCACATATATGCGCATTCACCCTAGTAGTCTAGGATTCATTTGCATATAGTGTTCGCGCCTCGAACTGCATTCAAAAAATTTGATTGTAGATTTTAATTAGGAATTTTTTGACGTCACTGGATTCTCAGCTGCAAGCGCTGCTCTGATTCGTCTTCGAGCAAGAGAAGTCTTTGCGTAGTCGAGCCATTTTTGTGTCGGTTTATTTGATTTGTTCTTGATGATTTCGACGATGTCGCCGTTGCCGAGCTCTGTGTTAAGTCCAACGAGCTTGTTGTTTACTTTCGCACCAGAAGTGTGGTCACCAATGTCTGAGTGAATGGCATATGCAAAATCTATCGGGGAAGCACCAACAGGGAGGTCAACAACGTCGCCTTCCGGTGTGAAGACAAAGATGCGATATGAAAAGAAATCATCTTTAAGGCCGTCAAAAAATTCTTTAGAACCATCGTTCGTGATGTGCGCATCCGCAATTTCTTGAATCCAGTGGGGAATTTTTTCTTTGTGATTACGCTCTTGGATAATATGCTTTTGATCTTCTTGCTTTGGTGTACTCTTCCAAATGTACGGGCGAAATAGGGAAGGAACGAGTGATGCAAACCATGACCGCGCACCTGAAGACGTTTTATCTCCAAGGACTTCACTCTTATACATGATGTGTGACGCAATACCGTACTCTGCTTCACGGTGCATTGCATCTGTGCGTATTTGTACTTCGAGAATGGTGCCGTTTGTTGTAATGACTGTGGTATGGAGTGACTGGTATCCATTTGGCTTTGGGAATGCAATGTAGTCTTTCATGCGCTTTGGAAGCGGACGCCACAACTCATGCACAATACCGAGAACCTGGTAGCACTGTTCAATATTTTGTACGACGACCCGTAAGGCAAGGTAGTCATACACTTTATCCATATCCCAATCTCTGCGGGTGAGTTTTTGGAAGAGACTGTACGTACCCTTTGAACGAAACGAAGTATGGAATTCACGAATACCACTCTCAGCAAGTCGTTTCTGAATTGCTTTGCGCGCCTTTTCTAAGTCAACGTCACTCTTCTTTGCAATAGGGCGTGTGAGATCTATAACTCGTTTATGCTCCTCTGGATATACATAGGGAAATGCCAAATCCTCAAGCTCCTTGCGGATTCGTCCCATACCCAGTCGGTGAGTAACCGGAACGTAAATTTCCAATGTCTCACGCGCTATGCGGAGTTGCTTTTCCTTTGGCACAAACTGAAGTGTCTGCATGTTATGCAAACGATCAATAAGTTTAATGATGAGGACACGAATGTCCTGACTCGTTGCAACAAAGAGCTTTCGCAAACTCTCGTTGTGGCGGTCGCTTCCGTAATATCGAACAGAGCCAAGCTTGGTTACACCTTGCACGAGGAAAAATATTTCATCGCCAAACTCACTTCGAAGTTCATCTGCAGAAATCTTTGTATCTTCGATGGTGTCATGGAGGAGGCCTGCAGCAATCGTATGTACTCCCATACCAATTTCTGCGAGCATTCGTCCTACTTCCGCAAGGTGACTAAAGTAGGGTTCGCCAGAATAACGTGTTTGTCCTTCATGAGCCTTCGATGCGAACGTATATGCACGCTGTATAAGCTCCTTGTCACTCGTACTTGGAGCGTTGAGGTATTTTATGATTGTTTCAGGGCTTGGAAACTCTTGCATTTCATCATTCTACATTGAAAATGAGAGATAACAAGATTATTTTGTGCTGAGGAGAGCGATAGCATCTTCAATAGAGAAGCTTTCAATGTCGGCATTATCAGGGAGCCATATTCGTGTAAATCCTTTGCGTAAGTATCGTCCTGATTTTGATTCAAAAACTTTGAGCATCTTCTTTGTCTTCGGGTGGAGTCCTACTTCTTTGATGAGTTTTTCTCCTGCGCGTGTCTTCTTTGGCTCCTTGAGAATCTCAAGTGCGCGCTCATAGGTAATGTCGTATGGAGTATCCTTTCCTTTGAGTGAACGGAAATCACCAGCGTGTCCGATGTATGGTCCGAATCTTCCAGTGTTTGCAATGATAGGCTCGTTCGTCTCTGGATGTGTACCGAGTTCACGGGGGAGTATGAGGTAATGTACCGCATCTTCGATAGTGACATCAGCAACGCTCTTGCCCGCAGGTACGCTCGCACGTCGTGGTGTTGGTGCCTTAGTTTTCTTACCCTTTACCTTTTCTGGAGTTTTCCCGATTTGCACATAGGGTCCGAATCTTCCATTGAGGAGATAAATATCTTCTCCGGTCTCAGGATGTTGTCCGAGAGGTTCGTCATCTTTTATTTGCGAACCATCAATCATGCGCGCACCGTCACATGTAGGGTACGTGTTACATGAGAGGAATTTTCCACCACGTCCGAGCTTAATCACCATGTCGCTTCCACAGAGTGGGCAAGGGAACTCTTTTGGTCCGGGGCCGAGGTTGGTAATTTTTTCAATGTTTTCTTTAGCGTCTACTGCTTTTTTGAATGGCGTATAGAAATCAGAAAGTGTCTTTATATAGGTACGCTTCCCGTCAGCAACTTCGTCGAGTTGGTCTTCCATATCGCTCGTAAAGTCATCTCCGATGTATTCAGCAAAATGCTCCTCAAGGAATGAAGACACTAAGTCACCGGTGTCAGTCGGGAGAAGTGTGCGTCCTTCCTTAAGAACGTATCCACGGTCAATGATTGTCTTCATAATAGAAGCGTATGTCGAAGGTCTTCCAATACCACGCTTCTCAAGCTCTTTAATGAGTCCTGCTTCAGTGTATCTGCTTGGAGGTTGGGTCTCTTTGCCTTCTGCGGTAAGTGAGGTGAGGGATAAGCTATCTCCTTCACTCAGTTTCGGGATTTCAATGTCTTCACCTCGTGCGCGAACATCGACGGTGAGCCATCCAGGGAAAAGCACCCGTGAACCATGCGCCACGAAATCAGGAATTGCTTGCTTCGAATTAACTATGTTTGCGATTATTTTTGTTCGCTCAATCTTTGCATCGCTCATCTGAGAAGAAACAGCCCGTTCCCAAATGAGCTCGTAGAGTTTCTTTTGGTCGTCAGTACTTCCGAGTACTCTCTTCGCAAAGTTTGTTGGGCGTACCGCTTCGTGCGCCTCTTGTGCTGACTTGCTCTTTGTTTTAAATGTTCGTGGTGCAACGTATTCCTTTCCGAAGTCTGAAGATATAAGCGCAATGATTTGCTTCTGTGCGATTGCACTCATATTGGTTGAGTCTGTTCGCATGTAGGTGATGTGTCCAGCTTCATAGAGCTTCTGCGCAGCACCCATCGTGCGTGATGGAGAAAAACCAAGTCGCGTTGAAGCTACTTGTTGCAGTGTTGAGGTGGTAAACGGCGGACGTGGACTTCGTTTTTGTTCATGCTTGGTCACACTCAGTATTTCCCATGGATGCGCTTGTCCTACTTTTACAATTCGCTCCGCTTCATCTTTTGTCTTTGGTTCTACACTTCCAGTGAGGGGAAGTTTTGTTTTACTTTCGGTAAGTGTATCTGCAGTGAGTACAAAGTATGCTTCAGGAATGAATGCGCGAATCTCACGCTCTCGTTCCATGATGATACGTAGGGCAGGGGATTGCACTCGGCCTGCAGAGAGTCCGTAGCGTACCTTTTTCCAGATGAGTCCAGAAAGGTCGTATCCTACAAGTCTGTCGAGTACTCGGCGTGCTTCTTGCGCCTCTTTAAGGTGAAGATCAATTGCGCGTGGATGCTTTAGCGCTTCGTTTACTGCCGGTTCGGTAATTTCATGAAATACAATGCGCTTCTGATTTTTGTTTGCATCCTTTATAAGCTCAGCTACATGCCACGCAATAGCCTCACCCTCACGGTCGGGGTCGGTTGCGAGAAGGACAGCGTCTGCCTTCTTTGCTTCTCGGTGAAGTTCAGAAATTACCTTCTCCTTGCCAGGGGATTGTATGTATCGTGGAATAAACCCGCCTGCAATGTCGACAGCGTCAGTGTTACTTTTTGGGAGGTCACGAACGTGTCCTACGGACGCCCGTACGGTGTAGCCTTTTCCTAGATATTTTTCGATTGTCTTCGCTTTTGCAGGCGACTCAACGATTACGAGAGTGTTACTCATGACTTCCATAAATACTAGGGAATGGTACTTGTGTCAAATGAGAACCTCTTAAAAGGTTTTAAAAAACACACCATTTTGTTCTTTGATTTTGCCGTCGAGTTCCATGCGCATAAGAAGAGTGAGTGTTTCCTCACGAGTGAAGGGAAGTGAGCGGATGAGCGTGTCATTGTCCTTCGGTTCATTAAGGAGTTCGAAGATAAGCATTTCTTCTTGTGTACCGGTGGGAGTGCTGAATAAATCGCCTTCGTCGCGGGTGAGATGAAGTGCATCAATAATGTCTTGTGGTTCAGTTACGGGTGTTGCTCCAAGCTTAAGGAATTGGTGCGCGCCTCTACTGTTCTCGGAAAAAATATTGCCAGGGACAACGAGTAGGTCACGATTGTATTCAGCGGTAAGGCGCGCAGTAATGAGCGTCCCTGACTTCTCGCTTGCCTCTATGAGGAGTACTGCATGTGAGAGTCCTACCATGATGCGATTGCGTCTCGGGAACGACCACTGTGTTGCTCTGAAGTCAGGCTCGAATTCACTGAGGAGTCCACCTCCGCGCTCAAGAATTTTTTGTGCGAGTCCAAAGTTTTTGCGTGGATAGATGACTGTGTCATCAATTCCTGACCCAGGAACAGCAAGTGTGTGTAGTCCTGCGTTAAGTGCTGCTTCATGCGCGAGTGCATCAATACCAAGTGCGAGACCCGACACGATAGAAATGGGATATGAACGAAGTCCTTCGATGAGATACTCGACGACCTGCTTTCCATAGTTCGAATAGTTTCTCGAACCCACCACCGCAAGAAGCGAAGCTTCTTGCGGTGGTGGTGTACCTCGTACGTAGAGCTCCTTCGGAGGATCAGGTATTTCACTGAGACGAGCTGAGTAGCTCTGTGTACTGATTTTTGATATTGGGAAATCCATTAGAGAGTAGTGTACACCTCAAACTGCACTGTTGACAAAAAGGTGCGAGAGAGTACTTTTATGTCCGAACATGTTCATTTAAAGGGGGCTATTGTGGAAGCAAAAATATTGTTTTTTAACGTTGGGTTGTTTGTTCGAGGTGAGTCATTTGTTTGCGCGGGCATTCTGCCTGTAGCAAAAGAAGTGGGTGATTGTTTTACCTTGTTAGAATTGATTGAGCTTGGTCGGCTGAGTGGATTCGAGCCATTTCCTGAAAACAACAATATGGGGGGCGTTGTCGAAGTGATTGAGAAAGAAACACGAACATTTGTTCAAGATATTCCAGGTATTGAGAATATGTCACTCGTTCGAGCGCACCCATCTGGAACCCACGTACGTGAGTATATTTTTGATTATGATGGGGGCTGTTGGCCAATGCGGTTCTCACCGTGTGATATTCCACACGCATGTGACGGCAAACAAGGCTTCGTCTTTGTCCAAACATTACCCAATACACAATCGTAATACTACTGTGTTCAAACCTGTATGCTCTGCATACAGGTTTTTTTGAGAAACTGCCAAAGTATGCATATAATAGACAGGTTACTTATCTAGAATATGTTAGACATTAAATTCATACGAGAGAATCTCGACCTAGTCAAAATGGGGGCGGTAAAGAAGAACATGACCGTCGACCTCGACGCACTCATTGCGCTTGATGATACGCGAAAACAGCTCCTTACCACCATGGAGGCAAAAAAGGCCGAACAAAACACCGTTTCTCGCGATGTCGCGCAAGCGTCAGACGAAACTGTCCGCCTTCAGCTTATAGGAAGTATGAAGGTGCTCAAAGATGAAATTCAGAAGGAGGAAGCAGAGCTAAGGGAGGTAATGCAAAAGTGGATGGAGCTCATGCTTCAAGTTCCTAACATTCCCGACATGTCTGTTCCAGACGGAAAAGACGATTCAGAAAACGTAGAAATTAAGACATGGGGAGAAAAGACAAAATTTGATTTCGAACCAAAGAGTCATGTCGATATCATGACGAAGCTCGGTATGGTTGACTTTGACCGTGGGACAAAGGTACATGGTTTTCGTGGGTACTACCTCCAGAAGTCAGGTGCGCGTCTCTCATGGGCGATCTGGAATTACGCGCAGGAATTCTTCTTGAAGCGTGGATTCGACCCGCTCCTCGTGCCTGCAATTGTTCGCAAGAGCAATCTCTACGGAACAGGGCATCTCCCGAATGACGCTGAAGATGTCTATAAGACTCAGGACGAAGATTATCTCATTGGAACTGCAGAAGTATCGACCATGGGGTATTACGCAGATGATGTTCTCGAGCATTCAGAGCTTCCGATTAAGTGGTTGGCGTTCTCACCGTGTTTCCGTCGCGAAGCAGGTAGTCATGGAAAAGACACCAAAGGTCTCATCCGTGTGCATGAATTTTTCAAACTCGAACAAGTTATTCTCTGTGAAGCAAGTCATGAAGAGTCGGTGAAATGGCACGAATGGCTTAACAAAAACACTGAAGAATTTATTGAATCTCTCGGTATTCCGTACCACACCGTCATTAACTGTGGTGGCGATCTCGGGCAAGGGCAGGTAAAGAAATTCGATATTGAACTTTGGGTTCCGCTCGAGCAAACGTATCGTGAAATTAGTTCAGCATCATACTTCCACGACTTCCAAACACGACGGTTTAATATTCGATACAAGGACACTGAGGGGAAGATGCGCTACGCACACTCACTTAACTGTACTGCGATTCCAACACCGCGTATTCTCGTGTCACTTATAGAAAACTTCCAGCAAGCTGATGGTTCAGTAAAGTTACCCGAAGTACTCGTTCCATATATGGGTGTAGACGTACTACAATAGGAAGGTGGAATTTCAAAGTAAAAAAAAGGTGATGCGAAGTCGAAGCCATACCCAACGAGACACAAGTTTTAAGTGGCATTTGCTTATAGGCTTTTTGGTTTTGCTTTCGATTACTATTGTTGCTGTTTCTCTTTACTACCTCACACGCCTCAGCCAAGTCACGATTACGGAAGTTGAGGTTTCAGGAGGGGAGACAATCGCACTCGAGGAAGTTAAGCGTGATGTTCAAGATGAACTTCAAGGAACATACTTCCGGATTATTCCACGGAGTTTTGCATTTCTCTACCCGCACGACAGTATCATGAACACGTTGAGTGCAATACCGAGAATGTACGATATAAGCGTAGAGCGAACGTCTTTCAAGAGTCTCTCGATTTCATTCAAGGAGTACATTCCCCATGCACTCTGGTGTACCGAAAGTACCGAAAACCAAACGTGCTATTTTGTGAGCCCTGAAGGCTATGCATTTGCAGAAGCACCACATTTGAAGGGAGGTTCTTTGATACGACATAGTGTTGAAGGAGTAACAGAAATTACCCCCGGCAATGTTATCGATGTACAAACACTAACGAAGATTGATGACTTTATTCTACGTGTAGAACAGGAACTCGGTTTCCGTATTACCGAACTTCTCCACAAGAAAAATGGAGACATTTATTTTTCGGTTAATGGAGGAGGGGCTATCTATGTTGCTGAAAGTAAGGACTTCGGAACAACATTCGAAAATCTTAAGTCAGTACTTGTCTCAAAGGAGTTCAAGCACATACACCCCGGCAATTTTAAATACATTGATGCACGTTTTGATAATAAAGTTTTTGTGAATGAAAGAATGAATGACCCGGTGAGCACCACAACCGCATCCACAACAAACCTTTCAGAATAGCTGGTTTCGTGGTATTACATCACTCATGTCATTTTGGAATACACTACCAAAACCAATCATCGTCCTTGCCCCGCTCGCGAACGTCACGGATGCTTCTTTTCGCCGTGTCATAGCAAAACACTCGAAGCACGTTCGAAAGGATGGGACACTCGGTGGTCCTGATGTTATGTGGACTGAATTCGTCTCCGCAGACGGTCTCATACGTGCAACAGAAGAGGGGAAGAAGAAGCTCATGGCTGATCTCATCTTCACTGAGGAAGAGCGACCGATTGTGGCACAACTCTTCACCTCAAACTCTGAACATATGGAGCAAGCAGCTGCACTCTGCAAAGAGCTTGGCTTCGACGGAATCGATATCAATATGGGGTGCCCTGATAAGACAATTGAGAAGCAAGGGTGTGGTTCGGCAATGATTCGGCACCCAGAGCGAGCAGTAGAAGTTATTCGTGCAGCAAAGCGTGGTGCAGGCTCTCTTCCTATATCAATAAAGACACGTATCGGATACAACAAAAACGAGATTGAGACATGGATACCGACCCTCCTCAATGAAAATCCTGCAGTTATTACGGTACATGCACGTACACGAAAAGAAATGTCAAAAGTCCCTGCACGCTGGGAGCACGTGCGAGAGGTGGTTGCACTCAGGGATGCAATTCAAAATGAGGAATGGCAGACAGCACATCCCGATATGGAAAAGACACTCATATTTGGAAATGGTGATGTTACTTCCATAGAAGATGCGTACCAAAAAGCTGAAACTTTTGGAGCAGATGGGGTAATGCTCGGACGGGCTATTTTTGGAAATCCATGGCTCTTTAATGCAGATATTGATATTGAAAAACTTCCCGTATCAGAACGTCTGCGAGTAATGTGCGAGCACACTAGACTCTTTGAAGAATTACTCTCTTTCAAGAACTTTGCCCTCATGAAAAAGCACTACAAGGCCTATGTAAATAACTTTGATGGCTCAAACGAACTCCGTATGAAACTCATGGAAACAGCAACTGCAGATGAAGTTGAGGAGGTTGTGAACAGTTTTCTTGCACAATAGTGCGTCTCCCATTGTTTCGTTTGCTACAATGGTTATATGAACGAGGTATTACACGCCAATATATTTTTCTTTATTACTGGCATTGCTGTTATTGTTTTTACAGCACTTCTCTCGGTAGCTCTTTTCCATGGCATCAAGGTCCTCAAGTCTCTGAGGAGAATTATGGACCGCATTGAAAGGGGCACTGAGGTTATTGCCGATGATTTAGAACAGGTACGTTCATATATAACCGAAGACGGGTTCGTAAAGCGTGTGGTCATGTCACTCACCGGCACAGGACGAAAGAGTGCTGAGAAGGAACATAAGGCACGAGCGGGAGAGAAGAAAAAAACTGAATTAAAAATAAAAGGTGAAGCATAACACTATGGCTCAAAAAAAATCAAAGAATGAAATGAGTACAGGACAGAAAGTCGGTATTGGTTTTGGACTTACTGCAGCAGCAGTAACAGCAGCAGGTGCATACTTTTTATACGGAAGTAAGCAGGCAACTCAAAATAGAAAAAAAGTTAAAGGATGGATGCTCAAAGCAAAGGGTGAGGTTCTCGAAGCACTCGAAAAGGCAGAAGCAATCACTGAAGAGGAATACCGAACACTCGTTGAGGCAGCAAGTGGCGCATACAGCACCGTAAAGAACGCAACCGCAGGTGAAGTGAAGGACTTCAAGAAAGAAATGAACGACCACTGGGCAAAACTTGAAAAGAGCAAAGCAATCAAAAAGGTGGTGACAGGAGTAGTGTCAGCCACAGTCGCTAAGAAGACAGCAAAAAAAGCTCCGGCAAAAAAGGCTCCAGCAAAAACTGCCCCAAAAAAGGCAGTTGCGAAAAAAGCAGTAAAGAAGTCAAAGTAATTCTACGTCCACGTCTTGCATCTACCGCGTCCCTATGGGACGCGGTATGCTATATATATGCTTAAGAAAATAGCTTTTCTCGCCATACTCGCAGTGGGCAGTATTACCTTTTTAGGTGATACAAATGCAAAAGGCGTTTCTGTTACCGAACCAAAGCCACAAACAGAGCCAGTGACTGTTGCCGAACCAACTCCATCTGCATCTGCGTGGGGACTATTTAACCCTGAGACAGGAGCTGTTCTTTCAGGAGAAAATACAAAAATTAAAAAACCAATAGCTTCTATAACCAAACTCTTCACCGCGTACACAGTCCTTCAGAGTGATAAGAAGGATGTGCCGTTCAATATTACTTTTTCAGACGTGTATACAGAAGGTCGTGCTGGAAAAATTACCTATGGCGAAAAAATGACCCCATATGAACTTTTGTTCCCACTCCTTATTGAATCTTCAAACGATGCAGCAGAAGCGATACACAGAAACCTTGGAAAGGACTTCTCAAGTACGATAGCAACACTAGAAAAGACGCTTCCACTTACAGATACGGAGATAAAAGATGCGTCAGGTTTAGGAAGTAAGAATATTTCGACGGTGTATGACCTAGCACTCTTTTATGCGCATCTGAGACGCACACACCCTCACATTCTCGATATCACCGCACTCAAAACATACGTTGGTCCGTATGCAGGGTATATCAATAACGACCCAGCCAGCCAGCTCAAGAATTTTGCAGGAGGGAAACACGGCTATACCGACGAGGCAGGACGTACGTTTGTGGGTACGTTTACCCTAGAGGGAACACATGAGGAAATCGGTATTGTCCTTCTCGGAAGTAAAGATATTCTTAGTGATGTAAAGGACATTCTCGCGTATGAAGAGAGTATTATGAAACGTTCTGATATAATGACAAAATGACAGAGATACACCTTGCCCTCTATAGAAAATATAGACCGAGTAGCTTCAGTGAAGTACGTAACCAAGACCACATCGTAAATGTGCTCAAAGGTGCCTTAACAAAAAAGATGCTTCCACACGCACTCCTGTTTACGGGTTCTCGCGGGACAGGGAAGACTACCGTTGCTCGAATATTTGCACATGAAGTAGGAGCGAGTGATGTAGATATTTACGAAATCGATGCTGCGTCAAACCGTGGTATTGATGACATTCGTGAACTCAAAGAATCGGTACACACACTCCCGTACGAGTCACCATACAAGGTGTATATCATCGACGAAGTACACATGCTCACCAAGGAGGCTTTTAACGCACTCCTTAAGACTCTTGAGGAGCCACCGCAACACGTCATCTTCATTCTTGCGACCACCGAAAAGGATAAGCTTCTCGATACGATTACTTCACGTTGTCAGGTCTTTGAATTTCATGCACCAACTCGCGATGAATTAAAAGAGGCAGTAATGAGTGTCGCGAAGAAGGAGAAATTTCGCCTCGATGCGCACGCCGCAGAGGTGATTGCCGTCGCCGCAGATGGCTCATACAGAGATGCACTCGGTATTACACAAAAGGTTATGATGGCGTCAGGAGACAGTGAGCTCACCGCAGATGAAGTTGCTGATGTTGTTGGAGCTCCAAAGAACATACTTCTCCAAGACATGCTCATAGCGTTTGCAACAAAAGACCTTGAGCGTGGACTCGACGCACTGAAACATGCATCCGAATCACATGTTGATGTGAAACTCTTCTATAAATTACTCTTGGAACGATTACGAAGTATTATTATTACCCGACACAACAAAAATGTAGTTGAAGGACTTTCTCTCCAGTATTCAGAAGAAGAGAAAAAGCGCATTTTGGAATATGCGGAAGATGCAAAGTCTCCGATTAATTCGCATACACTCATGCAAGCATTGAATGCTTCTGAGTATATTGGTCGAAGCTCACACCCTATGCTTCCACTCGAGTTACTCTTTATCGAACATTGTACAAAAGGTGCATAATTAAAATACAATTTTATTATGCACGTATACTTTGTTCGCCATGGTGAGACTGCTCAAAACAGGAGGCATGTTCACCAATCTCCAAACACAACTCTTTCTCCGAGGGGGAGAGAAGCCGTCATGACAACCGCGGAGTATCTTCGAGGGGTGAATGCAGATCTTCTCGTTACGAGTGAGTATACGCGGGCTCGAGAGTCAGCACGAATTATTGGTATGAATATTGGCCTCACACCTGTTACCAACGGCTTGTATTACGAAATCATACGACCGTCCGCACTCTTTGAAAAATCACTGTTTCACCCACAAACGTTTTGGTATGTGTTCCTTTCGGTCATACATCGAAAGAATAGTTTTTGGCGATATAAGGATGCTGAAAATGTTTCAGACATAACCGAGCGTGCAAAAAAGGCGCTTCGCTTCCTCGAAGCTGAGAGTGAAAAGCATTCCTCAATAATCGTCGTCTCACACACCGTGTTTATTAATATTATGGTTGCATATTTATGTAAGGAGAGGATGCTCGATGTGAGAGACCTTCTCGGTACATTTCTCCATGTAGAGCAGACCAAAAATGCCTCTGTTATTCATCTTGAATACAACAAGAACGCAGGGAAAAACACCTGCGCATGGCAAAGAATTACGGATAAATAGGTGTAGTATACTTAGAACACAGAAACACATATAATTCTTGGCATACTGCATGAAACCAGCGACAAAAAAACCAAATACCCAGCCAAGATCGCGTTTGGTAAAAGGAGTACTCTTTTTGGCGAGTGTTGTGGCAATTACGATGACTTCAGTCATCATTTATTTTGTCTTGCAAGCAAAACACCTCGTTGAGGTAGATATGGAGGAGAAGCAGGTAGAGAGCGCAGAGCCAGAAGTAGTGAGCGTGCAGTTTCCAGTTGGGGTAGATAGTGAAAGCGAGGAAATTTTTGAGAATCCAGAAGTAGATACATTCTTCGATGAACATGTTGCTATAAAGGGAGATGATTCAAGTACGCATACAAGCTGGGTCCCGCGCATCCTCGGAAAACTTGCACTCATGAACTGGTACCAAAATCTCGCCTCACTCTCGAGTCGAATTCTTGTTATTGAGTCAGGCGAACGAAAGGAACAGGTAGCAGAACATTTTGCAGACATTCTTGATTGGGATGCTTCAGAGAAGAATGAATTTCTTACACGTATCGAAACAACTGCTCCAGAATTAACGGATGGGAAATTTTTCCCGGGTACGTACACCGTTGTGAAGAAAGCTTCTCCAGAAGATGTCGCCCCACTCATTCTCGATAGATTCAATGAAGAAGTAGTTGCACACTACGGGGCAGATGTTTCAGAACGAGTCCCTCTTGAGGATGCGCTCATTGTGGCGTCACTCCTTGAACGCGAGGCGTACGATTTTGAGGATATGCGACATATTTCCGGAGTTATTTGGAATCGACTCTTTGCAGATATGAAACTCCAGATTGACGCATCACTGCAGTACGCAAAGGGAAGTAATGCAGGACAGCCTTGGTGGCCACGGGTTATCCCCGCAGATAAGTACATAGCTTCTGAGTACAACACGTACAAAATACCTGGCCTACCTCCGGCGCCAATTGCTAATCCATCGCTCGATTCGATACTCGCAGCACTCAATCCAAAAAAGACCGATTGCATGTACTATTTCCACGACAAAAAGGCAGGTTTCCACTGCACGAAGACGTATGAGGAGCATGTGAGTCTCCTCAAGCAGTATTACGGTCGCGGCAAATAGACGACATGGAAAATTCGCACGTTTCATTGTTGAAACTTCGATTTCCTTCTCACCGTACAATGAGTACGGCTCGTACGAAAATCTCGTTTCGCCTCGAAACGTACTGAATTTTCCATGTCGTCTTAACTGTCCCGCCTCAAATTATTTTAATTGTGCGCCTTGCACTGCATTCAAAATCAGAAATTCCTGATGCTTTGTCCATAGAGAATTGCTATACTATTCGGAATGTTTTCATATTTAGAAGGAATACTCGTATCATTCGCAAATTCGCTCCCCCTTGAGGTTTTTGTTGGTGTCGCTTCATTCATTGAAGAAGTTGTAGCCCCCATCCCATCTCCCACGGTAATGCTCGTCGCAGGCTCATTCGCACGAGTTCAGGATTACACACTCATCGCTCTCGTTTCCCTCGCAATCATTGGTGCCTTTGGCAAGACTATCGGAGCATTGGTCGTCTACAAAATTACCGATAGAGCAGAAGACTTTGTAATGCACCGCTTTGGAAAGTTTTTCGGTGTGACGCATGAAGACGTTGCTCGCTTTGGTCGCAAGATAGGGAAAGGGAAGCGCGACTATCTCGTGATGACTATCTTTCGTGCACTCCCGTTTGTTCCGAGTGTACTCGTCTCGGTTGGTTCGGGGTTACTCAAAGTTCCTATGCCACTCTTTATCATTTCTACATTCCTCGGGACGATACTCCGTGATGGATTTTACCTTTACGCAGGATATGTGGGGGCAGTAGCACTTGGTGCGTTCATTGCGACATCTACGCATATTGAGTCCTATATTGAGGTTGTGGCGGTGGTAGTGGTTGTATATGTAGTTGCGCGTCATATATACAAAAAACGAGCATCTCGACGCGTATAGAGCCTCAGTGTAAGAATTTTCGAAGTTTACCGTCAAAGGGAATGGATCAAGCCGATCTGTTCTTAGGAGAAAGAGTTGAAAAAACGTTCTTTAGTACTGTTTAGGACTGCCAGTATCATTAGTTTTACGATAACGACAATCCTAAATCCTGCTCACGCATACAACGGCATCACAGGCCAAACTGTACGCGTACGCGCTTCTTGCTATGGCGAAGGCGACGGGTTCGATGGAAAGAGGGCTGCAAATGGCTCAATATTTCATAAAAACTCTAATACCGTGGCACACAAAACGCTCCCGTTTAATACTGTTGTTGAATTCGTCAACCCAGAAACAAACAGGAAAATTGTTGGTGTGGTCACTGATAGAGGACCATTCATAGACGGCAGGGAGTTCGATATTTCTTGTGGTATGCAAAAACGTTTAGGCTATGATAAGCCTACCGTCGCGATGCTCGATGCAACAATTCTGAGCAAACCGACAACAAAATTTGTATACAAGTTGAGATAACGAGCTTAGGTAAAACAGGGTGCTTTCACAGGCCCTGTTTTTTAATACCTACATGAAAGAAGGTTCTTATTCTGAGGTGACTCCGTCAAAGTGTTCTTCACTTGTCTCTGCGTCATGCTTCGTTGCATGAATGGTTTGGTCCTTGTGGTGTGGTGGAGTGTAAATGGTGTAGAACTTGAGTGATGCAGTATCTGATGTGTTGATGACGTTGTGCTGTGAACCCATAGGTACAATAACCGTGTCACCATCGGTGATTGCATGATGTGCGCCGTCGATAATTACCTCACCCACTCCTGATTCAAAGCGGAAGAATTGGTCGGTGTCTTCATGTACTTCAAGTCCTATTTCTTCTCCTGGCTTAAGCGCCATGAGTACAAGCTGAAGCATCTTGCTTGTGTAGAGAACTTTTCTAAAATAATCATTTTCCTTTGTGCGTGTTTCGAGATGTTCGGTGTATCCTTTTTTCATAGTGCATTTAATTATTTAACAAATACAGTGACGAGTACACCAATCGTTACGAGTGCTCCTCCGAGTACGTTACCGAGCGTCGGCTTCTCTGCAAGGAACACAAACGCAAGAATGATGGTGAGGGCAATAGAAATTTTATCAATAGGTGCTACACGCGATACTTCTCCGAGCTGAAGCGCTTTGTAGTAGAAGAGCCATGAGAGTCCTGTCGCAAGTGCTGAAAGGAAAATAAATATGTACGAGAAGCGTGAAATTTTAAACATGTCTCCCGCATTTCCTTGGATGAGTACAATGACCCAGGCAAAGACAACAATAACAACAGTGCGGAGTGCCACTGCAAGATTGCTATCGACACCTTTAATGCCAATCTTTCCAAAAATCGCGACAAGTGAAGCGAAGAATGCAGAGAAAATTGCGTATACAGCCCAACTCATATTCTTATTAGTATATCACGCCGTAATCTCAGGAGAGCGTGTTGCGTTCTACAGAAGTGGTTACGGCATTATTGCAATACTAAAAGTGACCGAATCACCATTCTCGACTCCTTCTTTGCGCCGCACGAGTGCCTTTACCGGCAAAAGGTAGGTTCCGGACTTTGAATCAGGGAAAATGGAAGTATTCCACGAGGTTTTGCCAATGGTCGCAAGGACGGGGAGCGAACCCCATCCTCGCTTCAAGCTCCCGTAATCTATGGTGATAGCGCTTGATTCTTTTTTTGGTACGGTGAGAAAATGCCAGCTCGCATTCTCTCCTGGATAGAGCCATATCTTTGCTTTAACTTTGTACGCACGCTTCTTCATGTACAAATGAGTATTTTCTCTTAGTTTGTTTTAATTTCGACTGAAACGGGAAGTGATTTCTGTATGATGGTGAGGTCTGCTTCTGAGTAGTGGTTGCCAGAAAGGTCGAGTATTTTAAGGTTCGAAAGATTACCAAGCTCATAGGGAAGTCCCGTGAGAACATTGTTTGAAAGGTCGAGTATTTCGAGGTTTTTAAGCTGTCCTACTTCTGCAGGAACGCCAGTGAATTTGTTTCCACTCAAGTCGAGTTTTTTAAGACTCTGGAGGTGTCGCACTTCTGCTTGGAGCGCTCCCGTTAGTTCGTTGTTTGAAAGGTCGAGGAACTCTAAGTCAGTTCGAGCAAAAACGTAGTCAGGGACTTTCTTAAGACCCTTCTCGCTCAGGTCGAGTGATATAAGATTAGACGACTCTATGAGTTGCTTCACTTCCTCCGCTTGCTTAATTGGGGCAGTGATAGGGTTTTGTGTTTCTGTTGGTGTTACTTCTGTTGTAGGTGTCACTTGAGTAGGAGCATCTACAGGAGTTCCATTAAGGCCCCACCACACCACAAAGCCAACGATAGCGACTAATGAGAGAATCGAAAATATGAATTGCATAGAGTAAGTATACTCTTCTCCTAAAAAAATACGACTCTAGAGTGTAATGAACGAACGCATACTAATAGACCCAAGGTCAATATGCTCATTGAAGAATGCAATCTCCTCAGTGTCGTAGGTAAGCGCGAGTGCATTAATCATAGGACGATAATGTTCATCTGTTGGAATAGCGAGGTTTGCGAGTGGGGTGTGTGTCTCAATTTTGAGGAGCGCCTCAACGTCTCTCTCGCGGATAAGTTTTTCAGAAAGAGCATCAAAGGTAACGGCCCACTCATGTGGTCCGGTCATTTGTATTTCTCTGAGGTTATGAACGATGTTACCGCTTCCTATAAAGAGGATTCCTTGTTCACGAAGTGAACGCAGGTTTTGGAAAAGTGTGTATTGTGTGTTTCGGTCTCTTGTAATATCGATGCTCATCTGGAGCACAGGAATATTTGCTTCGGGGAAAAGGTGCTTAAGTACGGTCCATGTTCCATGGTCGAGTCCGTACGTCTGATTTTCAGTAATATACGCTGGTGCGAGTGACGCTATCTCACGGGCAATCTCAGGACTTCCATGTGCGGGGTATGCTACTTGGTAGAGCTCCGAAGGGAATCCATAGAAGTCATTAATGATTTCGGGGTTTTGTACGGAGGTAATTTGTGTACCCTCGGTAAGCCAGTGCGCACTCATGCACACAATTGCACGAGGCTTTGGTAAGTGCGTTCCCAGTTCCTTCCACGACGTTCCGTATGGTGAGTCGGCAATTACATTCATGGGGCTTCCGTGCCCAATGAATAAGACCGGCATCCGTTCGCTTGGCGATGAAGCATCGAGTTTTTTGTACACGTTTTCTAGAGTCGGTTGCATGTATGAATGTTATTCATGAGAGTGGTCATCTCCCCATTGCCACCGTGGTGTTTCTCCGGTTGCGTAGCAAATGAGTGTGAGGAATGATGTTCCTGCAAAAAAGGGGAAGACGAGGTTGATAAGGGCGTCACTCATCGAGTGCGCATGTGCGTCTATATCCGTAACAAGAGAGGTCATAGCGACTATATAGAGGAGAACGACGAGCCAACCTTCCCATCGTACGGGTACCCACCCCCATCCATACCGCTTTCGCTTAAACCAGTATTTCTCAGGGTTCTCTGCAAAGTATCTAAGGTATTTGCGTATCATTTCATTATACAGTGTATCATTTTTTGACAAATCCGGCCCTGTGTAACGTTTTGACCGGTAATCGCTATTATAGTGTAGAGTAGAGTACATATGGAACAAACTGATCACGAATTACGCGAGCTCATCATAGAGAGTGCGAAGGGTGATACGGAAAGTTGCAAAAAACTCTATGAAAGCCTCGCCGATAGAGTCTTTGCTTACGTACGTTTTCGGACGAGTACGAAGGAGCAAGCACTTGATCTCACCCAAGACATTTTCATAGATTTATTCGCGACACTTTCACATTTTACGTATCAATCACGTGCGCAGTTTTACTCGTATGTGTTTGTTATTGCTCGCCGGAAGCTCGCTCGTCACTACGCAGATAGTGAACGGCGGGGAACACGGGTAATGGGAGAATTTGACGAAGAGACCATGTCACCAACACAGGTAGGGACACCGACCGAGACAGAAAGTGATGTCGCACGTGCGCTTGCGACACTCGATGACGCAACGCGAGAAATTGTTGTACTGCATCATTGGTCACGGTATACCTTCGGCGAAATCGGCACACTTCTCAATATGACCGAATCAGCAGTGCGCGTACGGCATCACCGGGCACTCACTCGCCTGAGGGATGCGTTTCAGGGGAATCATTTGTAATCAATATATATGAAAGAAGAAAAAGATATTATAGAAAAAATCGAATCATCCACACCGGAGTTTTCACGTGCGGATAAAGTTCGTGTCTGGAATGCGATTGAGGCAACACTTCCAAAGAGCGGATTCATTAAATCACCGTTCCTCTTTAGTCGTGTGTCACGACATGCAATGAGTCCATTTATTGTGGCACTCATAGTCGTGCTCTGCGGAGGAGGTACTGCCTTCGCTTCTGATTCAGCACGCCCAGGAGATTTACTCTTCCCACTCGATAGAAAGATTGAAGATGTTCGACTACGGCTCGCACTCACCGAAAATGGACGAGAAGCACTCAGGAAGAGTCTCAGTAATGAGCGTATGCAAGAATTGCGCGATATCATCGATGAATCACTCCTTGTTTCAAATACTGGTTCATCAACGCGTACCTTTTCACATACAGGTACAACATCAGCTGAGACCTTCCTCCAAATCGAAGCAGACATCTTCACCGACACCACCGTCATTAAGATAGAGGAAAACGACCGCAAATCATACTTTGAAACAGACGCACGAACACGCAGTGCAATCATTGATGCAATCAAAGGAGCATACCCCTCACTCACCACCGAGCAAATTGACGCAGAACTCAATCTTGAAGTTGAAGATAGGGCGAGTCGGCCGAAGGATAGAGGCGTTATTTCTCTTGAGGCGCAGGGAGAAGAGCGAGTAAGTCTTGCAGTCGAAGAGATTCTTAGTTTCCTCGACGATGCGAGCCTGAGCGAAGAAAGTCGAGATGAACTACTCACGGGACTCTTTTCTGAAGTAGACGACGTTACCCATCACCGAGGTGGTTCAAGCAGAGACGATAATGGTAATCGTTTTGAAATTAGAACCAATGATGACGGCGAAAGTCGAATTGAAATTAGAGAGGGTGATGCGCGGGTGCGTATTGAGGAGAAAGATGGAGAAGTGCGTGTAGAGACACGAGAGGGTGATGATGACAACGAAAGCGAGCATCAGGAGTCACGACATGAGAGTGACGACGATGTACCAAGCGCGCGTGTGAGTCAGAGTGCCTTCCTCCAAATCGAAGCAGACATCTTCACCGACACCACCGTCATTAAGATAGAGGAAAACGACCGCAAATCATACTTTGAAACAGACGCACGAACACGCAGTGCAATCATTGATGCAATCAAAGGAGCATACCCCTCACTCACCACCGAGCAAATTGACGCAGAACTCAATCTTGAAGTTGAAGATAGGGCGAGTCGGCCGAAGGATGCAGGGCTCGATGAAGCGGAGGAAGATGATAATAGTGGAAGCGGTCATTCAGGAGGAAGCGATGACGATAGTGACGACGTTGAAGATGATGACGAAGATAGCGATAATTCAGGGAAAGGTTCGCACAGCGGAAAAGGCAACTAGTTACTGACTCGTAGTACGCACATTCGCTATACGAGAATATCCGACCATACACCGAGCTCATTTCCTGCCGGGTCACTAAAGTGGAAGCGACGACCACCAGGGAATGTGTAAATTGGTTTGAGGATTTTGCCCCCATGTGACTCTATTCGCCCGAGCATATCTTCGAGTGTATTCGAGTACAAAATGACGAGAGGGAAATGACTTCCTGTTTGATTACCTTTCATAAACCCTCCCTCAAACGCACCGTCAGTAAAGGCGACGTATTCAGGTCCGTAGTCGGTAAACTCCCACCCAAAGACTCGTGTGTAGAAGCCGGTGATAACATCTAAATCAGGAGCCTGAAACTCAACGTAGTTGATTCGATTTGGTGTGTTCATATAGTGGAAGTTATTCTCTAAAAATGGGGTGTGAAGGCTTGTACTTCTTTGGTTTCGTTACATACGAGAGGTAGTGGTCAGGAATTTTCACAATCGATTGCCCTGCGACACTGATGAAATCAACAGCGCCCAGCTCTTTAGCGCGACGCACCTTCGTCTCCTCAAAAAAGTTTGAAAGAACAATAATCGGTATCGATCTTGTTCGTGAATCGCTTTTAAGTGTTTCTATAGCGCCAAATCCGTCGCGTTCCATTGCAAAACCACCTTTCCCAATCATGAGGTCCATCGAAATAATATCAGGCTTAAATTCACTCACCATGTCGGCGAGTGGTCCGTCTGCGTTTTCGAGGATCATCACCTCAAATCCCTTTCGCCCGAATGCATCACGAAAGAGCTTATGATTATTGAGGTCGTCCTCAACCATGAGAATTCTAGGCGTATGCTTTTTCATATCTTTTCATCAGTATACCATTCCTAAAAAATAAAATTGTAGTTTATTATATAAAAAAAGAGACCAACAGAATGTTTGTCTCTTTTTTGTTCTGAGTTATTGCTACTTCTTTTGCTTTGCTACCTTAGCAACTTTTGTTGCTGGCTTTTCAACCTTCTTCACAGTTGTGTCGACAACCACTGTTGTATTTGCCCAGTCCTTAAGTTTCTTTACTGCGTTTGTTGCACCGCGCTTTTCTGTATACCCTTCACCACCCACTGCAACACTTTCTCCATTCTTCGAAAGAAGCTTCCATCGAAAATGTCCTTTGGTGTCTGTATAAATTTCAAACTTTGTTGTGGCTGCCATGCTGTATATACATTAATTGATAGAAATGTAGTATACCGCACTCACTATTGTTGTGGAGTAGCGAGGGGTGAATAGACGCTCTCTACGCAGTAGGCACTGCATCTAACTGCTTCTTCCAGAGGCGGTAGGTGACGAAGGTAAATCCGAGGAAAAGGAAGGGAAGGAGGGTAAAGAAAATGTCACCCGTTGCAAACCACCATGATGCACTCGCCCCAATGCAGTTTACCGTGTAGCCAGCATACGCCCATTCCTTGAGTGTTACATACTTACTCTGGAGTATCGCAATTCCAGCGATAACTTTTGCGGTGCCATTAATGATGAGGAGATACGTTGGGTAGCCAAGCATGACAAATGCTGCTTTTCCTGATTCTACTTGTAATACTCCTGCGAGCCCGTCTCCAATAAGCCACAAAGCGAGGATGATAGTCGTAGCCCAATATAGTTTATTTTGTTTCATACAGTTACTCTAAAATGATATTAAAATTTTCGCCTTCGGTACCACACTGTTCCTAAGTGTACGCTGAGGAGTAGAGCAACACCAATGAGTACCTTTGCGTATTCTACAAATACCTCACGCCAGAGAACCCCTGCAATAATGCCAAGAGCGAGTACCGACCATTTTAAAATCTCAAATTGCTTTACTGATAATTCCGACGGTTTAAATGTGTGCATATTCATATAGGAATATTGTACACCTTAGTTTTTGTTTGGTGGTAGTGGAATAAACTTACTTACCCTTGATTTGTACTGTGCAAAGTCGGGGTGCGCTTCCATCTTTCTTTCGAGGAGGGGAATACCAGAAACTTTTAAAATGAGAATGGTTATCGTAATAGGTCCAATGATAGTAAGCCAGCCATGGGGAACAGAGAGGGCAATGAACCACAATCCCCACCACTGGGTAACCTCACCAAAATAATTTGGATGACGCGTGTACGCCCACAATCCACTTTGCAACAACTTTCCTTTATTATCGGGATTCTTAATAAATGTTGCTAACTGCGCATCGCCCACTGCTTCAAAATAAAAACCAAACACCCACATAAGCATTCCAAGAGCATCGATTAGCCCTAGTGTTGTCCCAGCGCTCTTATTGATGAGTAGTACAGGTAATACAATAAGGAACAGTAAAGCCCCTTGTAATATGTACACTTGGAAGTATGAGCGGAGATAAAACCAAGTACCCCATTCCTTACGCCATGCAAGGTATCTATAATCTTCAGTTTTTCCAGCGTTGCGACTATGAATGTGCCACGCAAGTCGGAACCCCCAAATACTTACCATAATACTTGCGAGCAGTCCTCGAATATGAAAATCGTATGAAAGAAGCAATCCTGTCCATACCATAAGGACAAAGCCCAACCCCCAAGCTACGTCCGCTACGTCATTTCTCTTTTTGATTAATGAAATGACGTACCAAAGACTCATGTATACGAATAATACAGAAGCGAGCGTGGTGTAGTAGCTCATAGGCCAATTTTAGTTGCGATGAAGTACGTTACAACAGAGACAGTAGCAGCGAGTACTGCTCCCCAAATCAAATCAACAATAGTTACGATGAGTGGCCAGTCTTTAGCAAGAGCGAGATTGGTTAAATCATACGTAGCATAGGTCACGAGACCAAAGAAAGCGCCAAACAAAATTGCATGTTGCCATGAACCTTTCTCAACTGCCGGAGTTATGACAAAGACAATGAGGCCGGTGATAAATAAAAGGTAAAAGAGAATTGCTGCGGTCCAGTTCACATCTGCCTTGAGGAGCTGTCCGATATGTTTAGCATAGAAATCTTTAGCTATAAGCCCAAGCCAAATCATGTCGATGGCGAAAAACACAGGCAGTGCGATAGCGTATAGTTTTATGAACATAGTATGTATGATTTTAGAATAATATCTTCATAGGTATAGTAACACGGCGTGCTATTGTGTATGCATCATGAGTAAAAAACTGATACTAAACGGATTCTGCGAATTTGGTCCTATTCTAGGGTTTCTTGTCGCATATGAAATAGGAGGTTTTATGACAGGGGTAAGTGTCATGATGGTTGCTACGGTTATTGCGCTTATTGTTCTGAGACATATTGAAAAGCACACTCCTATTTTTGCACTCATTTCATCATTCACAGTGCTGTTTTTTGGTGGTATTTCATTGGTTATTGATATTCCAAGTATATTTATTTTGCGAGATACTCTCTTTGATGGAATTTTCGGGACTGCACTCCTCATCTCTGTGTGGATTGGAAAGCCACTATTTAAATATATTTTCGGTGGAGTCTTTGCAATAACAGAAAAAGGCTGGCGAACCTTTAGTTTACGCTGGGGGATTTTCTTTATTATTCTTGCTGTAATTAATGAGTGGGTACGACTCACACTTTCACCCGAGGATTGGGTTATTGCAAAAATTTTGATGATTGTTGCTTCGTTTGTGTTTGGGACGTACCAACTCACCCTAACAAAAAGAGAGCGTCTCCCTGAAGCTACTGCGTGGGGCGTTGTTTCGTAATGTGGGTTTAATTTACAACACCGACAGCTTAAATGTGTGCATATTTATATTGTGGTGTTGTAGCAGATGGGGGAGGGGTGGTTAGGGAAGTGGGTCTGATGGCGTTTTGGTCGAAGCAAAAAACTCTACTTAAGATGGCTTCATTTTATTAACAAACTCTGGTTTAAAAGATACATAGGTAAAACCATTTTTGTTTGTTATTTCCATATAGTTTGGAATTGGCTGTCGCTTATGTATTTCTGAATCGTCCATATCTGCTTCAACTCTTAAGCCGGGTAGTGAAAAAATTTTTGATGCAACTGCTTTACCCACCTCCAGCCCACCCTTTTTGAAACGTAGATGGATAGTCCATACACTTATAAAAGGGTACTCACTAATTAGATTTTTTCTAAGCAATTGAATCCATTCTTCGCTTTTTTCATGATTCATAAACACTAGTAAACTAAATTTCAGTGCATCAGTCCCGTATTGTTTTTGCTTTTTTTTAATTACACCCATCACCTCATCAAATGTTTTAAAGTGAGGATATACACCAGTTAATTCAACATGCTCAAGTTTCATGCCCTCAAATGCTTCTCCAAATGAGATGAAATCAAAATCAGGATAAGCTCTTACAGCTTGATCGTATTGTGCCAACCACCAATCTCTCTTTGTATATTGTTTGAGTGCTAATGCGAAAAAGTACGCAGCAAATCCTTCTCGAGCTTTCTTTACACTCTCATTAGGGCTAGAAAAAAATTTCTTAGGGCCTACCTTTTTAAGGACTCCCTCCACTTGTGTAAAGAGTGTGTGAGGGTGAGCAAATTGGATGTTGGTCATAGTTGTGTTTTTTAGAAAAGTTTTAATTTGAAATCAACTTCAAATTAGGTTTGGTATCTCGGTCGTTACACGACCAGTACCCTGATTAGCTATATTATATCACTCCGTTCATAATCTAGCTCAATCAGGCTTCGAGCCCTTGTCGTACGATGCCCCGCATCGTACTTACCCCAGCTCTTAGAAAAACGCACCCAAAAGGGTGCGTTTTTTGCGAGCTGACATGGAAGGAAGCATTTCGAACTTATGATTGGCATAAATGTTTCCTTTCTGTTGAGTCAGATATTAAGAATATCCGGCGATTGACCGCACTCGCATCCTAGACGTTTTCAACAAGCGGGTTACAAAGTATCTAGAAATATGGTATTTTGTAACTAATGCGACAATCTAAGAAAAGAGCTTAGCCACTCCTGCTACACATCTCTGTGTGTAGTTTTTGGGGTGGCTTTTTCTGTACCTGCCCCCGTAGCTCAATGGATAGAGTCAGTGCGTTCTAACCACAGGATAGAGGTTCGATTCCTCTCGGGGGCACTATGATAAAAAATATAAACATCAAAGATTGTATTATCAGTTTTTTCA
>CAZWYM010000006.1:0-359 GCA_964638425.1 uncultured Candidatus Saccharibacteria bacterium
CTTGGACGGTGAGGAGACGGGATGGGGTTGTGGAGCCGATGCCGACGTTGCCGTTTGCAAGTATGGTGAAGAGTGATGTGCCTGTCGTTGAAGCAACATTGAAAATATTATTTCTGAACGGACTCGTACTTGCAGTACTGGTACCTATATTGAATGGACCACCAAGGACGGACATCCCTCCTTGGAAGATGTTGTTGTGCGCGAGTGCGTTGGTGAAGGTTTTGCCTGAGGTCATGACGCGGTTCGTGCCACCGCCCGCAACCGCCACGAAGAGGCCGTTGCCGTAGGTGATGGAGCGCCAGTTGTTTGCTTCAGAGGCAGAACGTGCAGTCCACGTGATGCCGTCAGGGGAGGTCATG
>CAZWYM010000006.1:459-74420 GCA_964638425.1 uncultured Candidatus Saccharibacteria bacterium
ACGCGGTTCGTGCCATCTTGAGCAACCGCCACAAAGAGACCGTTGCCGTAGGTGATGCCTTGCCATGAGTTTGCTTCAGAGGCAGAACGTGCAGTCCACGTGATGCCGTCAGGGGAGGTCATGACGCGGTTCGTGCCATCTTGAGCAACCGCCACAAAGAGACCGTTGCCGTAGGTGACGTGGGGCAAGAAGTTTGCTTCAGTCGACGACGCAGCATTCCATTTGATACCAGCAGTGATGAGGTTGCGCGACACTTCCACGTCACCTGACGCAAGAACGGCGAAGGTGTCAGAGGATGTCCCGGTGGTAGTAGCGATACGGAAGAGTGGTGTTTGGTCTCCTGCGATACCGTGTATGGTGAGACGTGCTGATGGGGTTGTACTACCAATCCCTACGTTCCCATTCTGAAGCACGGTAAGAAGATTCGTTCCTGTTGACGACGCAATGGTGAATGGATTCACTCCCGCAGTTCCTTGTACTAAGAATGTTGACGTTGAAGTGGTAGCGTTGATACCTGCGACAGTGCCGTTGTCTCGGAAGAGACCGGTTGAGAGTGTACTTGCACTTGTCCAGCGTGCGAGGTAGCCGTCGGTGCCTCCTGAGAGTGACGCGGTGAGCCCAAGTGTCGACGTCGCTACCCATGTCGAAACAGAACCATTCGTCTGGAGTACCATGCCGTTTGTCCCGAGTGAGTTGGTAGAGTCACGGAGTGATGAGAGACGGACGTTTGTTGCGAAGAGATTCGTTGATGATGCGTTTGTAGAACTGCTGTTAGTAAAGATTGAGTTCGTACCTGAAATAGCCGTCGTTGATGCGAAGGTAAGGAAGGTGTTGCCAGAGACGGTGAGAGCTGAGCTTGAGGCGAAGGTAATGGTTGAAGAAGCTGCGGTCACATTGCCGGTGAAGTATCCGTCACCTTGTACGGTGAGGAGACGTGATGGGGTTGTGGTGCCGATGCCGACATTCACAGCATCTTCACTCACACCTCCGAGAACCAAACAGTTCGAACAACCAACACGTGCATTTTTACCGATTGCGGTAATGTTGGTAAGAACTGTAGTAGAGGCAACAGCACTATCTCGTGAAGCTTGATACCCAAGTAAAGTGGCGAAGGTATCTATGACAGAGCGCTGATTTTGTGTGACATTATCTCCTACACCTGCGTAATAACCAAGAGCAGTGCTACTTGCGCCGTCGGTATTGTAATAGAACGCAGAATATCCAACCGCAACATTTGCCCTGCCAGAAAGACCGTTGTTGGTGAGTGCAGAATCACCGACGGCAACACTGTATGATGCACGACCGGTAGCTAAGGCACTCGCACCGACAGCAACGTTACTACTCCCATTTATACCTGTTGGGGCAGACATGGCATTAAAGCCAATTGCTGTATTGTAATTTCCTCCATTGTTCCCCCGGAGCGAGTCACTTCCAAGTGAAGTGTTCCCCGTTCCTCCACTCGCTCCAACGAATGTCCCTCCTTGTGATCGGCTACCTACTGCAGTATTAGAAACTCCTGCAGTCGCACCATTCAATGCATAATATCCAATAGCCGTACTATCAGTAGTGCCCCCTGTTAGATTCGACATCGCATCACTTCCAATAACAAGGTTCCGTGCGCTTCCATTAGGGACGGAAGCAAATGCATTTAGACCCAAACTCGTATTATCGCCTGTACTCGAAGCAGTAATAAACTTGGTACCTCCCCAATACAACCAATTATCTTTAGTTGTATTAAGTGCAGCAAAATTCACTTCACCAAAGGTTGACGTTGCGGTTGATGAAGCAGCGGTAAACGCACTCGCGATAGCATAGAGTGAGGTGGTGCTGTTTCCTGAAATGGTGAGACCGCCATTTGCTGTACCGTCTCCAATGGTTGATGAAGCATTAATACGGATACCAACGGTGCTTGTTGGAGTGAGTGCGCCATTTGTAAGTTGCCAGTCAGAGAGTTCTCCAGAACCACCACAACCACTTCCAGTCCCCGTTACCACACCACTGCTATTCACCTGGAGACACTGTGTGCTTCCACTAATACCGGTGATAGCGAGTGATGAAGTGGTAGCGTTGGTGAATGTTGATGACGCTGCGGTCACATTGCCCGCGAAGTATCCATCGCCTTGGACGGTGAGGAGACGGGATGGGGTTGTGGAGCCGATGCCGACGTTGCCGTTGTTATTGATATTAAAGAGTGAGAGACCTGTGGTACTTGCAACGCGGAAGAGATTTGCACTGAGTGAGCTCGTCCCTACTTGCAAGCTATTGTATACACTGAGGTTGCCTTGGAAGATGTTGTTGTGTGCGAGTGCGTTCGTAAAGGTTTTGCCGGAGGTCATGACGCGGTTGGTGCCTCCAAATGCCACCGCAACAAAAAGACCATTGCCGTAGGTGACGGAGTACCATGAGTTTGCTTCTGACGCAGAGCGAGCAGTCCAATTGATGCCGTCGGGAGAGGTCATGACGCGGTTGGTGCCTGATTGGGCCACTGCAACGAAGAGTCCGTTGCCGTAGGTGACTGAACGCCACTGGTTTGCTTCGGTCGAAGACGCACTTCTCCATGTGATACCGTCTGGAGAGGTCATAATGCGGTTAGTACCATCAAAGGAAACTGCCACAAAGAGACCGTTGCCGTAGGTTACTGAGAGCCATTGGTTTGCTTCTGACGCAGAGCGAGCAGTCCAATTGATGCCGTCGGGAGAGGTCATGACGCGGTTAGTGCCAGTAGTTGACACCGCAACAAAGAGTCCGTTGCCGTAGGTGACGGAGTACCATGAGTTTGCTTCTGACGCAGCGCGGGCGGTCCAATTGATACCGTCGGGGGAGGTCATGACTTGGTTGGTACCGTCAATAGACACAGCCACGAAGAGACCATTGCCGTAGGTGACGGAGAACCATGAGTTTGCTTCTGACGCAGAGCGTGCGGTCCACGTGATGCCGTCGGGGGAGGTCATGACGCGGTTGGTGCCGTCAATAGACACAGCCACGAAGAGACCATTGCCGTAGGTTACTGAGAGCCATTGGTTTGCTTCTGACGCAGAGCGAGCAGTCCAATTGATGCCGTCGGGAGAGGTCATGACGCGGTTGGTGCCTGATTGGGCCACTGCAACGAAGAGTCCGTTGCCGTAGGTGACGGAGCGCCATTGGTTTGCAAGATTAGCAGCACTCGACGACGCAGCATTCCATTTGATACCAGCAGTGATGAGGTTGCGTGATACTTCCACGTCACCTGACGCAAGAACGGCGAAGGTGTCAGAGGATGTCCCGGTGGTAGTAGCGATACGGAAGAGTGGTGTTTGGTCTCCTGCGATACCGTGTATGGTGAGACGTGCTGATGGTGTACTTGAGCCGATTCCCACTTTCCCATCTTCCATGATGGTAAGGAGTGATGTCGATGCAGAATTCAAGAAGTTTGCGAGGCGTGTTGTAGCACTAGAGCCAGAACCCCATACCGTGAGCTTCGATGAGAGTGTCGAAGTACCAAGAGATAATGAACCTGATGTTGTCGCGTTCACAAAGCCAACTGTTCCAAGGAAATATGGTGATGTATTAAAAACGAGTGAACCGGTTCCTACTTCATCAGTGATGAGTGTTGCGAGCTCGGAAGATGTGTCGATTGAAGTACTTGAAACCTTGCCGTTGAAGCTCGTCCAATCTGCGCTCGTGAGACAGCCGAAGGTTGCGCTTCCGCTCGTTGCACACGTGAGCGCACCTGCAGAATTACTGAGTCCGCTTCCGGTGAGGTCGGTAAATGCTTCACCGTTGATGACGAATGTGGTCGTTGTTGCAATGAGGGTTGTGAGTTCGGTAATCGTTGAGGACGAATTACTGATGATTCCTCCGGTAAAGGTAAGGAGTGCTGATGCGGTGTCTGCTTGGTCGCTCCTGAGGAATGAGGTGGTTGCAATACCTGCAAAGGTTTGGGTGTTCTTTGCTTCAAACGCAGCGGGTACCGCGCCGAGTACTTTGCGTGGGCTCATTTCACCATCCCATGCAGGTGAACCAGAACCTCCGATTTCTACTCCGAGGTACAAGGTCTGATTGAAGTCGACACCAGTGAGTGGTGAGGTGCTTCCGAGCATGACGCTGAAGAGGCCGTTCGTGACCTGCACTTTGTCTGTGCCTGTGAGCGATTCGGTCCACACTGCACTCGTCGTTGCAATGCTCGGTGAGGTGAGAAGCCAGAAGCGCATGTTGTATGTTCCGTCAGCGACAGCAACATTCGAAGCATTGGTGAGTTTTCCTTGGTAGTTGATTTGCTGATTGATAGCAGCGTCTGTCGTGGTGGTGAGGAGGAAGAATGGCGCAAGTACAAAGCTCGCAAGAATGAATGCGGTGAAAACTTTATGCGGTTGTACAAAACGAATGCGCATAATGATTTATGGGGTACGTGTCGTAACCGGAACCATGAGGAAACGATATGCCTCCCCTTCCTTGTTTTTGAATTGTGGTGTGATGACGCCGGTGTCAGGATTTTCAGGATCCACAGAAACATTCACCTCATCAGAAAATGAATCCCGCACCGCATCAATCGTCTCCGCAGTGAAGAGTTCGTCGGGCGCCACAATAAGCGACGTCACGGTAGTCGTACCGATGTGTGTAGCGATTTCTTCATGCTCCATATCAGAAGGAGTTCTCACCGTAATAACCTTCACAACCTCAGTGCGTGGTGAAATAAACTCGTAGAGTGACACTGCGAGACTCTTGAAAAAGCCTTGTCCTCCAGCATCAGCGACAGTAGCATTTTGGTTCACTGTTCCGAGGTATCCTGTTGCTCCGAGCGAGAGTCCGATAATCACAATGACAAGTGTTTCGAGAATTGCAGTTCGATTTTGATTTGCACCACTTCGCGCAAGTGTGCGCATCTTGAGTTCCGATTTTCGTTCGAGACTAATTTTTCTCCGACGTATCTCGCGAGACTTTTCTGCGTGCGCAAAAAAACTTTTTGCTGAGGGAATGTTGATGTGCCACTTATGTCCGATTTTTTTTCCATCAATTTTTCCGTCCTTCGCGAGGAGAAGCATGTAATCTTTCGTGTACCCAAAATGCTTTCCTGCAGTAGTTGCAGTTACGTAATCCTTGCCGTCTATTTGTAGTTGGCTCGACATTGTAAAAAACTAAAATGTACTTACATTGTATAAGTTTTCGCGTTTTTAATTAACAAAAAAAGTACTCACTTCCGTGGATAACTTTTTTACAAAAAACTTCACACAAAAAATAAAAATATTTTTATTTTTTAATGCAGAGAAAAAAAATAAATCTATAAAAAATATTTGAAAATTTATTACTCAAAAATATTCTCGATGATTACAGCAATTCACTCGTTCAAATCGATTTATAATGCTTCTGGAGTGCATTTAGGAAGCATATGAGCCCATATTGCCTCCGCGCTGCATTTGTTTCAAAGATTCTGAGTTGAAAACATGGGTAGAGCCTAGACACAAAACAAAAACCGCACATGTGTGCGGTTTTTGTTTTATTTAAAAGATATATTGTTTAGCCGAGATAACCATATTTTGCTTTGTATAATCTTATTCAGATCAGATGTAGAAAATACATACGTTGTTACAGCCTCTGACTTATTATTCCTTGAGTAATCTATAACCTGTGAGAGTGGTAAGGTGCCAAGTATGAGAGCGACAAGTAGCACAACGACTGCAACGTACGGAATGATAGAACCAGCAGGCGTCGGCATCAAATCTTCCAAAGAAACTTCCTCTTGTGCCGTTATTAGTTGTTCTGTCTCTTTCTCAATTCCCCTTTGAATCGTTGCAGTAGGTTCGATGACGTCGTTATTGATGAGTCGCTTGATGAAATCAGGCTTCTTTTCAATAACTCTTGAGACAGGCTCATCATTAACAGCAACTTCCTCTGTATCATCCTCACTTACTCCTAGGGTGCGTACGTTTGGTGAGGTCTTTTCGATTGGAGCACGGGTGATTTTTCCTGGTTTTAGAACAACTGTTTCAGAATCAATCGGTCCGTCGGTTACATCTACCACCGTAAGGTCTCCCGACATGACGATATGCTTCCCCTTGTTCTCGATAACCGTCTCATTGAGCCCCTCATCTCCAAAGTCAGACATGCTCTCTGGGACTGGTTCGCTTTCTATCTCCAATTTTTTGACTTCAGGAATGAGTTCTTCGCTATCGCTTTCATAACGAATAGCTATATTATTATAGTTATTTTGGGTTTCTAGCTTTTTGCTTCGGTGTGCCTCAATAGTTTTGTGGGCATACTCCTTTGCCTTCACTCGAGAGGTTCGCTTCTTCTCAACTTTGTGATGACTGAGCTTGTCCATGTTGACGTACCATGTCCGCCCAATCAAATGCGCGTCCACCTGACCACTTCTGCAGAGCTGACCAACGTAATCAGTAGCATAGCCGAGATCACGAGCAGCTTTTGATGCCTTTACGTAATCTTTTCCGTCAAGAACAAGTACTTCCATATGACTGTAAGTATATATACTCGTATCCAATATGTACAGGAACTCAGTGGTATATCGTCTGAACGATAGTAGTACCTAGAGAGTGTTGAATGTAAAATGCTACACAATATGCTTCTTGAATAGTTCGAGGAGTGTCTTCGGGTTAGCAGAACCCTTAGAAAGTTTCATTCCCTGTCCAACGAGGAACTGAAGTGCAGCTTCTTTACCAGCTTTGTATTCAGAAACAACAGTATCATTCTGTGCAATAACATCCATAACAATCGGCACGAGTGCTTCATCAGTATTACTCTGCAATAAACCTCGTTCAGTAGCCAAAACAAGTGGGTCATTTCCCTCTATAACCACCTCGCGGAGTAAATCCTTGGCAATTCTTGAGTTAATCTTTCCCTCCTTTGCCATACCAATAAGTTTTGCGAAGTATTCTGGGTTACATGAAGAAATACTCACCTCACTATTCAAATGTGCAATCAAATCAGTCGTGAGATAGTTTGCAAGAAGCTTCGCTGATTCGGTATCGTTAGCTACATACGAAAGAGACTTTGCGTAAAATGTATCTAAGTCTAAATCAGAAATAATTGTCTCAATTTGCTTTTTCGTCAATCCGAGAACTTCATATTTTCTGCGCTTATTTTCGGGTAGTTCTGGCATTTCCTCTGATAGCCGAGATAAGGAGAACTCATCGTAGAGCTCCATATTGAGCTTTGGTAGGTCTGGGTCTGGGAAATATCGGTAATCATTTGCTGACTCCTTTATACGTTGCGAATAGGTCTTCCCCTTAGCTTCATCCCAGCCACGTGTTTCCTGTATTACCTTTTCTCCTGATTCAATCACTTCTATCTGTCGCTTAATTTCGTAGGCAATCGCCCCCTCAACAGACTTAAATGAATTGAGATTTTTTACTTCTACTTTAGTACCAAATGCATCTGAGTCGCTCACTGAAATATTTGCTTCAACACGCATTTCTCCCTTCTCCATATTTGCGTCTGAAACCTGCAGTGTCCGGAGGAGGAGTTGCAATTCTCGGGCAAAATCGCCCGCGGTCTGCGCGTCATGAATGACCGGTTCGGTAACCAGTTCCATGAGTGGGACTCCGGCTCTGTTGTAGTCGACGATACTTCCGTCCCCTTGGTCATGAAGTGAACGAGCAGTGTCTTCTTCAAGATGCACTCGGGTGATAGCAACACCATTGAGTGTTCCTCCCTTCACCAGTGGATAGAGGTACTGACTAATCTGGTACCCTTTTGGAATGTCTGGATAGAAATAATTTTTTCTATCGAACTCTGTGTACGATGCAAGTTCAGATCCGAGTGCAACACCTACTTTCATAACATGCTTCACTGCAGTTTTGTTGATGACCGGAAGTGTCCCGGGGTGTCCCATACAGATTGGACACACATGCGCGTTCGCTTCCCCCGCATGCGGTTCGTTTTTTGAGTCACAAAACATCTTTGTGATGGTCTTGAGCTCAGCATGAACTTCAATTCCTATGGTTGGTCGATACGTTTTCATGCCCACATACTACCGTTTAGGGGTCATAACGACAAGTTATAAACACACGAAACACAATTTTGTCAACAGTTCCCTTTTTTGAATAATAATTCAAAAAATCCCCTCAAAAATTGCTTTTTGAGGGGATTTTTAATTTTTGAAATATACGGCTTATTTTCTATTCCTTTTGTGACCTCAAGTGCTTCACGAGTGCGTCACTAAGCTCTTTTACACCGATTCCGAGCTCTCCGGACAAAACGTGAATGCTCGTCACCCCATGAGCTTTGAACCGAGAGCTCACCTCCAAAATCTCCTCTTCGGTACGTGTATCTGACTTTGTGAGGAGTACCCATTCCTCTTTTTTGAGTAATTCTGGGTCAAATTTTTCGAGTTCTTCTCGTATCATTTGGTACATTTTGAGTGGGTCTTCATCCTCGAGAGAGACGCAGTGAAGAATCATTTTTGTTCTCTGGATGTGTTTGAGGAATTTATGCCCCAGACCTTTTCCACTTGAAGCACCCTCGATGAGTCCTGGGATGTCGGCAAGAATGAACCCGTAAAGTTCACCAAGGTGAGGCTCTACGGTTGTGAATGGGTACGCGCCGACGCGTGCCTTTGTATTCGTGAGTGCGTTAAGCATTGTGGTCTTGCCTGCATTTGGAAATCCGACAAAACCAATATCAACGATAAGCGAAAGCTCAATCTTGAACGTTCCTTCTTCACCCGGCTTCCCATCGGTCGCCTCTTCTGGTGACCGGTTTGTAGATGACTTGAAATACTCATTCCCTAAACCACCTCCACCACCAAGGAGAATCTTGTGTACTTCTCCCTCAGAGAAAAAGGTGTGTACACGCCCTCGCTCAAGCTCCGTAACGGTAGCCCCTACAGGAACGTCAATATACAAATCCTCACCGTCATGGCCGTATTTACTACGTTTTTCGCCTGCATTTCCGTCAGTTGCAGCAAACTCCTTAGAGCCAGTGTACTTACTGAGAAGGCTCAAATCACGAACAGCCCGCATGTAGATATCACCACCGCGTCCTCCGTTCCCTCCTGCAGGACCACCTTCAGCAACATGCTTTTCACGGCGCCAACGAACAACCCCGTTGCCTCCGTGTCCTGCTTTTGCCTTGATTATTAACTCATCTACAAACATAAAATATCAGGACTTTCATAAAGGGTGCGCTTCGTTGTCGAATTTCACAAAATGTCACTCACTGTACAACTCGTACACCTCCCGACATTTTGCTCATTCTTCTAGAATCGCATCCCTTTCTAAAAGCCCTTTGGAACTTATTCCTAGTAAACCAAACTTCACGACCTGTTAAAGTTAGAATGACTTATGATGCTACACTGATATCTACAAAAAGTACAGCATTGCACCATAGACTTTTCACCCGCGCTACCCCCGCTCGTCACAGCGAGTGTCTAGTCGATGAACTTATTTACGATGCCACTGATGATACTTACGAGCACTGAACCGAGGAGCGCAACCCAAAAACTCGAGACATGGAACCCGTCCACAAACGATGCCACGAAGAGAAAGATGCTCGCATTGATAACAAAGATGAAGACACCGAGGGTGAGTACGGTAATCGGAAGCGTAAGGATGACGAGAATTGGACGAACCACTGCATTAAGGATTCCGAGGAAGAATGCTGCAATAACTGCGGGGTAGAGCCCAGTGACTTCGATACCTGGAATGATGTACGTAACCAAGACGAGTGCAAAAACGGTAGCGATGAGTCTCGAAAGAAATTTCATATAGTCGTAGTATATAACTATGTCGAAGAAACGCAAAAGCTCCCGTATGGGAGCTTTTGCGTTTTAGGAATGTATCTTTAGTAGCTTAAACGATATGCCACGTTCCGCTCTGGAGACGTTCTTCGGCCTTCTTAAACTTAACCGTCTCAGTCGTGGTTCCGTCAGTAATGGTCACGAGTTCATTTCTACCTACTTTGTTTTCATTTCGAACTGGCGTTGCACTTGCGCTCGCACCTGCCTTTGTGTCGGTCTCTGAGCCACCAAGGAGAGCGATATGTGCCTGCGCCTTCTTGAGCTCTTCTTCTTCACGCTCAACCGCTTCAGGTCGAACGGTGGGGAGTAGCTCTGCGATACGGTGGAATGAAGCTTCCTGCATTTCCTTGAAAAGTCTAATACCTTCCTTTCGGTATTCAATGAGCGGGTCTTGCTGTCCGTACGCCCGTAAACTAACGCTTGAACGAGTATGTTGCATCACCTCAAGGTGTTCCACCCAGAGAATGTCGTTAATCTGCAGCATTAATCTTCGGACAACTTCATTCCATGCCTCCACTCCAAACTCCTTTGAACGCTCTTCAATTACGGCCTCAATCTCTGGGATAAATGCAATGAGTTCTTGAACGAGTCCTGCTACTTCTTCCTGTGTACCGAGGAGGAGCTTTCTTCGTCGCTCATACACAATTTGGCGCTGTTGGTTAAGGACATCGTCGTATGCCAAGACGTGCTTTCTTGAGTCAAAGTGGAAGCCTTCGATTTTCTTTTGCGCTGACTCAAGTGAACGGGTAATCATACTATTCTCAATAGGTTGATCCTCAGGAATACCAAATCTTCCCATCATGTTTTTTACGGTATCGCTTGCAAAGACGCGCATAAGCGAATCGTCCATAGAAACGTAAAACTGTGTTTCCCCGCTATCTCCCTGACGCCCTGCGCGTCCACGAAGCTGATTGTCGATGCGTCGTGCCTCATGTCGCTCTGTTCCAAGAACAAAGAGTCCTCCAAGTGTCTTCACCTCCTCAACTTCGCTTGGTGTCGCCTTAATACCTCCGAGCTTAATGTCGACTCCACGTCCTGCCATGTTCGTTGCAAGGGTAATACGTCCTTTCTTTCCCGCTTCAGCAATGACTTCTCCTTCTCGCTCGTGGTTCTTTGCATTGAGCATTTCGTGTACGATGCCTGCCTTGGTAAGCTCTGCACTGAGGAGTTCGTTTTTATCGATAGATGCCGTACCAATAAGCAGTGGCTGACCCTTTTCGCTTATCTCTTTTACCTTTTTGATGATTGCGGTTATTTTCCCTTTTTCAGTTTGGAAAATGAGATCGTTGTGGTCAATACGTGCGACCGTTCGGTGGGTTGGCACTGGAATAACATCCAGCTTATACACCGAGTAAAATTCTTCTTGTGAGGTAAGTGCCGTTCCAGTCATCCCTGAAAGTTTTTCATACATCCTAAAGTAGTTTTGGAAGGTAATAGAAGCGTAGGTACGAGACTCCTGCTGAATGGTTACACCTTCTTTAGCCTCAACCGCTTGATGGAGCCCATCTGACCATCTTCGCCCCTGCTGAAGTCTTCCGGTAAACTCATCAACAATAACCACCTCGTTATCCTTTACTACATACTCCTTATCTCGTGAATAGAGTGCTTTTGCGCGCACTGCTGTTTCAAGATGGTGTACATATTTTATTCCCTTGTCGGTATAAATATTTTCGATGCCGAGGATTTTTTCTGCTGTTTCAATACCGTGGTCGGTAAGAGTAGCACTCTTTAGTTTTTCGTCGATGATATAGTCCACTTCATGTGAAAGCGAATTCGCTATTTTGGCAAAGATAGCATACAGGTTTTCTGAATCCTGTGCAGGTGCAGAAATAATGAGCGGTGTACGCGCTTCATCAATGAGGATTGAGTCCACTTCGTCGATGATTGCATACGAATGACTTCGCTGACGTAAGTTTTTGACCTCGAACTCAATGTTGTCTCGGAGATAATCGAAACCATACTCGTTGTTTGTTCCATAGGTAATGTCTGCATCGTACGCCTCCTTACGCGTACATGGCCTGAGGAACTCATAGACAACTTTGTACGAACCTTCAGTATCTCGCTCACTATCTTTATCGAGATGGTTTGCGTCATAGAGGTATGAACCGTTCTGATTAATGATACCTACACTGAGACCAAGCGCTGTATACACCTGTCCCATCCATACTCCGTCACGACGAGCCAGGTAATCGTTCACCGTAATCACATGCACACCTTTCCCCGTAAGCGCGTTTAAGTACGCAGGGAGTGTACCCACGAGTGTCTTTCCTTCTCCTGTGCGCATCTCGGTAATCTTCCCTCGATGTAAAATAACACCTCCGATAAGTTGCTCATCATAGTGGCGCTGTCCCAAGGTTCGCTTTGCAGCCTCACGCACCAGCGCAAATGCCCGTGGGAGCATATCATCAAGCGATGCGCCTGCTCGCACCTCCTTATTAAGCGTAGCGGAAGCCTCTTTTAATTCAGCGTCAGAGAGTGGTGAAATGTCAGCTTCAAGTGCGTTAATAGCACTAATAAGCGGACGAATCTCCTTAAGCTCCTTTTCGTATGTTGGTCCAAAAAATTTATCTAAAAATGACATAAATGTCATACAGCATACCATAATTTTGTCCTGTATCTAGAGAACCTCACATTTCGTAAAAATTCGAGGGGTGAGAAAGCGTGGGACGCTTTTGCAAGGCTTTTTATTGACTCACCACATACAAAAACACCGTCTCGTGAGAGAAGGTGTTTTAGTGTGTTGGAAGAATCTCTCCTAAAAGAGACTACGCTCGCTTTGCTGTCTTTCTTTTTGCGGTCTTCTTAGCAACTTTCTTTTTTGCTGGAGCCTTCTTAGCAACTTTCTTTGCTACTTTCTTTTTTGCTGGAGCCTTCTTAGCAACTTTCTTTGCTACTTTCTTTTTTGCTGGCATGATTTGAAATTGAAGTTTTACTCATTAACAATTCGACCGCATTATTCTCTTCTCAAAGAGCATTGTGCAAAGAGAACATCTGCTTAAGTACATTATCAGTGATAGAAAAAATTACACAAGAAAAAAATAAAAAAATATGTGGATAAATATTTTTAAAAAAATATTTTTTATTTTTTATTTTTAAAAATAATTTCTTGAAAAAAATTTTCAAGAAATTATTTTAAAATAGTTACTTCTCTTTCGACGATGAGTCCTGTCTCCTCCATGACTCTATCAATTATTTTTTGAGAAAAGTTTTTTATATTTTCTGACGACGTTCCCTTCTCACACACAAGAACAAGTGCCTGCTCCTCAAAAAGACCAACTCCATCTTCTCGGTGACCCTTAAGGTGCAGTACCGAATCAAGCACCCAACCAAGCGGTATTTTGACCATACCCCCTGACACTGCATACCCAGGGATGTCTGGATACTTCACTTGCAGTGATTCGTATTCGCTTTTTGGAATGATAGGATTTTTAAAAAATGACCCTGCTGTTCCTACTATGTTCCAGTCGGGAAATTTTTTACTTCGTATCGCCAAGACCGCAACACGCACTTCATCAATACTTGGTGTCGAATTCTCACGAAAATATATTTCCAAATCTTTATACGCTAACTTTCTTTGTGGTGTGTGCGTGACTACACACGTAACAGAAAGAATAATATATTTTTTTTCATCTTCATGTTTAAACAATGAATCACGATATCCAAATCGACATGCTTCATTAGTGAGTTCATCAACGGTATCGGTTTCTGTGTTGTATACAGAAACACACACCACAACATCCTTTGCTTCAACTCCATATGCACCCACATTCTGAATGGGTACTGCACCCATTGTACCGGGGATGCCTGATAGGTTTTCGAGTCCCCATAATTTTCTTTGTACAAGTTCGAGAACACATGTGTCGAGAGAGACTCCCGCTCCAATAGTTACGTGCACCGTGTCGCTATCAATTTCTGTATAGAGTATCTCCGTACATTGCACTCGAATGACAAGCCCTTTCACTCCCCCGTCTTCAACGAGAATGTTTGACCCGCCTCCAAGGATAGTAATGGGGTGGTGCTCCTTCTTAGCCCACATAACGACATCGCGAAGTTCAGCTTGTGTCTTTACGGTAACAAAAAATTCCGCCTTTCCCCCGGCACCAAGTGTGGTGTAGGGAGCGAGCGGAATATTTTGTGTGATTGCGTGTGGCATGTTCATACTCTGTAGTATGACACGTGTTCCTACTGACCAGTGACGTTTACGGGAACAGTTTTCCCGTTTATTTCTACGGTCGCTGGTGCATTGACCCCTTTTGTCTTTGATTCAGCAACAATGCTCGCTATGAATTGGTCAGCTTGTTCTTTGAATGCTGGGATATCGGTACTTGCCTTTTTAAGAACTTCTATCGCCTTTGCCATATCTCCAGACTCGTTGAGTATGTATGCGAGATTGGTTCGTGCTTGCATATCGTCTGGCTTAGTCTCTACTTGCAGAGTAAACATTTCAATAAGAAGTGGGTACATCTTTGCTTTATATGCTGCTTGGATTGCGTACTGATTTGCAGCAAAAGCTGATTTTTGCTCTGGTGTCTGAATAAGCTCATCAACAAGACCGAGTTGCCCGCTGTATATTGCAGACATTGCGTAGTACACACGAGAATCACTAAACTGTGGCCCAAGGTCATACGCCTCCTTGAAGAGTGCTGTCGCCTTATCGTATTCCTGTGTTTGGAGACGAGCGAGACCCTGCTCAAAAATGACGAGCTGTTTGTTTGGTGAAAGCGATCGAGCGATATCAAGTTGTG
Organism: uncultured Candidatus Saccharibacteria bacterium; assembly: GCA_964638425.1. GTDB lineage: Bacteria > Patescibacteriota > Minisyncoccia > Phycocordibacterales > UBA918 > Damh-18. The sequence goes on from CAZWYM010000006.1 coordinate 14,935, forward strand.
CAATTGCAGCCTCGGTATTATTGGTAACCCGATAGAATGACGCAATAAACATGTGGATGCGTGCATCCCCTGGCTTTTCTTCAGCTTGCTTGAGGAGCTCTTCTTCAACGCGTTTGAATGCTCCCTTCTTTACCTCCTCAGAAACTTCTGGTGCTTGAAGGATTGATTGCACTTTCTGTGTCATTTGTTCTCGAATTTCTTGGTTACCAAAAGAATTGTGTGCAAGAGCAGTATCAAACCACTGCAACATCACTTCTGGGTCCTTTGCTCGAAATGCTTCGATAATATCCTTTGATGCTTGAATTCCTGGAACATTCACAAAATAGATAACAATGACAATGAGTACCGCGATAACTGGCGCAACGACTTGATCGACGATGCGTGAATCGATTTTGAATTTGGTGAAGAATGAAATTGGTGTCCCTACTCTCGAGTGAATATATGCGAGTATCGTACCGTAGAAAATATAACTGACGATATTGTCGAATACGAAGACGTTGTGGATGAGGTACCCCGTAAGGATACCGATGAGCACTCCTCGCTCAACAACGGTAAAGCTATCATCCCCCTTCTTAATGAGCGGGCGAAGGAACAGATAGTACATCGCAGAAAAGAAGATTGCGAAATATGAGATGAGTCCAAGTGCTCCTCCAGCAATGAGCCAGTCCATCACAATATTGTGCACTCTATCGAACCACGCCTCACCCCCATGGAGTTCAGGTCGATAGTACTTGTTAAACACATAGTTGTAGTTACCCTGACCCCAGCCGAGAAGTGGGCGTTCCTTCACTCCCTCGAATGCCATACTCCAAATATTGAAGCGGTTACCTCCTTCCTTGAGTGAAATAGTTGAAATACGCTGGAGGTATGGGTTCCCCTGAATAAATGATGATTCCTTAAAGGTAATGAAGAGACCAACAAGTACCATGATGCCAACGATTCCACCTACTGCTATTTTTCGTATCTTTGGTCGATCATTTGAGAAGAGCGCTACGTACGCAACCATCACAAACGAACCAATGACAAACCCAAGTACCGTTCCACGAGTAGCAGTCTGAATAAGGAGATACGTAAAGAGGAGTGCGAGGATGCCGTAGGTGTACTTCATTCCGTTAGTCTTTGCCCGGAAGAGCATAAAGAATGTAATGAAAATAAGGAAGAGTGTATAGATAGCCATGTACGCTGAGTTCCCCAACGTTCCATCAAGACGTCCGCCTCCTTGGTTGATAACGATATTTCCAGAGAGCTGTGCAAATGCGTAGAGCGAGAGTATCAACGCGACACCAATGATAGTCTTGAAATATCTATCCCAAAGCACAGGTGTCTTGAGAACGCTTCCCACTACGAGCATGTAGAGGAATGTATGCACGAGGGTTACGTACCCTTCCATACGCTCGAAGTTGCTCCAAAAACTCTGTTCTGGGCTCTCCCCATTCCAGTTAGCAACGAACATAACGGCGAGAAAAGCGAGAAAACTTGCAACAATCCATGAAAATTTAGGACGGTACTCTACATCATAGAATGCGAGTGCAACCCATGCTGCAAAAATAATTTCTACGAGGATTCTAAACGTGAAGTTTTTTCCGGTAATAAATGGGAAAAACATCGTGTTAGAAATAATAAGAACAACGAATGGAATGGCGAACATTCCAAGATATATGAGTCCACGTGCTAAATCTCGCATATTTTATTTTTAAATTTCTTAAAGGTCGCCAATACTATACCATAGTATATATATGGGTTTTGATGGACCCCGTACTGCAAAACTACCTCATGAATTGGTCAATACAGCACAAATTAAAAGACCCCATTCATGGCTAAAAGTGTCATGATATACTTACGCCTATGTCAGACCAGGCACACAAACTCTCTATCATTATTCCTGCATATAATGAAGAAGAGACTATAGAAGCTATCCTTGAGAAAATCCGAAATGTCGATTTGTCTCACTTTTCCGTTACCAAGGAAATCATCATTGTGGACGATGGCTCGAAAGACACGACCGTCTCCCGAATTGAATCTTTTAAAGAGAGGCACCTCGACACCCCTATAACACTTGTTCAAAAAAAGAACGGTGGAAAAGGTTCTGCGATTACCACCGCAATTCCCTACTGCACCGGTGATATCACCATCATTCAAGATGCGGATTTGGAATACGAACCACAAGATTATGGAGCACTCATCGAACCAATTCTTTCGGGTACGGTAGATGTGGTGTACGGATCACGGCGAATCAACAAAACAAATGTCCAATATTCAGGACTCTCTTTCTACCTTGGTGGTATGGTACTTACCGTACTCGCAAACGTTCTCTATAACATTCGCCTTACCGATGAACCAACGTGTTACAAGGTATTCAAAACTTCACTCCTTAAAGACATTCCCCTTACCTGCACCCGATTTGAGTTCTGCCCGGAGGTAACCGCAAAAATTGCTAAGCGAAAAATAAAAATCCTTGAAGTGCCTATCTCCTACTATCCGCGTTCTGTAGCTGAAGGAAAGAAAATCAATTGGAAAGACGGGGTAGAAGGTATTTGGACACTTATCAAATATCGTTTCATCAATTAGCACAATGAGGGCATCAATAGAAAAAATCTTATCCTTTAGGCTTATCCGGTTTTTCATTTCCGGAGGATTGAGTGCCGTCATACATATTGGTACGGTATTTGTACTTACACATGTACTTTCAGTGTGGTATCTCTACGCAACCACCATAGGTTTCATTTCTGCGGTTGGTTTTAATTTTGTCATGCAGAAATTTTTCACGTTCCGTGACGGAGAGACTGATGGAGTACGTCGTCAGTTTCTTCTCTTTTTCACCGTTGCAACGATAAACCTCGTCATTAATGGTGTACTCATGGTTTTCTTTGTAGAACAAGTATCACTCACCCCTGTCCCAGCACAGATAAGCACCTCGGTCATTATCGCGGTGTGGTCTTACATCGTCTACGGTAAGCTCTTTTCTACAAAAGGATTGTAAAGAGTGACCCTTTCCCTGAAATAATAAAAAGTCCTACGGATGCGAGTACCGGTAGCACATAGAGTGACACCTTTAATACGTTCGCCCATTTGCTACTGTATTGGGCGTGAAGCACTCGAACCCCGAGAAGTGCCATTGGTACAAAAAATAAAAACTGAATGAAGAGCACGCGCGAAATAAATATTTTCCACATGAGTACAGGAAGTGATGCAAGAAGGAGTGCAAAGGTGAGTGCGTACGCGTGCTGTATCTGTACACGTTTTGTGAGAACAGCAACAAAGCCAACGAGTGCGTATACGAGGAGGATGCTGAATGCTGAAGCGAGTACAGGAATGAGCTGAAATACTTGATAGTGTGCTTCGCTAAATTCCCCATCGGTAACCTGTCCGTACCAATCGAGGAAGGTAGGAAATCCAGAATATGCAAGGTACCCAATGAGAAGGGCTTCAAGAATGAGTGCTGGCAGTGCGAGAAACGCAATAAATTTCATAGTCGCCTGTAGCGCTCGCTCCTTGTAGGTAAAAAGAATATACAACCCTCCAAAAATGAGACCAAAAACACCCGGCTCTTTAATCGTTCCACCAATGAAACCAATGAGCGACGCAAAGAAAATGCTTCTTCCTGAGTTCGTTCGTACTGCTCTTACGATAAGGTATGCGGTAAGAAGTGCAAAAAGCCAACTTCCTAAGTCGGTGCCAATCGCCAAACCGTATTTTAAGAGTGGGTAGCCTGTTGTAATCCAAAGCGCACCCCACGTCGCCTCTTCTTCAGAAAAGTGAATTTCACGAAGAAATGCAAAGGCAACAAACGGGAGCGCTACGAGAAAAATGAGATTGAGAAGTTGCAGTGCCTCTACTGGTGTAATAAACGGCACGAGGAGACTCCCCCACACTCCAGTAAAGGGTTTAAATGCACGTAGTGCAACATCGCGAGGGATAGGCGAAAGTTCCCCCGCTTCAAACTGCGTAATTTGTGACACGTACATGTCTCCATCAATGCGCATACTAAATGGTTCAATGACAATGAAACTTAGAAATGCGACACAGGTTGCAACAAGAATGAAAAGATACGGTCGAAGTGAAGTTGTCATACAAAGTGATGCGCGCGAGGAATTTCCTATACCCTACTCATGCGTAGGTGCAGAATTATTCTTCCCACAAACTGCGTAGATATTTTTTCCAAACCAATGGCGGAGGATGGGGTCGGCGATACGATTGCATGGGAAAACGACGCGGTCAAAAAACCATATCTTTCCCTTTGTCACCTGATCTGGTTTTGCTTTGAGGAATTTAAATACGTACGCTGCGAGAAACCCGAGAGTGTCATAGTATCGTATCTTCTCAATTGTATAACCGCTATCAATCAAAACTTTTTGTAAATCGGGAATATGGTACCGTCGAAAATGTCCGAGCATTGCATCAAAGTCTGAGTACAACACCTGAAACGCAGGGACATAGACAAAGAGTTTTCCTGTTGGTTTTAACTTCTTTTGAAGCTTCGTCATGACGCCCACATGATCTTCAATGTGTTCGAGTACGTTGAGACTGTAAATGAGGTCACACGATTCATCGGGAACATCATCGAGATTTTCAAATACCGTAAAGCCATCCGCGCGTAAATGAGCACATTCGTCTTTGTCGATTTCTACACAGAGTGGGTTGTAGCCTCGGTCACGAAGAATTTTTGAAAAGGTACCCACTCCTGCACCGAAGTCGAGAATACTACTTTCTTTAGTTGCTCCGGTGCGCAGGAGGAGCTCGGTGAGCGCGCGGTTATAATTGACCGCTTCGTTCATATTCTCGAGTGCCTTTGTACCACTATACGAAAATACCTCTGTCTCTGGGCTACTCATATTGATGTATTAAGAATGTTATAGATGCGGACAATTATTTGCGGGTCAAAACACCTCGCTCGTAGAGGTATTCTACAATATCATTAACGAGCCCTTCAGGGGTATTCTCTTCAGTACGTGCAATAAGTTCTGGGTTCTCGGGTACTTCGTATGGGTCACTAATACCAGTAAATCCTTTGATGAGTCCTTGTCTCGCTTTTGCATAGAGACCCTTCGTGTCACGTCGTTCACACTCTTCGAGTGAGGTGTCGACGTACACTTCAATAAATTCACCATAATGCTCTATCCTACTTCGTACGGCTCTTCGCGCTTCTTTATATGGCGCAATGAGTGAACAAATAACAATTCCCCCATGCTTCACCACCTCACTCGCCACGAAGCCAACGCGACGCACGTTTTCATCTCTATCTTCTTTTGAAAATCCAAGACCCTTTGAGAGATGGTCTCGTATCACGTCACCGTCGAGGAATGTCACTTCTCTATCTTGTAGTTCTTGGAGACGTGCGAGAAGGAGTTGTGCGAGTGTCGACTTGCCTGAGCATGAGAGACCGGTGAAGAAAATAGTGAGTCCAGGACGAGTATCCTTCTTCATACTTTCACGGAGAATATCAATACTCTCTTTAAATGAAAACCAGTGCGGTATTTCTTCACCCTCACGGAGCTTTCTTCGAAACTCCGTACCTGAGATGTTTTCGATTTCATCTTCTGGGGTAACTTCGCTTGTCGCCACATACTCCTCGCGCGTCTTTGAATATGCGAGTTCATCAGACGGCACAATCGTCATCCCAATTTCATCTGCATGTTCGAGGACCAAATCGCGTGCCTCGTATGGGCCATAAAAATCCTTACCATCACTTCCCTTACCTGGGCCAGCATGGTCACGTCCGACAATAAAATGTGTACATCCATAATTCTTACGAATGATAGCGTGCCAGAGTGCTTCACGCGGACCTGCCATACGCATTGCGAGCGGAAGGAGCGAGAGATAGGTAAAATCTTTTCCGTAGGTATTGCATACCACGTTATAGGTGCGTACGCGTGTGACGTAATCAATGTCCCCAGGTCGCGTCATTCCCACAACAGGGTGAATGAGGACAGGCGCCCCCGTCTTCTCATGCGCGCGCTTCACGAGCTCGAAGTGTGCTCGGTGCATAGGGTTACGTGTCTGAAAACCAACGACAGTGTCCCAACCCTTCTCCTTAAAGAGAGCCTTTAATTCTGCTGGTGTCTTTCTAAATTGCTTAAAGTCATTTCGTTCAGGAAGCGCGATTTTTTCGAGAGTCCCTCCGAGATACACATCATGCATTTCGTCCATGACATACTGCACACCAGGGTGCATTCGGTCGTTTGTTCCGTACACACCGAGCACCTCCTTCTCTTTGTCTGGAGTAAAACGCGACGTGATACTCATGACTGCGAGCGGATTTCCAAATGAATCACAGAGGAGAACCTTATCACCCACCTGATATACACTACTTGAAGGAACATCGAGAACAATCGGTATCGGGAAGAGCTGTCCATCAGCGAGACGCATAGATGCGACAACAGCATTGTAGTCTGCCTCGTCCATGAAGCCGGTAACTGGATTGAAACCACCCACAAGCATCACCTCGAGGTCATGGAGCTTTCTTCCGGTGAGATTAAGGCGTGGTAGATGCGTTGTATCGGTGAGTTCGGTATTCATATTTATGTATTCAAAAATATCTTTTTAATTTTTTCAAGCTCGTATGATTCATCTGTTTCGGATATTTTCTCAATATCCTCCTCAGCAGAAAATCCCGTCTGCACTTCGAGCACTTCGAGAGGCTCTCCTTCGGGAGCTTTGAGCGTGTGCCATACACCCGGCAAATTAACGCGCACTTCGCCCGTTGGCATAAAGAAGAACTCGCTTCGGTCGTTGTGTCGCTGTAAGGAGAGCGACTTCCCCGGCTCAACGTGAATCATTTTCACCTTGAGTTTATGCATGTCGAGGATGACGTCGTACCAACCCCACCTCGTCATCACCCGTTGCTTCGCATTTAAGGCTGAGCTTGAAGAGTATTTTCCTCCCCCAAGCTCGAAGACTGGTTCAATTCCCAATTCTTCACAGACTGATAACTCTGGAGTATTTGTCTTTCCTCTATCACCGCCATTACCGAAGTAATCTGGTTTGATGCGACGGAGCGCTTCGCAGACCGTACCATCTGCATCATCGACCGCATGAACATGTGGCGTGTATGCTTCAAGTATTTTCTTTCTATCGGTCCATGGCTGGAAGAAAAAACCCTTCTTACGAATGAGCCAATCATCGCTGTTTACCACAACGTGCACTTCTCCGTACTTGGCCGCCTCTTCAATCATGGCTATATGGCCTGGATGAATGGGGTCGAATCCTCCTGATATGACAATTCGTTTCATAGTGTATGCGCATTATAACCTAAAGCATCCTAAAAGGTTACAAACTACTTATGGTGCAATTTTTGAAAATTGATAAATGCTCCCCGATGGAAATTCAGCAACTTTCTTGAAAAATCCAGATTTTTCAATGCGTCTCATCACCTCATCATGCTGTACATATTCTGGACTGAGGAGTATGTAGTCTATTTCGTATCGTGTGAGATTTTCTTCAAGAGGTCGAGCGCTGATATTAAACCAGCGCATATACATATACTCAAACTGGCTCTTTGGAATCATTTCACCTTCCTTGTACGGGGTTCGTGTCAAAAATGACTGTATCTTTTTTCTGTTTTCACTTGATTGATACGTATCAATATATCTATTCCCCCAGAATTCTCTCTGGGCTTCTCGTATTGTCGTCACATCCATAAGTGGGTCAAAGAGGTGTTGTATGAGCCAACGCTCTTCAGTCTCCTTGTGTGACGCTGGATAGAGAGCTGCGTAAAAATTAAAGTACACATTATTTTTGGTGTACACAGGGATGAGGTAATCGTAACCACCCCCCAAAGCATACACAACCGAATCTCTCTCAGTGTTGGTATTGAGCCAATCAAAGACATCCATCTTACTCTGTTCTTCACGTAACATTGCTTCTGAGTATGGCATCTCAAATACATGCATAAACTCTCGCTTCTGACGGAAGCCAACAAAGCAGAGAAACAGTATTAGCCCACATACAATCGTGTACTTAAACCACTTTGACACAAAGTCACCTTTTGATATGAGTTCCGAATGAATACGTGCAAGAACAAGAAGTGAAAGAAGAATGGTAACGAGAAGGTAGTGACTTGAAAATTGGAGTGATGTACCCGTAATTATATTTTGCCAATTAAGCGCAAAGATGGTCAGCACACTTGCAAGTGTATACGCCAACGAACGCGCCGAAAGAAAACGAACACAGAGCATGACAAGACCGAAAACCATTCCGCCTATCATCATATTCGTAAAGCTTCCAGGTATATGGGTATGCATCAATCCATATCGAGACATCGTTTCGTCATAAAATGGAAGATGCGACGCTCGTATTTGGAAATACGCATAGAGTGACGCGAGTGGAAGAAATCCAGCAAGAAACCATGGGATATTTTTTGCGAATGGTCTATGACTCTTTTCTACAAATGACTGTACGGTGAATACAGCACCCATAAAAGCAAGAAGTGCGGTGAAGTAGTATGGCGAAATGAAGCACGTAATTCCGGCAACAAGCCCTGCACTATATTTTAATTTCCACGAAACCTCTCCCTCGGTAACGTATATTTTTGTAATCGTAATGAGCCCAAAGAAGAGGAAGAGCGTATTGATCTGAGGACTAATTGGTCGCCCAAACGTGGAGAGAAATGCAATGAAAAATAGTACCGTATAAAGAAGTGCAATCCTTTTTCCTTTAGTGAGGACAAGGAAAAGAGCATACACCAACATAAAATTAGTGACCCCGAGTACAAAATCCCCTGCACTCGTGATGAATGGAACACTCATTCCTGTAAAGGTAGCTACTCCTGCCACAGCCCACTCTGCAAGTGGAGGCATGATGAACGGGTCGTTCTTATGTTCTTTGATGTATGGATTCCCGAGGGAGAGGTTTCCTTCGGCGACCTCCTTGATGCGCGCCTGATACGTAATTTCGTCATCACTGAAAATTGGGTACACACCCCTAAAGTTGTCTGAACCAACAATACTCCGCGCACGGATGTGTGGGGACATAATAAGAAGCGCCATCACAAACGCTACGATAAGTACCGCCCTGTTCTCCTTTATCCATCGTGCAACCGTATCTAAAAAATGGATTGTATTACTTTTTACTAAATTGATTTCCATATATGCGAAATATCACACAAAAATAACGAACCGATGCATAGTAAAAGTAAATATTGCGAGGAGTCCAACAATAAGTGCTTGTGCGTATAGATACGGAACACCAAGATATGTTACGAGTGTGTACATACCCACAGTATTGAGTGCGAGACAGAAAAATCCAAGAAGAACGTATTTCACGAATTGAGACTTGATTACATCTTTCTCCATATGCTTATGCACAAAAAATTTCTGCAACGTAAAATTAACAACAATCGCAATGCTGTATGAGAGTACTGACGCTATGAGATACCACATCCCGAAAATATCGGTAAGGACAAATACAAGACAGAGGTGTAAAACAGCAACAGAGAGTCCTACCGTGCCAAACCGAATAATTTCAAAAAAGGTAGCTCGGTTCATATATTCTCTCTATTTAGATTTTTGTCCCCGTTAAAATCCATCCTGAATTATTCTTTGGTGCGGTGACGGTAACGTCATGGAGTGGAAGATTTTTTACAAGGGCTCCTACCTCGCCTTTCTTCCAGTAATGCGCAATATCTGGAATGAGCTGATCAAACACAATGCTGTGTACATGCCAGAAATTAAATGTCGATAGTTGTTTCAAGTATTCACTTGGGCCCTTTCGCGCTTTTACATAGAGGTAGAGTGGCACCGAGCAGAAATATGCAAGGAAATGCACGAGACCCACAGGGAGCTTTGAAGTGATGTGAATACGCACCGGGTCGACATACCGAACAATCCATTCATTACCTTCGTACCCGTATACCCAAATGAGGAGCTTCCCTCCCGGCTTGAGTGCACGCGTCATATTTTCTAGTGCGCGCTCAGGGTCTTTCAAATGGTGAATAACTCCAATAGAAAAGGCAACATCAAATTCATTTTCCCAGGTGATGTCATAGATACTCTTGAAATAAACCTGCGCACTTGGATACCCCATGAGTGTTTGCTTCGCTCGTTCAACTGAACGTTCATCAAAATCAAATGCAGTAACTGACTCAGCGCCGAAGGTCATTGGCCAGAGGCTGTTACGCCCCATACCACACCCCGCATCGAGCACCTTCTTCCCTACCCAATCAGAAGAACTCATTGAACCCGTCCAATTGAGAAACTGGTCTTTGTAATCCTCGGTAACCCACGAATAGGTATCCCACTCATATCCAAATCGATTCTGTGATGACATAACTAACTACGTATTATTTCTTCTTAAAAACAAATTCAATCTCATCAAATCCTCCAACCCAAAAACACCAAATGCGACTCGCAAATGCTGGAGAGAGATTTGCAACCCATGAAATAACTCCACTCACAAAACGGAGAATTGCTATCATCGTACTCCCGTACCCCATAGACGGTAGTAGGTGCAAAAAAGCGAGCCAGCGCATCTGCATTTTTTCTAGTGTGTATTCAACTCCAAAGAATCCTGACGTGGTGAAATCTTTTCTGAAATACAGTGGGAATGTAATATCAAAACCATGTGCATGTTCAGCGTGCGTAAACCCGCGACTGAAGTGAGGTACCTTGAGATGCAGTGTTCCTCCTGGTTTCAAAATACGATGCATCTCTCGCATGACGTCGAATGGCTTATCGAGATGTTCAAGTACGTGGAATGCTTCAATCAAATCGAAAGTATTATCGGGAAATGCGTACGGGAACTTGTTTAAGTCTTGAACGACATCGGGATTATTGAGTGGTGACCAATCAAGATTGATGTACCCTTCTTTCTTGTGCTCCCCGCATCCAAGATTTAATTTTTTAATTTCAGAATTATTCATGCCATTTTTCCATCCAGAGTGCTAAGACAAATAACGTCCAGAGTTTCTTTCTATTGTCTCGTGTGCCATTTAGGTGGGACTCCAAGAGTATAGCAAGGCCATCACGCTTGAACAAACCGCTTTTTATAAGACTTCCCTCGAGGAGGGTCTCATGGAAGACGTCCTTGAGCTCACCTCGAATCCATGCCCCAATAGGGATATTGAACCCCTTCTTCTTCCGAGAAATAATGTGTTGCGGTAGGTACCCCTTCATCATTTCCTTGAGAATGTACTTTCCTGTTCTTCCGTGGAGTTTGTACTCAGTAGGTAGGGTAAGTGCAAAATTGACGAGGTCAATATCGAGAAACGGCGCCCGTACCTCAAGTCCGTGTGCCATCCCTGCCCTGTCTGTTTTTACCAAAATATCTTCAGCGAGGTACCCGTCTAGGTATTCCATTTGGAGACCGTCCCAAAAATCAACGTCACTTTGGTAACGTGCATCAGTCATTGCAAAAAGCTTTGGCGTATTGAGCTCGTATGTGAGAATGCCGGAGAGCTCGTCAGGAGTAAACGCACTGAGCCAGTACGTATTCCGCCGTGCACGGGTTGTCTTAAACCCCGAAAGAAACTTCTTTATTTTAAAATCAAAACTCATGTACTCATGTGACACAGGAAGCATCTCCGCCATATGAGAAATTCCACTCTGTATGAAGCTCGGTACATGCTCGTATATATCTCCCACCTTATGTGCATAAAACGTATCGTACCCAAAAAAGAGTTCATCAGCTCCGTCTCCCCCGAGAACGACCTTTACCTCACCGCTCGTGAACGCCGATACGGCGAGTGTGGGAATAATTGAAGAATCTGCCATTGGTTCATCGAGAACATTTGGAATATCCTTAACGACCTGCAAGAGGTCTTGCGGACCCACGATGCGCTCATGGTGCTCCGTCCCGAGTGCTTCCGCAACCTCGCGAGCATAGACACTCTCATCAAAACTTTTGTTATCGAATCCAATAGAGAATGTATTCACCTTTCGATTACTCGCCTTCTGTGCAAAATATGCAACAGTACTCGAATCGAGACCCCCACTCAAAAAGACTCCCACAGGTACGTCAGCAACCATTCGCTTCTCTACCGCGCGCAAAAGCAACTCATGCAATTCATTTTTTGCATCACTGAAACTTCCGCCAAAACTTCCGAGGGTAGATCTCGTCTCGGTAAACTTTGCATGCTTGATTTCCTTTCCATCAAACGTAAGTGACGACCCCGGCTCAAGCTTAAAAACATTTGTATAAATGGTCGCTGGACTCTGTATGTATTCTCGAACAAGGTACTCTGTAACTGCATCAGTGTTTATTTCTCGAGGGCACTCCGGATGGGCGCGGAGAGCTTTGAGTTCTGAACCAAAAATAAGTGTCTCGCCATTTAGCGTCCAATAGAGGGGTTTCTTGCCAAGATGATCGCGCGCAAGGAGGAGCGTTCCCTTCTTCGCGTCATAGAGTGCTATGGCAAACATCCCTTTAATTTTTTTGAGGAATGCTTCACCAAGCTCCTCGTATAGATGGAGAATGACTTCGGTATCACTACTCCCCACGAATGTGTACGCACTCAAAAATTCCTTTCTCAATTCTGAGTGGTTGTATATCTCCCCATTAAATACGAGCGCTACATCTCCCCCACCATTCGCCATCGGTTGGTGTCCTGCACTTGAAAGGTCGAGGATGGAAAGACGTCGGTGTGCGAGTCCGACAGGACCTACTTCGAAAACACCTCCATCATCTGGTCCACGGTGTGTGAGCGAGTCCCCCATGCGGGTGAGAACGTCTCGTGTACCAGTCCCCCAATACCCCGCAATCCCACACATATTTATAGATTGATAGTTTCCTTAATGAGGTACGCCTTCTTCCCTTGTGACTCGTAGTAGGTACGCATAATCATTTCTGCGAGAATACCCATAGTGATGAGTTGTACACCCACAATGATGCAGAGTGCAGAGAGTACCGGAAGTGGGGTTTGAATCATTGAGGTGTTATAGAAAACCTTCAATACAACAGCTCCACACCCTGCGAGCACTCCCGCTAACCCAAAGAAAAATCCAATGCGACCAAAGAATTGAATTGGTCTGTCCATGTACTTGTATAAAAACTGGAGAACGAGTAAATCGAGCAATACGCGGAGCGTCCTCGAGAATCCATAATTACTCTTCCCATATTTACGTGGAGCGTAGGACACTTCTATCTCAGTAACACGTGCGCCCATACGTGATGCGTATGCAGGAATAAATCGATGCATCTCACCGTAGAGGTTTACTCCCTGAATGACATCGGCGCGATACGCTTTGAGAGTGCACCCATAATCATGAAGCGGTACTCCGGACACATACGAAATGAGTTTGTTCGCCATAATCGATGGCAATTTTCGTACGAGTTTTTTATCTGCCCATCTATTTCTTCGCCACCCAGAAACCACATCGAATCCTTCATCCATTTTCTTGAGCATTCGTACAATATCCTTCGGGTCGTTTTCCAAATCAGAATCAAGTGGAATGATAATGTCCCCTGTTGCGTGCTCAATACCAGCATGGATTGCTGCGGTCTGTCCTGCGTTTACGCGGAAGTGAATAACTTTAATTTTCGGGTTTTTTGAAGCGACAGCATTGAGTTCGCTTGCACTCGTATCTTTCGAGCCGTCGTTCACCGCAATGACTTCATACTCATACCCGATATCCTGCATTGCTTCCGCAATCCGCACAAAAAGCTCAGGGATACTCTTCCCTTCATTGTAGATTGGTAGAACGAGTGACAGTTTCATATTGAGAGGATGATACCACTGAATGCAACTTTGTACATTTTAAACATTACCCTTCTTTAAGATATCTTTATAGATACGATTAATCCCATAAAAATAAAACTTCTCGCGACTTGGCCCAGTGTAATGGCGCATAACCGTATCCTGAGTAATTCCACCCTTAATAAAATACGTATCCCTTGGCAAAATCCGTACCGGCTCTAAAACAGTTCCGAAACAGGCTTGATCTGAAAAAATTGATTCTTTACTCAGGTAATCAACACGGGAAATATACGTACTCACCTTACCCAGTTCGTAATTATCCCTATGGAATAAAATAATTCCTGAATTGCATTCCGCTGTCTTGTCGTCAGTCTGTGAACCATCTTTGAAGGTGACATGAATTCTCTCTGGGTGATTCGACATCATGTACGTGTAAGTACGAACATCATTTGTATCGATTGCATCAACAAGTTCCTTAGGATTCTTAAACCAAAGTAGGTCTGAATCTAAAAAGAGGATAATATCAGCCTTTGCTTCAAAATAGACATCAATTATTTTTTTAGCTTGGAATCCCGTGAATTCACTCCTAAACTTCTTTAAGATAGGATACTCTCTAAGCGCATCTCTATGTTCGCTGAAAAAGTTATGGGCATTCACTATTGTGGCACTCGGGAAAAGTCTTTTAAACATCACTATTTCAGCCTGAGTGAGAGAGCCGTCGTTATGGAGCGTAAGATGACCTATTGCTTTAGATGAAGCGTAATAGCTTGCAAGTGACCACGCAGCCAATACAGCATCCCTATGACACGTAAGCATATGGATAGAAAGATTCGGATGCGTTATGTTGCGCTCAAGTGGTGTCCTCCATTTTGTGATCCTTTGCGCAACAATATATCTATAATAGAGATACCTAAAGCCAGCCTTGTATCTAAAAAAGACTTTATACATTATGGCGAGGTTTTTCTTTAGATTTGTCATACTAACATTAGATTACTAGCATGATAACAAAACGCTCGTTCATTTAGTTCCTAAACTATCGCGTATTTTTTCAAAGCAACGTATGCAAACATACTTGATAAAACTAACTGATTTTGGTTGCTCAAGCTCCCTCGGGACCGCAAGAAAATTGTAAAATGAATTCATTAAATATGGCATACGACACCATCCATGACGACTATCGAATCGGTAAAAGATATACTCCGGGAGATGTTTTGATATATCACTCGGCTTCTTGCCTAGTTTTTGTAAGACTCGTGGATTCACTTCAATAATAAAACGTGGTCGTGATTCATTAATGATGCGTTTTGCTCCAGCAAGAACTTCTGGCTCCATCCCCTCAACATCAATCTTTATAAAAGATATTTTTTCTGTAATGAGTGTATCGAGTGTCTGTGGTGATAAATCTCCGTTCTCAAGATAGTGATTACTCCCAGATGACTTTGTACTTCCTTGGGAATATTTTTTTAATGGATCACCCAAAAGTACATTTAAAGGGGTGGCGTTTCGGACGTTGTTCGCAATAAGATTCTCTTGGAGTAATTGAAACGTTCGAGGAAGAGCCTCTATTGCAATAACTTTTTCCGCTTTTTGAGCCATTGGGATAGCCCACAAACCAACGTGAGCACCAACGTCAACAATCGTCCCTGATACGTATGGGAAGCATGCTTCAATATCGGCGTACATATATGCACCATCTTTCTGTAAGCTCTCCTGCATTCGCGCATCACCCTCAAGAGTGATGATTCCATGTTTCGTTGAATATGTACCCATAAAATAAATATTACCCAATTACTTTGTTTTACGAAGAAAGGCACTTCCTGTTTTGTCTGGCATAACCACAATGAATTCTCCACGCTCTAGGCAAAACTCATCGACGGCCTTTTTAACACCACTCCAGTGGTTACTAAGATAATCGTGAAGGAAAAATATACCGCCGCGTGGCATACGCTCATAAAAAAAGTTAAGTCCTGCCTTTGTCGGTTCATACAAGTCACAATCAAGACTCACTACCGCGTATGTACTATTTTTATGCACCTCTGTCGCAGACTCAGGGAAATATCCTTTTACGAAATGACACTTGTGATAGCTTTCACCGAGGACGCCTGCTACCAATTCGACAGAGGTATCTTCAAAAGCTCGGGCTTTATTTGCGTCAACACCTGTTAAATCTTTCGCACTAAAACCTTCATACGTATCAAAAAGGTATACATTTCTATCAGAGAGCTCCGCATAGTGTTTCAATACAGCGGCAGTATTACCTCTCCAGACGCCCACCTCAGCAAAATCACCCTCGATACGTTCATTAATAATTTGCTTACAGTTAAATATAAAGCTCCATAAACGAGGTATGTCACCAGGGTTATATGTATTATGTTGCGTAAATTTTTTAAAGAGTGAATTAAATTCAGGGTGCTTTCCAAAACGAATATGTGAATCTGGTTGCAGCGCAAGGTATATATTAAAAAATCTTGTCCACTTACGACGAACAGGAAAAGCGAGAGCTTGAGATAATTTTATTAAGAAAATTCTTTTATATTCAGATTTTGGCTTAGTAAAATATTTGCGCAAAGTAAACATATATTTATTTTAGAGTCATAGAATAATAGTATACTAACTTAAATAAGTCATCTTAAGGTGTCACTTTTTTGATAATAATTCTGTTATACTTGGCAAATAACCCTGTCTAGACTATCCCCCCAATACTGATATCTTCTCCTATTTCATGAGCATACTAAAGAAAACGGGTACTTTTTTTCAGGTAGATTTATCATACCTTCTGAGAGGCGGTTTTGTCCTCGGGATTGGACATGTTACAGGAACACTTCTAGGGTTTTGCCTCTCCCTCATATTTGCGAACTACGTGGATGTTGCCGTCTACGGACAGTACAAATACATCGTCTCTATTGCAGGTATCCTTGGTGCGTTTACATTGAGTGGTGTCGGGACAACTATCCTCCAATCAGTTGCAAAAGGATACGACGGAACACTCTTTGCTGAGCAGAAGTCATATCTTAAGTGGAGTCTCATTTCAGTAGTGCTTTCCTTCTTCGTGGGTGGGTACTACATTTTTAAGGGCGACATGCCCCTTGGAGCAGGCGTCATCGTGGCGACACTCTGTAGTTACGTTTTTAATTCTCTCACACTCCAAAACCCCTTCCTTAGTGCCAAGAAAGATTTCAAGCGTCTAACCATTAACCAAATCCTTAATGCTGGAGCACTCCTCATTATTGTCTCAGGAGCAATATTTTTTGGGTTAAAGAGCGCTCTCTGGATAATTATTACCTACTATGGTTCACAGATATTTTTCCAGGCACTTACGTATATACACATGCTCCGCGTATACAAGCCAAATGCTAGTGTCGATCCCGAAGATAAACACTTGAGTAAACACCTCAGTCTCGGCAATATCATCATTTCTATTGCAGAGTACATCGACAAAATTCTTATCTTTCAATTCTTTGGACCAGCGCAGGTTGCGCTCTATGCGTTCTCTGTAGGTGTTCCTGACCAAATCCGTGGCGTCAATAAAATGCTCGGCACGCTCGTTGTACCAAAATTAAGCATCAAGGATGCTGCAGGTCTTCATACGAGTATTTTCGCCCACACACAAAAATATCTCATTGTATCGAGCGCCATAACACTTGCTTTCTATTTCGTTGCCCCGTATTTCTTTGCATTCTTTTTTCCCGCCTATGTCGAGGCAGCCGCACTCGCTTCCCTCTATATGCTTCTCCTCCCTATCACCGCAATGTGTACTATGCATGGATATGCAATTCAAATTCGGCGAGACGTTAAATCGCTCTACATTATTAGGTTTGTTGACTCAATGGGGAAAATTATATTATTTATTATTTTTATTCCATGGCTCGGCGTATTGGGAGCAATCCTTGCAATTCTCATTTCAAAGCTAATTACCGCACTCCTACAGATTTATCTCTATCACTATAATTTTAAATAATTCCTAAGTGTAGTAGTCTCTTCCGGTAATTGTGGGGAGGGTGAGTATAGTTTAATTAATGTGGTTTAGTTTTACGTGCAGTGTACTCGGTATATTTTAGGCAAGATTTATTAATACAAAAACACCACTTCGTACGAAGTGGTGTTTTTGTATTTGCTTGTGATTGTATCCGTACCTGGAAAGCGACATCATTCCAACACAATTTTTAACAATCCTTAAATAACTTCCCTATCAACGTTTAAATCTCGAAACTGTGCAATTTCAGCGCATAAACCACGAAGCTCTTCAATAGTGATGTGTTGCCCTGTGTCAGTTGTTGAATCTCCTACCTCAACTAAAATTCCATCGTACAGGTACGTACCGTCTGCCATCTGAAGTTTCATTGCCTCAATAGTTGCCTCGACAATCTTATCTCTCATAAGGGAACCGTATGTGTGCGAAGGGTCAAAAAACATTCTCGCACCTGTCTTTGCTTTTACCTTTTCTGCAGAATTATGTACGGGAAGGTTTCTAAAGCTACCCTTCCCTGCAACATCAACTCCACGTTGAATCAAAGCTATTTTTGAACTAATGGCAAAATTCCCGTCTTCGGTTGCAAAACTTATTTGCCCAGCCCAATTCTTCTCCATAATATTAAATTGATCCTCTGGTGCAGAGCCGAGCCACTTTCCATTCTTGATACCAACAAACCAATCATTTCGTTCTGCGTATATACCCATCGCGTACATTTGGAAACCAAGCTGGTTTACTGCTGGATTCCAAATAAATAATTTCCCTTTTGGAATCTCACGTTCGTATACAGGAAGTTGCACAAGCGGGTCCATCACCTCGGTGGCAACAATTACTCCTGTGTCCGCAATAAGTTGCTTCGCGATTTCAATACTTCGAGTGATTTTAAGGGACTCGAATGACTCTTTACTTGCTATGAGTCTGACATTATCTATATAGTTTGGAAAATCAAACCCCATCCCCTCCCCAGTTACGTTCATACTTGAACGTGATTTGAGCCCAACAGTTCTAATACCCCAAATAGCCTTCTGTGTCCCAGATGCCCTATTCTTCACTTCAATTGCAGCTATATCGTATAGTTGATGAATATTGTTCTCATTTACAGAACATGGTCCTGCAATGATGGTAACTTTTTGATTATTTATTTTATCATTCATACTCCTTCAGCTTCATGAGTGTTTAGAGTACTCAGGGCTCATTACTTCATTTCTTTGTACATCCTTACAACTCTATTATAGTCATCCTGTGTGTTCACTCCAACATTCTCTGAATCGCTCTTTACTACCCCAAGACTATATCCATTTTCAAGAATTCGTAACTGTTCAACACCCTCAATAAGCTCAAGTGGTGTTTGATGCATCGCACTATATTTTGCAAGAAAATCACAACTCATCACCATAACTCCACTTGAATGATAGTAATCGACAGATGCATGGGTGAAGTTATACGGGACTGGTGAACGGGAAAGATACAGCATCTTATTGTTTTTATCGGTAACCACTTTGCCGACGCTATCTGAAACTACCATTTGAACATCGTGGATTTTAAATGCTGCGGTGACTGCATCGAATGTATCATTCTCGAGAAACAAATTCACGCACGAATCAATAACTTCTGCTGGATAGAGTGGTTCATCCCCCCAAATGATAGCAACAACGTCAGGGGTAAAGTCTGCAAAGAGTGATACCGCATTATGTGCACGGACAGTACCATTCTCACATTCGGCAGTAGAGCGAACGACATTCCCTCCAAATGATTTTACTTCAGCTTCAATCTCTTCAGAATCAGTGGCAACCACGATAGCATCGAGTGCTCCTGCATTAAGACTTCTCTCATAGGTACGCCGAATAAGTGTCTTGCCGTCAATATCAGCAAGCATTTTCTTTGGAAGCCTAGTCGATGCAATACGAGCAGGAATTATACCGAGTACCTTTTGCTTTTGTGTCAAACCCATACTGTTTTGCAATATTGTAATGATTTAAGTAACGCTCTTTATAACGTACGTTCCATGATAAAAGGTTGCGAGAAAAACCGACAAATGCCTTTAGAGACATACTATATCATGTAGGCAAGATTCTATGTCCCTAGAACCTTCGCTGATTTTTGTCTTTCGGGTTTGTAGTACCTCGCGTGATGTCTGCCGTACGATATTGAACTCTTCAAAGATATCACAATCTGGTGAATCAACAACCGAAGCAAGGTTGTCACGGTCGAGTCTATTCATGTTTTTGTAGGGAGTATTGAAAATACAGACCGGAATACCCATCTCCACCGACTCATCCAGGAAACCAGAATACACACCAGCAACCACATCTGCCTGGCTTATTGCCCACTCCTTGTCTAGAGGAGTAATAATTTTAAGCTGAGGATGCTTAAAATTAGGGGAACCAAAATATTGTGCAATTTGCTGTCCCGCTTCAAAATCTCCGCGCAAAACAAAGAGTACCTGTATGCGTGAATCATTCAAAAGCGAATCCATATAGGGTTTAATATATTCTCTTTGAGATGAGACCTCATACGGAATAAGTACCGTTATTGAATCATTTGAAATCGCTTTTGAGTACTCGACCTGTTTTGGTGGAGTAAAGGCATACGGTCTACCCCCAATCTTTAATCGCGAAGCATAAAATGAATAGAGCGGACTAATTTCAGTTATCCTGCGTAGCCAATATGTATTCCATGTAAAAAAATAATCTGGAAATATGTATTGCTCGGGAGGTAACATATCAAGTCCACTAAGATAATCGAAATTTGAATGCTGAAAAATATATGACGGTACAGCAGCCTTCTCACATGCATAGAGGATATCGCCTAAATAGCGGTTGTCGTCAATTGAAACAAACTTTTTTATTCCTGTGAGTTTAAAAATGACAGCGAGTAACTTAGTGGAGACGTCACTACGTCTAATATTCTTTTCTGTCTCACGGACAATATATTGAACAAAATCCTTTTCGAAATCCTCGACACTTGCTACTTCCCAATCTATTTTCTTAAAAATAGACTTTGAGCTTAGTAGAGAGATAAAGCTGCTTACCACACTGATTGATTCACCATATATTCCCAATCGACGGCGCTTTAATATATTAATAAAAAAATTGCGCACAGTAGTGACATGAATAATCTCGATATATCGAATTTTCTCATTCTGAAGAAATTGAAGCACATTAAACAAACGAGGGTTCTTATTGGAACCATGCTTTAAAAAGTCAGAACAAAACAAAAGCACCCTTGGTCGACGGAACATTGCTGAACATAGTGCAATGAGGGTAACTCCAAGAACAACTATATTAAATAAAATAATAGGAACATAACTTACCAGGCGCGGTCGTCGCGATTTTTTGTATTTTTGAAAAGTCCCCTTCTTTCTAAATTCCTTTACTTGACTCAAAATAAAGAACTGTTGCGATGCCCAGCTTGAGTACGTCCCCGATGTATAGTACAAACCAATATTCTTTCCTTCGACAGTAAGCGTATTAATGCGCTTGAGCAAATCTATTGCGTACTCCTGGTTTCCTATATCCTGCGCATTGCTCATAAAAGTTCCATTAATTTAGAGGCCTGTAATTCAAGAAGTAACTTTTTTGAAAAGATAATTATCAGAGCTATGTGGAATATCAAGAAGTGTCATTAATTGATTAAAATCAATTAATTGCAATTCTCCATCATTACCAATCTTATACATGAGATATCCAAGATCAATGAGCAACTTCGCAGCGTCAATATGATTTTTGTTATTATGAGGCTTAGACCAAATCTCCATTGCAATTGTTGGATAGCTCGCTTGTATTGTTTTAATACCCCCTTTCAGGACTTCACTCTCGGCTCCTTCGACATCAATTTTAATAAAAGTCGGAGTCACTCCTTGCTTTAAACAATACTCGTCAAGAGTCGTACATGAAACCTCTATATTCTTAAATTCACTCAGGTCGACACTTGCAACATCCTTAAAAAAATCCTTTTCTATGGTACTTCCTGCCCCCATGGTCATATAAAATGATCGCTTACCGGAATTTTCACACACTGCTAACTTAGATGCGTACATATTATCGTACGGACTTAGGTTTTTTTGGGTAATTGCAAAATGGGTATCGGTTGGCTCAAAAGCATGAATCTGAGTCTTACTTTCTTCGGTTAGAAAATGAGCGAGTAAGGAATAGAATCCATGATGTGCACCAATATCAAAAAAGACCCCTCCTTTTGGCAGACTTTTTATCATGTACTTTTGCAGACCAACTTCCGTACCCCCCAAACATCCCGTAATCCAAAGACAATATTCAAAACTATGAATGGTTATTGGGTAATTAAAAAATGTCTTTGTGCGTACTTTAAAAATAAATTTTTTATTTAATCTTAAAAGTATTGCACGAGAGATTATTTGCAGTGGATAGTGCACCAGTCTGCTCATTTTATTTTTTAAACCTGGTCGAAAAAGAGTATCCAGTATGGATAAATTTTTATCAATTGTTTTTAGGAGTTCTTCATTTGTTGTCATAAGTAAATTCGATTGTAACACGTATAGGGACCTTTTCTACTTCTTCAAGAAAACGACAAAACTCCCCGCAAAGAGCCCTGGCAACACTTTCTCAAGGAATGGTACTCCACGGTAACCGTAGATTTCATAGTTGGTATACCCGAGCGCCTTGAGCCACCACGTGAGGTCGGTATACGTCCAGAAGCGTAGATGCTCGTTGGGAAACTTCACCCACTGTGCGGGCATTCGTCCAAAGAGAACACGAAGTCGGTAGAGAAAATTTCCTGAATTCGGAAAAGAGAAAAAGACTCCCTTCTCCGCCTTTCTGAAAACAGAATCAAGCACCTTCTCTGAGTGAGGAATGTGTTCGAGAATTTCAAGCAAGAGGAAATAATCAGCTGGTTCAATGTCGGCAATATCTTCTTCAGAATTAATATCAAATTTCTTTCCTTCCATTCCAAGAGACCCAGCTACTTCAAGTGCATAATCCGAATACTCATATCCGACATACTTCTTTATTTTCAATTTCCCCCGAAGGTAATTAAAAATAACACCAGGACCCGAAGCGATGTCTCCAATGGTAACTTCCTCTGTCCCAATCTTTAGCGCGACATAATCAGCTCGGAGTGCTTCGTTTCGCGATATGGTGCGCGCACTCGCTCCGCTAACTGCCCCACGCTTCTCTTTCCAATAGGTGTCGTAATCGAGTGATTCCTCTACCTGAAGGGTGTGTTGTGGGTACGTAAAAATGAGCACGTACCACCGCTTCAAAAAATACAATTTCTCCTTAAAAAACTTGAACATATCGTATAGAGCATGCTATCACGCCCTGTCTTGTTCGGCTATATAAACTACGTTACAATAATCCCCATGAAACCTAATGATACAGAGCGCTCAACCTGTCGTATTTCAGGTGAACCCCTTATTCCGCTTTTTACCCTCGGCACCTTACACCTCTCAGATTTTATTGACCCAGAGATGGAACCACGGATGACACCCGTGGAACTTAAGCTTATGCTCGCGCCTGAGTCTGGTCTCGTGCAACTCGCACACACCGCAGACTTTGATGAAATGTACCGTGAGTACTGGTATCGCTCAGGAACCAACATAACCATGCGTACTGAGCTCAAGGAGATTGCAGAACGTGCAACAAAACTCATCCGACCGGGGATGGGCGACACGTGGCTCGATATTGGATGCAACGACGGCACACTTCTCTCAAATGTAGACACCAATGTTATTCGTGTTGGTTTTGATCCTGCACTCAACACTTTCCTTGAAGAAGAATCAAAGAAGCATGCTGACACTGTTGTTGTTGATTACTTCACCGCAGAAAAATACAAAGAAACAGGGCGCGCTAAGGCGAAGGTCATTACCTCAATTGCAATGTTCTATGACCTTGAGGACCCACACGCATTTGTGAACGATATTGATGCAGTTCTTGATGATGAAGGACTCTGGATAATTCAAATGAGCTATCTTCCCTTAATGTTGAAGCAACTCGCTTTTGACAACATCTGCCACGAACACCTCGAGTACTACAGCCTTGAGTCACTCACCTATCTTCTCGACCAACATAACTTTAAAGTTGTTGACTGTGAGCTCAATGACATTAACGGTGGAAGCTTCCGTATCTATATTCGAAAAAAGAATGCGAACCCAGCACTCTTCGCTACGTCACCATATCGCGATGTTGCTGATATGCGCGTTGAAGGTATTCGTGCTCTTGAAGAAAAAATGGACCTTAAGAACCCTCAGACATACATCACTTTCTTTGAAAAAATTCAAGAACTCAAGAAGGAGACGATGGATTTCATCACTGCAGCACGCGCGGAAGGAAAAACAATCTGGGGATATGGCGCTTCAACAAAAGGCAATACCCTTCTCCAATGGTACGGACTTGATAACACACATATCGACGGTATTGCAGAACGTTCTGAAATAAAGTTTGGTAAGAAAACTGCTGGAACAAACATCCCTATCCTCTCAGAAGAAGAAGCGCGCAACGCAAAACCAGATTACATGCTCGTACTTCCATGGCACTTCATCAATGAATTCAAGACACGCGAAGGCGAATACCTCAAAGCAGGAGGTGCGTTCATCGTACCCTGCCCAAAGTTTGAAATTATTACGGGAGAAGATTAATCTTCTCTTCTTCCCTTTCCACCATCATACGCACAAGTTCCTCAAAGGTGACGGTACGTTGCCATTTTGTCATACGCTCTAATTTTGCTGTATTTGAAATAACTGGGTTATCATCCGGCTTGTAGTAAGCGGGGTTAACCATTACCCGAAGCACCCTATCCTCATCATAGGCTTTCGTCTCGACACCGTTCCCTTCCCAGTGTAGCTCTATACCGACAGCTTTGAATGCCAAGGTAATAAAGTCACGAACAGTCTGTACCGCTCCAGAGCCAATAACAAAATCATCAGGTTCATCGAGCGCGAGTATTGCGTGCATCGCTCGTACAAAATCACCTGCATAACTCCAATCTCGTTTTGCATCAACATTTCCAATGGAGAGCATCTCCATTTCTCCATTAGCTATCAACACGACATGTTCAGCAATCTTACCGGTTACAAATCTGTTTCCCCTTCGTGGTGACTCATGATTGCAAAGAAAGCCAGACGCAATAAAAAAACCCTTTTCACGGTATGGAAGGACAACCTCCTCGTATGAAGCTCGCTTTGAAACATCGTATGGGTGAACGCTACTCGTGAGTTGCGACGATTCATCAATAGAGCCGTCCTCATGTGCTTGGAGCATTCTCGATGAGAGTGCTTGGAAAATGCGTGCATCAGGGCGCACACTAAAAACTATCTCCGCTATATCACGGGGCGCCCATGCATTGATGCGCATGGTGCGCTCAGGATTATCTCCTGCGGAGGTGAGGTCTGAGAGTGCTGCGAGATTATATACCTCATCGGGTGCGTATTCAGTGAGTGCATCATGATATGTATGAGAATCCTCTAGAGTACCAATATGCGTAGAGACACCTTCTACTCCACGGAAGAGCTCAGCGTTACTATGCTTCGTATCAGAATCCGTTATCAAGCCGAGCACCTCGTACCCTTGCGAAAGGAGATGTTCTGCGAGGTAGGAACCATCCTGCCCATACAACCCAGTGATGAATGCGCGCTTACCCCTTGTGTTCATATTTTGGATGTGACTTTTCTTCAATGATATTCGAGCCAAGGAATTGATTGATTTCTTTTTTCACCCGCGCGCGCTGGTCATTCTCGAAGTGGGAGCCCCGAGTTGCAATAATAAACTTTGCATCATCGTTCCAAAATTCACGAACATCATTTTCAGTATCCCAAATTTTCTTGTTAATGAGCCTGAGCTCAGTATGAAGTCGGGTGAGCTCTTCGGAGAGTGGGAGTTCCTTTTTCATCACCTCAAGAAGAAGAGTGAGTTCGCGTTCAATATTCACACGCTTTTCTGCGTCACTAATCTCCTCCATCTTTATCTCAAGAATAGTAATCTTATCGATTAATTCTCCAGGCGAAACAGGTGTTAAAATTTGCATAGTATTCAATATATTTTACCTCATTATCGCAAGACGTTTGCATCCCGAACTACAAACTCTTTTTATGTAGTTCAAATTTTGCATCTTTTTCATCTGATGCAACCATCATATCGACAAGACCTTGGAAAGTTGTTTTAGGAATCCAACCAAGCTTTTCCTTCGCCTTTGATGCGTCCCCGAGGAGATAGTCTACTTCTGCAGGGCGGTAGAAATTTTCTGAGATGCGTACAACCACATTCCCTTGCGCATCTTTTCCTACCTCATTCACCCCTTCTCCTTCCCATGTGATTTTCATCCCGAGTGCCTCACCTGTTGCCTCAACAAATTCGCGCACGGATCGTGATTCTCCAGTAGCAATAACATAATCATCCGGTGTCTCCTGCTGAAGCATGAGCCACATCATCTCGACATAATCTCCTGCAAAACCCCAATCTCGTTTTGAATCAAGGTTACCTAGTGTTACGTGTGATTGGAGACCATGTTTTACCTTTGCGAGTGAGTGGGTGATTTTTCGTGTCACAAAGTGCTTCCCTCTCCGTGGTGATTCATGATTAAAAAGAATGCCTGAAGATATGTGCATGCCATGCTTATTGCGATACCCAACAACAATATCTTCGTGAGCTTTGAGCTTTGCTTCTGCGTATGGACTTACTGGCTGAAATGGAGCAATCTCGCTTTGTGGAGGATTTGTCTTACCAAACATTTCACTTGTCGATGCTTGATAAAATCGAACGTTTTTATTTTGGCTGTATGCTGCATCAGCAACATTCTTCATTCCTTCATAGTTGATAGCAAACGCCTCTTCAGGACACTGAAATGAGATACCTACATCTGATTGCGCTGCGAGGTTGTATACCTCGTCAGGATTCACACGTTCAATAACTCGTTCGATAGACGCCTTATCCCGCAAATCACCCATGTGTAAGGTAATATCACCATTGGATACAATCTCTTGGATACGAATAAGTGGCTCGGTGCTTGAACGACGCATGAGGCCATGTACTTCATACCCCTTCTGAAGCAAGAGCTCTGCAAGGTACGAGCCGTCTTGTCCGGTAATTCCTGTAATTAACGCTTTTTTCATAGGCACAAATGTAACATAAAAGACTACTTTTTTAAAACGCGGGGCATGGACTGAATGAGCTCATCGGTAATTAAAATTACCTGCTCAATAGTTACTTTCTCAATTTGTAACCGTGGGTCTTCCTTCAGTTCAGACTGATAGATAGATATCTTTGCAGCAAGTGACGGGACTCCGCGGTCAGGACTCTTGACAATGCGATGCTGTGGTCCTTTTGGTGGGTGCTCATTTTCATCCGTTGGTCCAATGATGGTCACTGTCGCTTTACTAAAAGCCTCAGCAACATAAATCGGCGCACTGTCGTTCGCAATTACTATATCAATCTGCGCCATGAACGCCTTGAGTTCATCAATTGAATGATGAAGACATGAGACAAGTTTCGTCTCGGGAAGGACTGCTTGTGACATGAGGAGAAATTCTTCTTTATCGCCAGGTCCACCCACAATGAAAAGAGGTACACGGTGCTTTTGGTAGAGGTGGTCAGCAAGCTTCGCAAACCTATCTGCTGGCCATTGCTTCACCTTTGTTCCCGCACCAGGAGCAAGTGCGATGACCGTGTCCTTCCTTGGTACCACCCCCTGCTCTTTAAAGAAGAGATTGATTGACTCTTCCGCCTCTTTCGAGGAAAACAAATGCTTTCTCGTATCTTCAGAAGTAACGCCAAGAGGAGCAATGAGTTTTAAATTCTCATGTGCAAAGTTCTCTCCTGCAGTAAAAGGAATTTGTATACACAAACGCTTCAGCATGCGATAGGTCTTTGTCTCCGCTCCAGGAACAGGGGCTGAAAATGTGGCAATTGCCTTCACGTTGGCAAGGTAGCATATAGCGACCTCAAGCACCGACGGGTTGAACAGGTATGCATAGTCGAGACGTAACCCCCGCACTGTTCGCCAAAGTGCATACGCGGAAGTTGGACACGCAATGTACTCGTGTACGTCGGGGTTATACTGAAGCGTCTCTGCATTTCTCTTTCTCCCAATAACGTACATTTCACTTTCTGGCATTGCTTCCTTAAGTGCGCGAAATACTGGTGTACAAAAAATCATATCCCCCACATTTCCGGTAAGGTAAATAGTACCTATCCGTTTTGTGTGAGGATATACCTTGGTAGCTTTTCCTCGAAAAAGAGAAAAGAATAATGCAAGAATACTTAGTATAAGAATGCGTGTACGCGTACTTTCAATCATTTTGATTGCCGTTTATTTTCTTGCTCTACTAATTCGATATCCACCTTAACCATCTGAGTGACAATGTCTTCAAAGGAATACTCTGGGTACCAACCAAGCTTCTCGTGCGCCTTACTTGAATCCCCCTGGATAAAATTAACCTCGGTCGGACGATAAAATGAGGGATTCACTTTTACAACTATGTTCCCTGTCTTTTTGTTACGACCGATTTCATCTATCCCCTCTCCTTCCCACTCAATACCGATATCAAGATTTTTTCCAGCGATTTCAACAAATTCACGAACCGAATGCGCAACACCGCTCGCAATTGCGTAATCTTCTGGTGTCTCTTGTTGCAACATGAGGTACATCGCGCGTACGTAATCTTCTGCATGTCCCCAATCCCGTACAGCATTCAGGTTCCCGAGCTCAAGGACATCTTGAAGTCCTGTAGCAATTCGTGCGAGTGATGACGTTATCTTCCTCGTTACGTATTGCGTTCCGCGGAGTGGTGACTCATGATTAAAGAGAATACCTGAAACGGTATACGCACCTTCTCCTCTCTTCGCGACAATAAAATCTTCATGCGCCTTTGCTTTTGATTCGGCATACGGACTCTGGGGGCTAAAAGGAGTCATCTCATTTTGTGGGGCGGGAACATTACCAAACATTTCACTCGTCGAAGCTTGATAGATTCGAACAGACGGATTATATAGAAGGGCTTCAGTAACAAGGTTCCCTACCGCATCATAATTCACCGCCCATGTTTCGTCTGGTTGGGTAAATGACATTGCTACCGATGACTGTGCTGCGAGATTATATATTTCGTCTGGTTGTATCTCACTGAGTATTTGAGCTACACGAACAAAGTCTGTTAGAGACCCTTCATGGAGTGTAATTTTCTGACTGAGGCGCGCCACTGAAGGAGCGCTCTTCGTTCGGACGAGTCCGTGCACTTCATACCCTTTTTGGAGTAAAAGCTCTGAGAGATAATACCCATCCTGACCAGCAATGCCTGTAATGAATGCCTTTTTTGGTGCCATATACATAGACTATACTATGACGCCTTTTGGATTGCATCATTCGAAAAAAGAGTACTCCATTCTTCGCCTGACTTTTCCCAACTGAAGCGTGCGCACTGCTCAGCTGCTGACTTTTTAAATGCTTCTCTATCATATGTACCCTCTGCAATTTGCTTCATTGCTTCAGCAATTTCTTGTGGGTAGTGTGGGTCAACGAGGAGTCCTGCGTCTCCAAGGACTTCGCGTGTACTCGTTGTACTTGAGGTAATAGCAACAGCACCATAATTCAGCGCCTCGAGAATTGGAAGTCCAAACCCCTCAAGAAGGCTCGGGTAGACGAGTGCGGTGGTTGTTGCGTAGAGAGACTTGAGCTCTTCATCATCTACATTAGTTTTTAGGAGAATGGAGTCTTTGTACTCAGACCCTGAAATGAGCGTCATGACCTTTTCTTCGTAATCTCCTTTTGTCTTCCTCCCGACAAGATAGAGTTCATGCGTGAAGTTTGTAGACTGCCGAAATGCTATGTACGCTTCGACAATGCGAAAGACATTTTTTCGCTCTTTCATTGGACCAACATACATAAAGAACGGCTTCGCTGTGGTTTGTGCAACAACCTCAGACGAAGCGTCAAAAGTTTTAAATCCTGGATATATGACTGTTACCTGTTCTGGTTTAATAGAAAAATGATCGACGAGGTCGTCTTTCGATGCTTGTGAAATCACGACGACATGGCGTGCGGATTGCATCATACACTTCCTCCACCATACAAGAACCTTTCTCTGTATGCGTCCATATACTGTCTGTGAACCGAAGTAAAAATATGCAGCATCAAAGAACACGATGATGCTCTTCTTCCACAGAAAGAGCGGAGCTGATTCTGTAAAGAATACAAATGCGTCACACTTCTTGTACCACGGCAAAAGCGCGAGGTTCCAAAAAAATGCCTTAGGTAAATTAACGACGCGTACATGTGATGGGAGTGAAGATGTGTCAGGATCCCCTTTCACAAACACGGTAAAGTCTACATCGCCATTACCTGAAGTGAGAATGGCGTTTGTTGTTTCATATATATATTGTTCAAGACCCTTTGATGAATCTCCAAACGGATGTAATACGATTCCAATATGCATACTTTTAAGTATTAATTACTGTTACATACTAGCATGACAGATTAAACCCAACCTTAGTATATTTCGTTCCTAAACAAGGTATTGACATTTAATTTTTAAGTGTTAAAATTTATTTAGGTATGTTCTGGGCAGTTTCGCCCTGTTTAAACTAAGAGGAGTGGTTGGATGAAAAACGTACTAGTACATATGGTAATGATTCAGTTTCGAAATGACGTTTCGGAAGAACAAAAAGCCAAAATTTTACAGCAGTACAGTAGCATCGCAGAAGATTGTGGCGGAAAAGAAGCGGGTATTCTTTTCTTTACGACCAAACCAAATCTTGACCAAAGAAAAAACTGGCATTTTGCAGAATTTGCCCTCTTTTCAGGTCCTGAAGCTCTTGAAGCTTTTCGTATTCATCCTAAACATAAAGAAATTACGGATGTCTTGCGAGATACTGCAGACTGGGTGGTCGGCGATCTCTTGGCCGACGCAAGAGAAATTGGGTCGGCTCTAATTGAATTAAAATAATTTACACGCTTAATTATTTTAGATTTATTCAAGGAGACGAAAATGGTATATGGTGATCATGAAATCATATATAAAGAAAGTGGGAGTCGGTCAGTTGAAATAGACGGGCTTGAAATTAAGCTTTCTGTCGGAGAACGTACATCAGATGGGTCGGGTAATACATTCGAAGTGGTGTATGTATCAGCAGATTCTGATTCAGCGATAATTATAGGCACTGCTTGCACAGAAAGTAGTAACTATAGTAAAAAATTTATCGTTGAGAGTGTAAATAATTATACGGACGGTTGGACTTCTGCGATGTAAGCAGCTAAAGACCTCATGCAAGTATGCATGAGGTCTTATTTTATTACCTCAAGTTCCCACATCACTATCTTCATAGGAAACAAGAGCGAGAGATGTGCATCGTAAAACTTTGGATACCTCGTGATAAACCACTTAAACAAACGTACAACTGGGTTCCGTGATGTTTGTGGCCATCCAAACCAAAATCCCTTTTCTAAAAAATACTTGTTCGTGTACTCATAGTTCGCAAGTTTCTTGCCCTGTATGTAGTAATCGAGTGACTGAGAAGTAAAGAAATGTTTATGCGTAGAATCGGTAAACGCATCTGGTGAACGAAAATACGGAACGGTGATAACGATTCTCCCTTGTGGTTTCAGTATTCGCCACATCTCCTCCATAACAAGGACTTGCTTATCAAGATGCTCGAAAACATTGTGCGCGAAGATGAAATCGAACTCATTGTCTTGAAATGGCCACGGCAAAACATCGAGGTCGTGAACAGTATCGACCCCGGGAAGATTGAGAACATCAATCGTTACTGCACCAGGAAGACCCTTCTTCCCTGGGCCAATGTGGAGTGCTCGCTCACCATGCGTAAAGAGATTCTCCTTCGTCATCCCCTTTTTGGTATATATTTTTTGGGCGTATGTCTCACTGCTCGTCATATATATGTTTGATTACTGAATTTGTTCTAGTATATGCGTAACAATTGCTTTTGTCCTCTTTTCCCATGTAAACTCCAAAACACGCGTACGTGCATTATGTGAAAGACGAACTGCTTCCTCCGTATCTCTAAGGATACGTTCTATAACTTCAGCAAGTGACTCATGGTTGTCCGCCTCAAAAAAGACTGCCGTTTTCTCGTCGAGAACCTCAAGGAGTGACGGGACGTTTGATGCGATAATTGGGTGCTCACTTGCCATATATTCAAAGAGCTTCATTGGTGAGGTGTAGAGATTGCTATATGTGTACTTTGATGAGTCAGGGAGCACAAACGCATCCGCTCCGGCAAGATATTTTGGTACAGCTACATGGTCTACTCTTCCTATGATAGAAATATTTTCTACCTGCCCATACTTTTCACGAAAAGAAGTCACCTGCTCATCAGTACCTCCAAGAAATACTATTTGTGTATTTTCTCCGACACGTGGTGCTGCTTGTGCGAGTGTATCGACTCCCTTCTCCGGTGCGAGTGTTCCCGAGTATAAGACAATCTTTTTTGTTGGAGCGATTCCATGCTCAGTCCAAATATTTTTATCAGGTGTGACTGACTCAAATTTTTTCACATCAACCGCATCTCGAGCCACAAGGATTTTTTGTGCAATGAGACCGTATGCTTCCACAAATTTATTTTTTAACCCCTCAGTGATAACGACAACCCCCCGGACTCGTCTGAGCGCAATTTTATAGAGGTACTCATAATTTCGAATTTGGTGCGTCTCAAAAAAAATAGGAACGATATATGTGAGTGGTATGAGTGCAAGAACTGTTTCTCCGCGCACGTACACCACAAGCTTCTCTCCTCGTACACGTGCACCTACTACCTTTATGAGTATGTAGAGGGCGGTCAGTATAAAAAATGACGCATTGCGAAAGAAATACCGAAACGGCAACATTGGAATGTCGAGGGTAAAGAGTTGTATATGTTTGAACGATTGAGCAAGGTGATAGTACTGTGAGAGTGACTTGGTTTCAGTCTTTGGTCTTCGCGTTACCAAGGTAACGTTAACCCCGCTCGAAGCAAGCCCTTCACACGTATGCGCTATTTGAACACCATTTGCCCGCTCGTTCGGTAACGGGACATTCGCGAAATATACTAATGAAATCTTTTTGTCCATAAATATTAATGTGGTGCGGTAATACTAAATCTTCGCGCCCAAATTTGGAATACGATGACTGACCACAGGGGTGCAAGGTGGTACTCGGTGCGTGCTCGATGCGCCTCATACATTCGCCCTATTTCAGGCCAATTAAAGAGGTGTGCAGTCTCAGGGTAGTACGTAGGGCTAAGTACGGTACTAATATACTCCGCAACTTCAGGTCGCCTGAGCCACTTTGCCCCGGGACTTATCCATCCGCGCTTCGGCTGATTGAGAACGTGTGCAGGAAGTCTTCCTTTAAGTGAATCCTTAAAGACCTTCTTAGTGTCAAAGAAGGTTGTCTTATAGGTAGAAGGAATTGTCCGCGAGAGAATGGCAAAATCAATATCAAGAAGTGGCACACGTTGCTCAAGTCCATGTGCCATGGACATTTTGTCACTGCGGAGCAACGACTCATCAACGAGCCACGAATTGAGGTCTGCTTGCATCATGTCATCAAGAAATGTTGCTGAGGTGGTGTTGCTGAAATAGTGTTCTTTGAAGTAAGTATCAGTGTCTGTCGAATGTGGTGTAGCAAGAATACGCGACAAGATATCATCCTTTTGTGAAAGAAAAAGGAGGTACCGCTCTGACCATGAGTTGACGTTTGCTTTACGTACACGCAGAGGAGCAATCTCCCGTAGCATTTTGGGGAGATGCCAATATGGCAAGAGGCGCTTCGCAAAACCATGACGCTTGTATCCACCGAATAATTCATCCCCTCCATCTCCACCAAGAACAACGGATACTTCTTTCTTTGCATACTCAGCGAGCTTGAGTTGAGCAAGTGTCGTGAGGTTGGCCACAGGTTCATCCATGTGCCATACCGATTCTTCTA
Organism: uncultured Candidatus Saccharibacteria bacterium; assembly: GCA_964638425.1. Taxonomy (GTDB): domain Bacteria; phylum Patescibacteriota; class Minisyncoccia; order Phycocordibacterales; family UBA918; genus Damh-18. The sequence goes on from CAZWYM010000006.1 coordinate 48,418, forward strand.
TGAGTGAAACGACATCCTCGCTCTTCAGCATATGTCCATGGTGACGCGTCCCATAATGTCGAGCGGTCATTTCTGCCATTTCGAAATCGGCGTTAAACTTTCCCGCCTCTTCCCCTGCTTCCAAATCAAAACCAATAGAGAAGGTATCAATAGCTCCATGTACACGCGAGACAGCATCAACAACTGCTGTCGAATCAATCCCGCCCGAAAGGTACACCCCAACTGGCACGTCGGCGATGAGTTGTCGTTTCACCGATGTATCAAGTGCGTCGCGCACACGCTCATGTATCTGTGAGAGAGATGCACTTGTCGAAAGTGATGCTTGAGGGAGTGTGTAATACGGAGAGGTGGTAACCACTCCATTTTTAAATACGAGTGTATACCCCGGAAGAAGGCGCTTGATACCAGCAAACAATGTGTCCTCGCCCGGCGTATAGAGGAGGCGCATGTAGTGCGAAAATGCAGTTGCGTTCATCACTCGTGGGATATCTGATTCAAGGATTGCTTTTATTTCGGAAGAAAAAATAAACTTCCCTGCATGCATCGTGTAATAGAGTGGCTTAACTCCAAATTGATCTCGCGCGAGAAACAGTTCTTTCTTTTCTGCATCCCAAATTGCAAAGGCAAAAATCCCATTAAATCTATTCACACATGCACTACCCCAAGCACGATATGCATTGAGAAGCACCTCTGTGTCCCCTTCTGTCTTGTACGTGTACTCGCTGAGCTCACTTTTTAATTCTTTGAAGTTGTAGAGTTCACCGTTGTACACAATCGTATAGCGTCCATCATCACTCACGAATGGTTGATTCGCGATTTCACGCACGTCGATAATACTCAAACGATTGTGTCCGAGTGTCACTCCCTCTAATTCAGAGATATGAGAACCATCTGGACCTCGGTGCTTTGTCACGAAGTTCATGCGTTCGACGAGTTCTTTATTTTGTTGTGTTATGCCGTTAATTCCGCACATAGGATATCTGTATAACTCCGGTCAATGGTGAAAAGTATTTTATGAAAATGTTCGGAGTAGTCGTCGCGCTCCCGCAAAGACATCATACCCTCCTTTAAGCCAAAGCGTAATGGACGCTAGACTTTGGTTTTTTTCGAATAATGTTCGTGGTATGTGCTTTGAGAGCTCACCCACAAACGATGACTCTGCTGTATACACGAAGGTGTACCCTTCTTTACGAATGAGTTCCTCAGTTCCCTTTGAATAATCTCTTACTGTTCCAAATGGGTATGCAAAGTCCACTATCGGTAACTGAAGGACTTCGGAAAGCCGCTCTTTATCTTTGCGTACCTCGCCCTCTATTTCCTCTTGCTTGAGCGCTGTTAGGTGTGGGTGGTTCGTGGTGTGTCCTCCAATTGTATGCCCTGCATCCACGAGGGTGCGTGCACCGTCCCATGTCAGGAGAGTTTTCGGAGAAAGTTGTAACGTATCCTTCACGTACGCGTCGTGGAGTACCCCATCGAGCGGACCGGTATTAAGAAAGAAAATTGCACGAACATCATACTTTTCTAAAATCGGGAGACAGATACGTGTCCATGACTCATACCCATCATCAAACGTTAGGAGGACATTGTTCACACCATTCTTAAAATCTCTCACGTGAAACTGTGTCGGAGAAATTACTCGTGTTGTTGTTACTAAGAGTTTAATAACAGACTCAAACCATTCTGCATTTTCAACATCATGAAACGCGACGACGCGTACGAGTGGACCCCGGTACCCCACCCACAGCCGATACAAAAACACTATCCCTAAAAATGAAATACAGTAAATAAAAATGTTGCGGAAAGTATGCTTCATACATTAAAAATTCGATGCGGGAGTGTTGCGAGCGAGTGCTTCACAACAACCTCATTCTGAAGATTGTGCCTTAGCTCATTATACGCGTCTGATTTCAGATCCCTCAACGTACTCATAACTGCAACATATTCCCTACTTTCATCTTTTTCTACACAGAGATGAAACGATTCAAGTATTTCTGCGTAAGCATCCTGTGGTGCAATCGGTACAACCCCATGACTCATAGCCTCTAAGACTACCTTATCAATACTTCCTGTCTTCGAAGGATGAAGGAGGATGTCTGCTCCTTCATATATCCCCGCGAGCGCGCTCGCGTCTTTCGGTCCAGTAAAGGTAATAAAGTCCTGCAAGTCGTACCGCGCGATGAGCTTCTGCACTTCTTCAAAATATGCAGGTTGGATTACGGGACCAATAACTGAAATGGTAAAAGGGATATTTCTTGTGTGGAGAGTATGCGCAACCTCAACTACACGTTCAAGGTTTTTTACCTGCGTAATTCTCCCTACGGTCACGATACGCAGATGACTCTGTATCTCCTTGTCTTTCAGTGTCTCACCTTCAACCGCGATTCCGTGTCCGACCACAAACTTCTTTTTACTCGGTATTCGAAAACTATTTGCTGAAGCGGTATAAATGCGGTCATTAAAAATTCCAGCTATTCGCCCAACTATGTTTATCTGACCATGTGCCTTCCACCAATAAAATGACGTGCCAAATAATTTGCGTACGACGAAAAATGGTATCGCAAGGAGATTGTATACGGCACCCATATGGAAAAATACAAAATCGACACGGTCATGAAAAAAGACTTTTCCAAAGAACCGATAAAATCTAAAAATGTATTTTATACGGCTCTCTCCTGATTCTTTTCCGAGGGAATAGACGGTCACATTTTTAGGGAGTGTATGGGAACCTTCGCGGAGACAAATGACATGCACGTGTTCAAAGTGTCCTGCGAATTCGGTTATCCATTCATGAAAAAACCCTAGAATTGGGTCGTTTCGGTCGACTGCTTGGGTACAGATAAGTAGTTTCATCGCTTGAATATAGTGGTTTTTTTACCCTGTATTGTCAATACGCTCTTTAACTACCTACAACCATAGAACGTTCTATGCTTTGACGATACGCCTCCAGGTAGGCTCCATAATCTTGCTCAATCCGGTCAAAAACAATACTCTCCGCGTTGAGTGAGTATCTTGCTCTGTCTTGGTTTTCATTTAAATACATGTTGATACTATCGGAAACACACTCAATATCAGCAGGAAGACAGAGACGTGCTGATTCGCCGTCCACAAAGAGCTTGCCTGCAAGTCCATCAAGATTTGCAATGAGTGGAATTTTTGACACCGCCGCTTCAAGGATGAGATCATCTTCTGCACCGTCTTCAGAAAGCTGGATAAAGACCTGCGCTGATTTCATGTATGAAACAACTTCCCCAGGCATCGGTAAGAATTCAACTTGCCGTTGTACACCGAGTGCAATTGCGTGACGCTCGAGAAGTGGTCGCTGAGGCCCATTTCCGACAATGACGAGTCCAATCGTTGGATATCGATTCAAAAGTTTTGCAGACCCTGAGAGAACTTCCATAGAGTGCGAACTTGGATGCATCGACGAAACATGGAGAATAATAAATTTAAATTGTGGAAACTTTACCCGTAAGTCCTCCGTTGGTACTAAATTTTTCCACGCATCTAAGTTGTAATAGCTCGGGAGCAATTCGGTTGTAGCCTCTAATTCATCGTTTTCATGAATAATTGCTTGCCGTTGGAACTCCGTCTTTGTTCGAACACTTTTTACATGCTTAAGAACGTACTCGGTAATCCATGCATAGATAACAGGGTGTTCGTGCTCCTCAATAAACGTCTTATCAAAAAAATCTTCATATAAGTGGAGTTGCACTGGGCGTTCGTATTTTTTACCAAGGAGTGCACCGACGATACCTGATTCGCAAGGGTCTTCTGCAACAATGACATCGGCGCGGAAACCACCACTAAAAACGAGTTGCTCCTCTGCAAGGTGATACGCATCGTAGCTCAGCTTCCACCACGAAGCAGAATTGGTTGGGTATATCCATACATTATTGAAGAGGCGCATTGTTGCAGGCGATTCTTGTTTTGTTTTGTAGTTGAGAACGACGATGTGCACCTCTAGGAAGGATGCACGCAAATCAGCAATTCGTTGATTTGCCATACTTCCCTCCTCTAAGATTGTTTGGTCCTGTGTAATAAAGAGAAGCCGAACACCTTGTCGGTCTGACACGTAATCAATAAGTTGAGCTTCATTTCGCGCATCACCAACCTCGATACTTGGGTCATTTGCTACTGGCGCTGGTTCGCTTAATGGAGATTGTGTAACAGGGTTTTGTGGCTGTTCGGCACTCTTCAGTTTTTCATCAACAATAACAAGATCCCCTTCAGGGATTTCTCCTTCCTGAAGAGCGGAATTAAGCTTATCAGCCTCATTTTGCGAAGGTGCTGACCACCAAGATTTCATGCCTCTATTATACCGACTTATTTGCGTGAGATACGGAAGTTACCCACGCACGTGCGTATGCGAGAGGTGTGGTCTCTGCTAGCGTGCGCGCTGTCTCATTGCCCGCATGAGAGCATGACTCGCGAAATGCACTGCCTTCTATCATTTTCTGCATCGCCTCTTTATACGGAACAACTCCACTTTCATGGACAACAATTCCATGCACCCCATCAAGGACCACTTCCCCCACACAACCAACATCAGTTGTGATAACCGGCACCCCTACAGCCATCGCTTCAATTAAGGTAAGCGCATACGCTTCGTGCTGTGAAGCAAGGAGAAATACGTCAGCGCGCGACATCTCGCCGGCAACATCTTCTGTCCACGGCAAGAGCGAGACTGCTCCTGAGATACCTTGTTCTTCTATCACCTTTTCAATTTTTTCCTTCAAGACACCTTCTCCTACAATACACAACTCAATATCTTTGTGTGTGGTATGAAGCAGAGCAAATGCATGTACGATTCGTAAAATATCTTTTTCTGGCGCAAGTCTCCCAATGTATAAAAATCGATACGGTGGCGCACTTCGCACTAGGTACGGCGTCTGTAAAAAATTCTCCAACTCTGGGCGTATTGGGAGAACGGTAATCTTTTTTTCATCTACCCCGCGCGCGATGAGCGATTCCTTAATTCGTTTAGAAACAACTCGAACGCTAAGAACGTGCTTTAGAAGTACGAGTGCCATGCGTCGGCGAATCTTTCTCGTTATAGAATTCCCTACCCAATTATCTGAACTAAAGTAATCACCGTGTACCTGAATATGGAGCTGTGCTCCGGTGACTTTTGAAATAATAAAACTGAGCCAGCCGATTTCAAGTGGATCTTGGGCAGAAATAACAAAGGGGCTCCCCTCGGTGATTATTTTTTTTGATATACGAAAAGCATCCAAGAGCATCATTGTTCGTGAAGATGAATGTGTGGGATAGAGATGTAAGCGCTCCTCATGTTGCTCATCTTTATATCCATGCTCTTTACGGGTTAACACGATGATGTGGAGCTCTTCTGTGTATGCTGCATACGATCGCATACGCTCGCGCTCTCTGCTCTCTGTGTCTAAGATTCGTCTTCCTAAGCTTATGGTGAGTATCTTCATAGTATTATTTTGACAATTTTCGGAATGATAACCTCTTCGCGAAACTGAGCCACCTTTTCCTTCCCATTACGAACAAGAGTGTCTCGAAGTAGTGTGTCTGACTTCATTCGTATAAGTGCCGTACGGAGGGCAGTCTCGTCATTAAATGGCACAAGGAGGGCTTCACGCTCGTGTGATACAAGCTCAACATTTCCTCCAACCGGAGTTGTGATGATTGGTACACCAATATCCATAACCTCAAGGAGTTGATGCGAGAGCCCCTCATATGACGTATTAAGTACAAAGACATCTCCTCCTGAAACACGTTCTGAAAGTTCTTGCTTTGGTACCGCTCCTCGCAGGTGTATGTATCCTTCTGCCTTTCTCTCTTCGATAGATTTCTTAAGGTGCACATACTCGGTACCTTCTCCGATAATTTCGAGTGCTATATCAATACCCTCCGCATGGAGAGTAGCAACCACAGACACAAGAGCGGTGATTCCCTTCCACGGGACAAGTCGAGCAGAGGTAACAACAACAAATCCTGTATACGCAAAGCGAGAACGAAGCGCATCTTTGCTTTCGGCAATAACAATAGGATTGAGTGCGCTGTATATTCTAAAAATTTTCTCTTCAGACACTCCCCACTTCATCACAACACCCTTCATGTATTCACTCGGCACAATAATTTTTACAGCACGATTTGCAACAGTACGCTGTAAGAATGCGAGAAATCGAACCATGAATGGTTTCTCCTTTTCTAAAAGATATTCATCGAGCGTCCTATTGAGACCGAAGCGCTGTTGTCCTTGTTCCCATGCGTAATCCCCGGGAACCCGAAGGTACAACTTTTTTCGAAGGATGATACTTGCGCAGAGGGCAGGAATGCCCACACTTACCGCATCGAGTGCATATAGAGTATCTGCTCTATACCCCTTCTTCAGGAGCAGAAAAAAATACGCAAGATGACGTATGATTTTTGGAAGCATTCGCACCGAGCGAAATGAAACGACGTCACATTCGATTCCCTGCTGAGGGAGATGGGTAACAAGAAATTTTGTGTACGTCGCAGGACCCCCAATATCGGGAAACGACAATCCTGTGGCAATAAGTATCCTCATATCAGTATGAATAGTATGCACGAGGAATGGCAAGAGTCCAATCAAGCGCCCTGTTAAAACCATGCACATAGCGGTATAGTTACCAGTATTATGCAGGCGAAGAAACATGGCTACCTCGTGATATCCCTCGATTTAGAGCTGTATTGGGGAATGTTTGATAAAGTCACTCTTGAAGAGTACGGGGCGCATATTCTCGGAGAACGAACAGCAATACCACGTATGCTCGAGATGTTCACCACCTACGGCATTCACGCAACGTGGGCTTCTGTTGGTATGCTCATGGCGCGCAATAAGCACGAGCTCCTTACCCTCCTTCCTCCTCCACACCTTCGCCCACTATATGAAGATCAAACAGTGTCTGCGTACACACACATTGAGACAGGGGCAATTGGGAACGACGAGCAGTCTGACCCGTATCACTTTGGACCTTCTCTCATTAAATTAATTCTTGCAACTGACCACCAAGAAATTGGTAACCACACCTTCTCTCATTACTATTGCATTGATGGCAAGATAAACGATACTGCTATCTTTGCGCGCGACTTAGAAGCACACCGCGAAATTGCTCGGACGTATGGTATCAATGCAGAGTCAATAATATTCCCCCGCAATCAAGCAAATGCCGAGTCCCTCCAAACGTGCCTCCAATACGGGATTACCTCGTATCGTGGAAACGAAAATCACTTTCTCTATCGAGGAAGAGAAGAAAGTAAGCAGTCACTTTTTATCCGCGGCCTCCGTCTCCTCGACCACTACATAAATATAAGTGGTCACCATACATACTCATTGGGAGATAGAAAAGAAAACGAGCCACACAATATTCCTTCAAGTAGATTCCTTCGCCCTTGGAGTAAAGCGCTTCGTATGTTTGAATGGCTCCGCTTACACAGAATTAAAAAGAGTATGACCCATGCGGCGAAGCATGGAGAGGTATTTCATCTTTGGTGGCACCCCCACAATTTTGGGATTAACCAAACTGAGAATTTTAAAAACTTGAATGAAATTCTCACACACTACAAAAAGCTCAATGAACGATACGGTATGAAGAGTGCCTCAATGCAGGATATTACAAAAATCCAAAACCGTTCTCTCCCTCATTAAATCCCCTTTCGCACGAGTTGCTTAAGTGATTTTGGTAGTTTGATACCAACCTTTGCGAGCGTTGCATTTACAAATTTTCCGAGCACAATGACACACACTGAGACGAGGCTATCAAAACGATACTTCTGAATACACTCATCAATATTTGGAATTGTCCCATAGAAGGAAGCCTGTGGTGATGAAACAGAAAAGGCTCCTATTTTTAATTTTTCAATAACTCCAGCCTCAGTAAGGGTCTCTGTTGCGAGAGTAATAAATGGTGCACCAAAATGTTCGGTACGATGGAAATCTACTCCTCCCGTCCCAAGGAGTGTTGGCTTTTTCTCACGCAACTCACCGAGAAGTGCGAGCGAGCGTGTCCTTGGTACACGCTTCCCTTCATACTGTTGATTCCATACTTCGAGCGCGTCTATTTCTTCGAGGAGACCTTCATCAACTAAAAAATTATTTCGCACGGGGTGCGCGAGCAACACTAACGATGCTTTCTCAGTCCATTTTTTAAGTGATTGAATATCGGGTGCATAATTACCAAAGAACTCGCGGAGTCCGACCATAAGAATATGTGCATGTTCCTTGGCACCCTCGATTTTATAGGGCACTTCAAACCCAGGTATAAAAAGAAATGCTTCATCACTGAGCGCCTCACACTCCCTCACAAAAGCTTGTGCATCCTCACTCGTCATTTCATCAACATGTTCCGTCATACACACAAACTGAATGTTGTTTTTCTGGCAGAGTGCTTTTAATTCAGAGAGTGACAGTTTAGCGTCGTACGAGTATCTCGAGTGGCAATGAATTATTCCTCTGTATGTATGCTCTAGTCCCATATTTTTTTAAGTATATCAACAATTTCCATAAGTGCTGGCTTGGGGTCATGGAATGACCACACGTCATACATAACCCCTCTCGGGAGTATACAGAAATCACGGAGCGCTTTGAGCCGAGGTGGATACAGAAGCTTTCGCATTGGGTCGTTCGCAAAAAGAACCCTGAGGAGGTGCTTCACATCGCCAAGAAAATGAATTGAGGAAACTCCCTCGCGTGCTGTTTCTAACGTTTGTGACAACTTCTCTCCTTGGGCATACCGGTAATAGAGATATGGAATATCAAGACCAGCTGAAACAGAAAGAGGGAGCGACCCCCAAAAACGACCATTTATTTCCATAAGTTTTGGTTCTCGCGAATCGCTATCCACCTTGTACTCAACCATAATGGGACCGGTCCACGAAAGTTTCGTAACCAATGTTTTTGCGTACGCTTCAAGAGTATTTTTTAAATCCCCTGCATGAAGTGTTTCTTTCAAGACCGACGCCCCACCTGTTGGTGAGAGCGAACGTATTCGATGGTGCGTGACACACGCATAGACAACACCTTTGTCAGCAAGCATTTCAACTCCATACTCCTCTCCGTGAACGAGCGTTTGAATGAGGGGTGCTTCACCAAGCGTCTTTTTCAGTTCAGAAAACGTGCGTATAAGGTCTTCTTTATTTTGTATAAAGGAGGCTGTCCCAAACACTCCAGCACCATCTTTCCACGTTACGCTTCGTCTCGGCTTAATAACAACGGGATATGCGAATGTCTCACCCATTTGCGCAACCTCGTGAGCCATCTCAGGGGCAAAGGTGGTAATGGTTGGAATTCCAGAAATACGTGCAAGTGAATACGTTGCCGCCTTATCGAAGGCAATTTCCATCGCCTTCTCCTCGGGGAATACGAGGGTCATATATTCAGAAAGATCCTCCCTATGAAGGTAGAGCGAGAGAAACGTCGCATCGCTAAATGCATACACAACAGGCTTCCCTCCCATGCGTATTGCCTCTTCACGTACACGGGTAATAAACGCTTCTTGTTGTGTATAGGGAGAAGGATACGTAAACGTATTTGTTGTATATCGGCTATGGAGCGACATCGCCGTCGGACGCTCTGCCCCCACAGAAATAATGACTCCAGCCCTTCCCAGCGACCTAACCGAAGCAAGCGCGCTCTTAAGCTGTCCATCGAGAATTATTGCGCTCATTCTTTGTATCATACCGCAAACACGCAAGAATGCAGAGTCTGTTACTTTATGGCTTGAATACTTGTTCTATGGAGCACGCCCTGAATGTAGTACACTTTCTACTATCACCTATATGAAAATCCTAATTGTGACCCCACTATACCCACCTGATATTGCGCCCTTAGCGCTCTACGTCAAGGAATGCGCAACACGACTCAGTACAAAGGCTGAGGTTACCGTTTTAGCATACGCACACCTTCCTGAGAAAATCGATGGAGTGCGTATCGTCTCGGTTGCAAAGGACACTCCTGCGTTTATTCGTATGGCATTTTTTGCTTTTGCTTTATGGCGTGAAGGACGTTCAGTAGATGTTATATATGTTCAAAACGGAGCGTCAGTAGAACTTCCCGTACGACTCACAAGTCTTTTTGTTTCGACACCGTACGTACTGCACGTATCTGATTCTGTCGCACTTGAATCTGCGCGCGAAAACTCCCTCAATAAAAAAATATTGCACGCTGCACTACGGGGGGCAATCCATATTATTCATGGAGCTCGTATCGTCCTACCATTCCCCTTCCGTGAAAAAACAACTGTAGTAGAAGTCCCTCACCATCGTCCTGAAATACTTCCTTTCCGTGATTACCCAGAAGCATCTTTTGCGGAGTACGAAGAATCGTGGAATGAACACATCGAAAAAATCACACATACATTTACCTATGCAAAACGATAACGCAAAAAATAATTGGGACGCGTACTGCAATGCTGAGCTTCTCAGAATTGTGCCTATTCTCAAAGAATACGAGTATACGCTCGACGAGGCACAACCACACCTCGAAGGAGAGCGCTATCTCATGAATGCGATTACAACGACAAGTGGTCGGAAGCTCATCTTACGAGGAAAAGATGATTCAGGTATACAAGTAATTATTAAGGCGAGTCGTGAAAAGAATGGTATAGGTGAAATCAATCACGAGCGAAATTGTCGAAGCGTGCTCTCACACATTGATTTTGCTCGGGACACTTTTCACACACCTCCCGAAGTTGCATACATTGAACGTGATGGATATGTTATCAGCATACAAAAATTTATTGCTCAAGAGAGCTCGTTTCTTGAGCGCCCTATTGAAAATCAATTCATGCTTGCCCTCTCTGCATTTAAGGGACAAGAAGGGGCACACGCTACTACGTACAAACATCGAAGGCGAATTGGGCGCACCTTCGGCATACGCACGAGCAAAACGTACTTAAACACATTTACCTCTTTTATTGAAAACATCACCAAAAAAATCCCCAATGAAGCTTCCCTGCTAGAAACCCTCCACTCGGCGTTCAGTGAGTTACAACGTGGCGAAAACACCATCGAACAGTACTGCGGGTTCCTCACCCACACTGATTTTGTGCCCCACAATATCCGTGTACAGGGAGAGACGATATACCTTCTTGACCACTCCTCGTTAACGTTTGGAAACAAGTACGAGGGATGGGCTCGGTTCATTAACTTTATGACTCTCTATAACCCACCACTCCAAAAAGCACTCGAGCAGTATGTACGCGATAATCGCACGACAGAGGAATCTGAATCCCTTCGCCTCATGCGTATATACCGTCTCGGGGAAATTCTTTGGTACTATGTGCGAACACTCGATAAAAGTTCGGGTAACCTCAAAGCACTCAACAGCGAACGCATCACCTTCTGGAGTGAGGTGCTCCGCTTCGTAATAGCAAGGAGCGAGGTTTCACCTGAGGTAATAAGTGGTTACACAACGAAGCGTGACTCGCTCAGAAGCGAGGACGAGAAACGAAGACAAATTGGACTCCACTAAGAAGACTTGGAAGTTAGCGGAGCAAAAACCCTTTCTTTCATCTTTGTTGCAACGATATCCCAATCATATTCTTCTTCTACCATTTTTCGTGCGCGCGCAGTTACTTCACTAACCTTCTCTGGGTGTGCGAGAATTTCAAGCACAGCATCTCGGATTCCCTCTGGACTATCTGCATCAACTGCCCACCCTGTCGTTCCCTTTTCTGGGTTTCTTTTTGCGTCAAAGAGAAAATCTGCAATACCTCCCACTTGCGTAGCAATAACAGGAAGTCGACATGCCATTGCTGAAAGAAAAGCATTCCCCAATCCCTCAGAACGTGAGGGCCCAACAAAGATGTCTCCCGCAAATCGGTACTGCGTTACCTCACTCCGATCTATTTGCCCAGTGAAGACAACCCTTCCGATAAGCTGTAACTCTTCTGCGAGTTGTTTAAGCATTTCTTCATCGGGACCACCTCCAACAACGAGAAGTTTAATATGTGCTGGTAAAAGTGTGAGTGCACGGATTGTTGTATCGAATCCTTTTTGGTGTACAAGCCTTGCTGTATTAACGAGGTAGATATCGCCATCTTTTTTTCCAAGCTTTTGCTTTAAGACTTCAACTTCTTTTTGGTCAAAAGTTGGCTTAATTGATTCTGGGTTTGCACCATTACGAATGAGTTCAAGTTTCCTAGGATAACCCATCCGCGTAGCCCACGCTCCAAGAAATTCTGAAATTGGTTGCACTATGTGAGCGTGAGTAAACGCTCGTTTGAAAAACGGCCACAATGGTTTCATTGTACGCTCGATATATTCTGGAGCATCCCCTTCTTGGAGTGTAAGTGCATACGGTACACCGGTGAGTATATTAAAAATACTCACCGGGACACCTGTTCCATGAGCCATCATTGCCCACGCTCCGTCATAGTGGTACTTCCTATGCAAGAAATAAGCTTTTATCCCAGCTGCAATTTGAAAATAGTGCTTGTTGTAATGGAGTGGGAATTTTCTTCGTTCTTCAAGTGTTGCATTCGGTTTACCCCAGAGCCCCACACGGTGAATGAGAACATTCCCAATTTTTTGAGTACGAGGGACGACACTATCGTAATACAGGGTCACCATGTGAAATTCAATTTCTTCCGGATTTATTCTTTCGGTAATTTCCTGAATCGCTGCCTCGGCCCCAGAAATAGTTCCCGGTAGGTAATCAAGTGAGAAAATGAGTATCTTTTTTTTCATTTTGTAGTTACTTCCTGTATGTATTCTGGCAAATGATATTTTGGCACCCAACCAAGTGCTCGGGTTTTTGTAGAATCAACTTCAGCGCTTCCGCGTGTTGTCTTTGTTGCAGGAAGCATTTCAATTTTTCCACCAAACATTTCTGCGACTTGTAGTAGCGTAAATATTTCATCGGTGCCAATTCCAAAATTATCTCCTTCTCCCTTCTCGCCAACAAGGACTATCCCCTCTATGGTATCGAGAACGTGTGTGAAGGCACGCTCTTGTGTTCCTGGACTACGAACGAGAAGCGATGTTCCCTCCTTCTGTGCTCGACGCCACGTTTCAATCACGGTTCCGTACTCCTCTATACTCCGCTCACGTGGACCATAGACATTATAAAAATAAACAATCGCATACGGGAGTGTGTACCAGCGAGCATAGTTTACAACCAGCTCTGTGTTAACCGCCTTCATCCATGTATATGGGGAAAGGTCTCTCCCTATTACTCCATCCTCTCGCGCGCCCACTCCCTTTGTTGAAGACCCTGCGTACACTAATTTACACTTCTTTTCCCGCCAAAATTCAAGTACAGCGAAAGTCCCCTCCATATTTAAATCAAATGTAAGTTCTGGTTCTTCGAGACTTTTGGCGACGCGAGAGTATTCTCCTAAGTGGTAAATAATATCTGGAGTTTCAGTCACCAAGGCGCTGATGTCCTTCGTGTGCCCGTTTCTATACTCGACATCAGCGACATGATTATTTTCCGTTCCTGCAAAATAATTATCGAGAGAGATTACGCGATACCCTTCACGCACAAGTCGCTCACAGAGATGTGAGCCAATAAATCCAGCCCCGCCAGTGACGAGAGCTACCTTCTTATCCATTGTTTCCATTGCCGTATAGTACCAAATATTTAGCGAAATTGTTACACATATGAAAAACCCTCGTGTCGGCACGACACGAGGGTTAAGAAGCACCTATCTATGAAACTGGAGTGAGAACGGTATCCCATTCCTTACGATGCAACATCCCCGAAGTGAGACTAGAACCGAACAGGTTTTTCGTTATATCACCATCGAGTGCGCCGTTCGTAACAATTTCTACATCAAATACGTCCTTCACTGTGGATGGGCGTTGTTGCACATCCACAAATTTACCGACCTCAAGAAACAAAAGATCATGTTTAAGTTTTCTAATTCTTGTGTCACGCAGTTTTGCTGTTGCAAGAACTTTTGAACTTCCCATATAACCTCCTTTAGACCATCTCAACGTACAAAATAAATACGACAATACCCAGCACAAGGTAACATATCATATGCATTATGAAAACTGTGCAGAGGTCACACTATAAAATACCTGCTACACAGGTGGCTTATCGTTCGTTGTGATGCGCATCATGCGCTCAAGTTCTTTAGGAGTTACGGTGTTGTGGTTACTCCCTGTTTCAGTTGCTCCTACCTGTGTTGTGTTAGGCATTTGTACCGGCGACGTGTTTACAACATCTTTCTTTGCATTTAAAACAGACTGGAGTGCTTCCTTAAGCTCAGGTTTAGGGATATCGCGCATTGGGACTTTTTGATTTTTTTGGCCTGTTGGGACTTCTTTCGCTCCAGTCCCCTCCTTTTCAACGAGTTGCTTTAACGCACTTCGGAGATCTTCGGTTTGCTGTTCATTTTTTACGAGTGGTGGTTTTGGCGAATGCTGACGTGGTCGTTCACTCTGCGGTTGTCTAGGAACGTCAGTAGATCGTCGCTGTGGTGTCTCAGCTCTCCGATCTTCATGTCGGGGAGCTGTTTGTGGTGCTGGGGTTGGAGCTACTCTTTGTTGAGGAACACTTTCAGGTTTCACTTCTTTCCGGATAGCGCTCTGCGCCTTCTCTCCTGTTGCAATAACAGCCTCAGGAATTATTGGCTTAACAACTTTTTTAGGAAGAACAACTGGTTCGTGGAATTTATGAATATCAACTTCGACATCTTCTCTCCGTTTCGTAAACGAAGCACGACTTGCAGCAATAGCCATCTCTTTACATGAATGGAGTGGTGGTTCAATTGGTGAAAGGGTCGTCGCTGAGAATGGTTGCGAACCAATGCCGTCTATCATTAGGGTGAGATAAATTTGCGCAAAGCTCAAATTTACAATATCGGTAGCAAGGAATTGCGGTGTAAAAATGGTTTCGAGGAGTTCGGCATCAAGCGGACCAACGCGGAATGAAATAATGGTACCGACGTTTCCAAATACCGCATCACGAACTTCCTCCTCCATCTGGGTGATGTACTGGTGGGCAATGGTGAGGTTAAGGTGATACTTTCGTGCCTCTGAAAGAATGTTGGCAAAGGTCGCATTTGCAAATGATTGAAACTCATCTACATAAAAATAAAAGTTTGGCATCTCACGCATTTTTTCTGGAGGCAAGTCTGCACGACTCATCGCTGCTAGATAGATACGCGTGGTAAGCATCGAACCAAGGAGGTTTGCGTTCGATTCTCCAATAAGTCCCTTAGAAAGGTTCATGATGAGAATTTTTTTCTCGTCCATCATCTTTCGAATATCAAAACTCGATTTTGGTTGTCCAATGATATTTCGAATAATTGGGTTGGCGGTAAATTGTCCAATCTTGTTTTTGATTGCATCCCCTGCTTCTTGCATGTATCGCTCATTGTATTTTGCAAATTCATCCACCCAAAAAGCGCGTACACCAGGATCCTTTACGTTATCAACAACGAGTTTTCGGTAATCTTTATCTGAGAGCATTCGGTTCACCCCAAGGAGGGTCGAATCTGGGTACTCGAGAAGCGCAAGAAGTGTATTTGAGAGAATGTACTCCATTCGAGCAGACCATGCATCAATCCAAATCTTTTTAAAGACCGACATGAGCCCCGACACAACGAGGTGTCGTTTATCCGGACCAACGTCTTCCATGATGTTGAATGACACTGGGTTTTCGGTATCGAACGGTGCGAAGTAGAGCACATCTTTGATGCGATGCTCCGGGATATAGTTAAGGAGTGTTTCAGCTGCAGAGCCATGCGGGTCAATGAAGGCCATTCCTTCACCGTTTTGGATATCCTGCACCGCCATATTCTCAAGCAAGGTCGACTTCCCCATCCCCGTCTTTCCGATGACGTACACATGACGTTGGCGGTCTTTTGCTTTAATACCAAAACGGGTATTTTTACCGCGCGAGTCTGTCTGCGCAAAGAACGTAACTTTGTTTGGGTCAAATGACATGCGTACAGTATAGCATCTAGTTTTTAATGAGCCGATAAGGCGATTGTAAAAACGTAAAATGAAGGAGGTGAATACCAAAGGTAGAGAAGCTGGCCTGGGCCATTGCAAAGCAAGAGAAGATGCCCTGGGGTACAAGGTGAATGCCGGAGGCAGAGAGGGTACCCTGGGGTACAAGGTGAATGCCGAAGGCAGAGAGGGTGCCCTGGGGTACAAGGTGAATGCCGAAGGCAGAGAGGGTGCCCTGGGGTAGATGTACTCTTGTGGTGCAGAGAAAAACCCAACCTGCTTTGCAGGTTGGGTTTATACACTTCTTCACACCTATCGCAACAATCCACGTGTAAGCATTTCTTTTCGAAGGCACAAAAACTGTGCCTCAGCAAAACCATTTGGTGGTACATCGTCTAATAATGCACGTATACGATCTATGTGAATATTTCTTCCGACTTGAGCATCAAGATGATAAATGTCCATATCAGAAAGTTGTGTAAGTGGTGCTGGTGTATATACAGTCTCAGTCTCCATGACCATCTCCTAAAATGTAAAAAACAAAGGGGTACTGAAAACTACTATACACCCTAAACCAGGGTACCTTCAAGGTTACTATTCTTGTGGAAGAAGCGCGTCCTTCGTATAGATATTACTTGGAGCCCATATCATAAAGCTCTTTACCCCTGCGTCATAGCTTGCCTGAATCTGTGCGCGGACATCCTGAGCATCATAATCCCCTCCGTAATCAAAATCTTGAATCCACGTTCGAAGTCTGTCGGGAGTAAACACTGGCTTTGTGTACAGAGCGGGAGTCGAAGTACCAATACGCTCATGGAGGAAGCCTTCCACTGGAGTGGTAGATGACATCATACGTCGCGCGCCTTCGCTCATAGCATAGTGAACGACCTTGTATGGATAATCATTTGGATCACCAAGTCCAAGGAATGACTTCGGATAATGTGACGGGTACACCATCGGTGCCACAGCATCGAAGTATGGAGCAGCTCGTTCCTGTACCTGCCCAATAGAGAGGTCGTCGGTGTTTGTTGTTGTCATACCAAACAAATCAACTGAGGTGTATGGTGTCGGGTGTTCTCGCCCAGTGTTAGCGTGATGGACATCATTAAAGAATGTCTCATCATCAAGTTTTTCATTGAGGTACTTGAAGAACGCTTCTAGGTTCGCTTGTTTATCGCCCTTGTACTCACCCTTCATGCTATTAGGGAACGCAATGTCCTGCATGTTTCCGTCTGATGGATACCGCACATAATCAAAGTTGAGCTCATCAAATCCAATGTTGTATGCATCACTTGCAAGAGTGATGATATGGTCCCAATAATCATGGGAACCGACATCTATAAACGAAAGCCCCTTTCTGTCGCGCCACACAGAACCATCGGACGCTTTTGCTACAGCGAGGTCTGGCCGCACATTCGTATAGAATGGATCTTGAAAAACAGTAATTCGTCCTATGACAAAAATATTTTTTTCATGAAGTGTTGCGAGGAACGCCTTCATATCAGGAGTCCCACACTTTGCAGCAGTCCACGCTGATTTCCATTCTTCACTGAGTGGTGGGAACGAGATTGTTCCTGAGTAGTCTTTGATATCGATGACCACTGCATTAATTTCGGTATCTCCGATAAGCGTCACGAGTCGGTTTCGAAACTCAGTTGTCCCCGCGACACATGATGTCATATAAATAGCACGAAGAGGTTCCGGAAGCGGAACATGCTCGACTGTCTCACGTGTATCGACAATCTCCTTTGTATGGGGAGTGTCTGCCGTTGTTACTTCCTCTGTATCAGCATGCTGTGGCGCGTACTCGAGTGAGGTTAGACGTGGAAGTGACACATACGAAAATGTTATAAGTCCCACGCCGACCACCCCAAGTACCGTGACGGATTTCATATGTTTTATAATTCACTCTCTGAGAAGACATCGCCTCGGCGTTCACCACTCTCGTGCTCTAGTGATTGAAGAAAAGCATTTCTTCGTAAACGGTACCCTATAGCCATGAGTATGACTCCACACCCAATGAGGAGCCATTCCTTATACTCGCGCGGAAGGCCGAGGAATGGGCTAAAGAAAACGAGAAAACCGATGATAAAGACAAATGTTTCTTTCGACATAGAGACAGTATAGCGTACCTTCGCACACCAACGAAATCTGTGGAAAACTAGCCTAAAATCAACTCCAACGTTTAATCCCTAAGTTCAACCAATACCACAAACTCCCCTCTCACATGACCAGGATTATCCCTAAAATACTGAAGAACCTCCTCTGGCGTCCCTGCGACCACCTCCTCAAACATCTTAGTAAGCTCACGCGCAATGACGACACGACTTGCTTCGGGCAGTTCTTCCTTCAGTGATTCAAGTGTCTTCATAATGCGATGCGGAGCTTCATAGAAAATAACCGGCATGTCGTAATCTACAAGTGACTTGAAAAACGTTTGTCTTCCCTTTTTGAGTGGGACAAAACCGAGGAACACAAAACTATTCCCTGCTATCCCCGCAATTGAAAATGCTGCGGTAACGGCAGATGCTCCTGGGATTGCATCGACACGAATACCTGATTGATGTGCTGCTGAGACGAGCATTACTCCGGGGTCACTCACTCCTGGTGTGCCTGCATCACTCACAAGTGCAATATGCTTTCCTGCTTCTAAGTCAGCCAAAATTCCTGCGTGGGTTTTCTCTGATGCATGCGCGTCATACCGGCGTGTCTTTGTTTCAATCCCATAGTGCTTGAGTAGGTTGCCAGTGACGCGTGTGTCTTCACACAAAATATACTCCGCCTCCTTGAGTACACGAATAGCTCGAAGTGTCATGTCTTCTAGATTCCCAATAGGGGTCGCTACGATACTGAGTGTGCCTTTCATGATACGAGTTGTGTTGCAATCTGAGTGACGTTCCCTGCACCCATAACGAGGACAACGTCATTTTCAGTTGCGGTATTTTGGACTATCGCAATAGCCTCATCAAATGAGTCACACGCTTGTGCGTCTGTGTTCTGTGTCCGCATCGCCTCAGCAAGTTTTGTGTGTGACACTGCGGATACATTCTCTTCGCGTGCAGAATAAATTGGAACGAGCACTGTGCTATTGGCACCACCGAGCGCTGAAACAAAATCATCAAAGAGTTCATGCGTACGTGAATACGTGTGTGACTGGAACACAAGAATGATGCGCTTATCTGGATAGAGTTCTCGCATACCGGCAAGCGTTGCCTTGATTTCTGTTGGGTGATGTCCGTAGTCATCGTACACTTTTACATTCATTGGTTGCCCATCTGCCCTTTTGAGCTCACCTTTATACTCAAAGCGTCTCCATGTACCGGCGAAGTTCTCAAGTGCAGTGCGTGCTGTGTCGGTATCAATGCCTACACACGAAGCTACTGCGCGTGCTGCCGCTGCGTTCATTTGATTATGAACCCCAGGCATATGGAGTGTGAGCGTTGGGTCAAAATACTTCCCATAGTCAATAACGTTTACCCGCACCCCTTCGAGAACGGGAGCAATACTTCCACCACCAAAATTTACAAGGACAGCTCCACCCTCGCGTACCTGTCCGGCAAATTCCTTAAATGCGTTTTGCACCTCACGGAGATTTTTATAGTAATCGACATGCTCATGCTCAATGTTGGTAATAACCAACACATCAGGTGTGAGGCTTAAGAAATCGCGTTTATACTCACACGCTTCAACAATAAAATACTTACTCTTCCCTGCTCGATAATTACTCTTTGTTTTTGTTCGGAGCGAACCAACAACTGCTGACGGGTCGAGTCCGGCCTCTTCAAAAATATCAATAATCATTGCAGTCGTTGTTGTCTTGCCGTGACTCCCTGCTACCGCAATGAGATAGTACTCATTGGCAACCTGACCGAGTGCATCGAAATAATTTATAGTCGGGATACCGAGCGCGCGTGCTTGGACAAGCTCTTCATGCTCTTGAGACATTGCTTCGGTATAAATAACCAAATGCATATCTGCTGAAATATTTACTGCCCGTTGCTCCGGGTACACCGTCACACCCTCACCCGAGAGTGCTTGTGTAATTTCTGAGGTAGTTCGATCTGACCCACTTACGATTTTTCCTTCATGGAGACAGAGTCGCGCTAAGGCAGACATACCAATGCCCCCGATACCAATAAAATGGATACGGTGCATATCGTGGAGGTGGAACGCCGGTTCATTTGACATATAATGGTTCGTATAGTATCACAGAGAAGGAATTCTCACCATGAATGGAGGTTGTGATGAAACGTTGTACATTTGAGTATCACACGGGTCAACTTTCACTGACCTGTCACCCAAACGCAGTATCATTTGATCCACAGGTAGAAGACGTACGGCATGTACGTACCCAGATTTCTGGATACCTACCGCTACACAATAAGGATGCTACGCCGTCTGATGCAGTCATCTGGCAACGCCCTCCCGGGCAACGTTTCAAAGAGGCATCGCGGTTGGTCATCGGTCTTTGTCACATGGAAAACGTGCGCAACAAGCAACACGTTATCATGAACAAACAGCGAGCTGATGGAGTCATTCTCTGTGACCCAAGTATTACGGTCGCGGTTACTTCAAGAGACTGCCCGTATCTTATCTTGTGGTCAGAGCAAGTACCTCGTGTCGCAGTGCTTCACTGCGGGCGTGACCAACTTCACAATGTACTTGAAGGGCGTACCGATGAGAGTGTCATTGCAAATGCAATTCCGTGGTTTGGGGTAAATGTCGAACCCGACCAAATCTATGGAGCAATGGTAATGGGTATCGCCCCAGAGCATTTTGCAAACGCGAAGTACCCAAAAATAACGACGGCACTTTCGCGTCGTTGGGGACTCGAAGTTATCCCTGATCAAACACGGCATACGATTGACCTCAAGGAACTTATTTTAAGGCAACTTGAATCATATCGAATACCTCGTGCAAATATCATGGATGACGGCATAGATACGTTTAGCAACAAGTACTGTGCGAGCTATCGAGATAATCGTGGTGGCCACAATCTCATTTTGGTCAGCTCACGAAAAGACGGTTCTTTCAACACTTAAAAAGCCGTACCGAAGATTTCTTCGGTACGGCTTTATTTTTATATATGTCATCCACACGTGCGTTACATGAGTTCTTGGATAATGTCCATAAACTGATCATTTCTCTCGTACTCATTTTGAAACATCCCAAACGAAGCAAAGGCTGGTGAGAACAAAAGTACGTCCCCCTTCTCTCCGTGAGCAAGTGCTTTCTCTACTGCCTCGCGAAGTGAGGTGCATACCTCCCCATTCACCGCGTCTTTAATTTTATCTGTTCCTGTACCACTGAGGAGAAATACCTTCTTACACTGCTCCTTGATAACAGGAACAAGCGGAGCCGGGTCGACTTCTTTGTACGCACCCCCAGCAATGAGAATGACATTTTTATTCTGTGAGAGCGCAGCAATCCCACTGATTGTTGCCACGGGTGTCGTTGCATTGTTGTCGTTATAAATTCTCACCCCATCCTTTTCTCCGACATACTCGAGACGTCCAGGTACCCCAGGAAACGTTGCAAGTCCTTCAAAAATTTCTGCGTCGGTAAGACCTACGGCACGAAGTGCTTCTGTAGCAAGCGCAGCATTGAGACGATTATGCTCCCCTGGTTGACTGAGGAGGCAGTCGTCGGGAAGGATAGACGCGTCCACAAGGCGAACTTCTTGCCCGAGTGTAATACGCGTGCTTTTTGCGAACTCCTTCGCGCGCTCAAAGACAGATTGCGTTGTAATGAGCACCCCAGACTCTTCTTGGTGCATGAATATTTGCGCCTTGTCGGCGAAGTACGCATCCATATCACCATGATAGTAATTCATGTGGTCTTCCATAAAGTTTGTGAAGACAGCTATTTGTGGACTCATTGAATATTCACCAAATCCTTGCAACTGCCATGAGTCGAGTTCCATGACGGCGAGCGAATCACCAGTAACTTCATTCAAGAGTTGTAAATTTGAGACACCACGCACATTCCCCCCAAGGAGCACGGGAGCCCCCTCTGTCGTTTGTGTCAGCACATGATGAATCATCGCAGTCACGGTCGACTTACCTCTCGTTCCGGTAACCCCAATAATAGGAATGCCTGAGAGTTGTGCGAATAGCGCACCGCTCATCGCAATCTCCGCACCACTATTTCGTGCTGTGGTGATGTACGGTGAATCGAGTGGAACACCTGCCGCTTTCAAGATAATGTCTCTCCCTTGAAAATCTTCTTCGACGTGCTTTCCGAGGGTATAGCGAATATTCGGATACACTGCCAACTTCTGAAGTGAGGTTTGCAGTTGCTCCTCTGTCTTCATGTCGGTAACAATAATGTCTGCACCACATCGTGCTAAGAAGGCAGTATCTCCCACACCACGCCCAAGGAGACCAAGTCCCATGACCGTAATTTTTTTATCCTTAAAATACTCTTGGACGTCTTTCATAATCTTCGCATCATATCACAGCTTAAAAAGTTTTAAACAGCGACAAAATACGAGGCGTGTTGCCCTGCTATACTAAAACCTATATGAATAATACACTTGAATCGAACAAGCTCTTCCCGTACATCGCGTGGGCACTTATTGTTGGCTTTGCTATTTTTACGTACATGCTTACCGTACGACTCCAAGAGGATTTGTCCCAAGTCGATTCAGGAATTGAGGACCTCGATGCACGACTTAAGGCACTTGAAGCTCAGCAACAAAACAAGTCGGGTGCACGGTAGGTGTCTCCCTACGAGATTTCTCCTTTTAGTCCAGACATTGCTGAAAACGAGGGTTTTTGGTAGTATCGTGGGACTGAAAAGTTTTCTGATAAAACCCTTTGTCCGCGCGAGCTAGAAATTGCGTATAGCAATTTATCCGGTCGCAGAGCGAATTGTCGATGTTTACGAGACAATAGGGTTGGTAAGCATTCGACTGACTACCTACGGAAGCAGTACACTTTATCAGTATTTTTGTTCATTTTGTCCGCGCTTAGCTCAGTTGGTAGAGCATTCGACTGATACTCGAAAGGTCCTAGGTTCGAACCCTAGAGCGCGGACAAAATTCGGAAAAATACTAGATAACTCGAAAGGTTCTCGTCCTACAGACGCTGTTCAGGTTGTATGATATTTTCTTTCAGAAAATCTCGACAACCTCCTAAAAAATCTCCCAGATTTCTTAGCCCTAGAGCGCGGACAAAGGGTTTTAGTGTGTCCACGCGAGCTGAAAAATGCGATGAAGCATTTTTCCCGATTGCGAAGCAACAAGCCGATGTTTACAAGGCTTGAGGGGTTGGTAGAGTCGACTGACCTCTTACAGAGGCGGTACACTTTTCGCAGCAATTGCTCAAAGTCTTGCGTTGCTCCAAGTTTTCGCAACTCACTCGAAAGGTCCTAGGTTCGAACCCTAGAGCGCGGACAAATTACGCAAAATATCGACAACTTCTTAATGATTCTTCCAGAATCATTAACCCTAGAGCGCGGACAAAGGGTTTTAGTGTGTCCACATAAATTGAAAAAACCGCTTTGCGTTGCGCAAAGCGGTTTTGGTTAAGAACACTTCTATTCTTTTTCGTACGTCGGATCAAGATAATCCTCATTTAGGAACGGTAGTTCACGAGTGTTGCCATTAGTTTGAAGCGTATCAGCTTCCTTAAACGACTCATCATAGGTGAGAGGAATCCCTAAATTATTGAGCCTCGAACTCAACGCTATAATGTACATGGTAAGAATTGCCCTTGCCTCAGGGTCCTCAAAAGTTACCTCTTTATAATCAATAAAGTAATCTTCAAGGTCTGTGCGTATTGCTTTAAGCACATTTGTAAGACGAACATTTTCTGCTCGCCGCATCGCATCCGGGGAACCCTCTTCACTTTCAAAATTCAGGTTAGTTATGGTCTGGATGGGCCCTGAATGAACCAGTGTTAAGTTTGGCTTACCCTTCTTTTTCGCTTGCAAGACCTCAATGATTGACGGCAATTTTGTTCCTTGAACGATAGCAACTTCCACCTTTTTCTGTGATTTGGGTGAGGCATGTATCGCTGGAATTGCGTTTTGCTTTTCCAGTTTTTGTGCCATCAAGACCTCGTCAACAGTAGGGGTTTCCATATCATAACGCTCAACTGCAGTAACTCTATCCTGAACCATGCTACGAGTCATAACTTCGACCCAGTTCGTTAGAGGGTGTGCATCGAAATTTCTCGTTTGCTTATTGAGTCGTCTCTTCAATCTTTTCTCCTGTTTTCTTTTGAAACTATGGATTAAAAAAAGAATGAGAATAGTACAGACAAAAAGTATCACCCTCCCGTTAGTCCAGTCTACATATGCGTAGAGTTGATATTTCGCTACTACAGTTAACGTAATAGCGGAAATGATGAAACTACCCAAGATGTACCTGGGTATACCCAAATCTTTGTCCATTTAGAGCTCCTCCTATTGAATTTTCGAAATTGTCGAAGACAATATTCCAAACAAATAGTATGATACATATGGCTCATTGTCAAGGTTCTTTAAAAACAACATCTTTTTCTCCCCCACAATCGAGCTTGGTACAGCTTGATTTCCTTGAGATAGTGGAGTATTTTGTGTAGGGTACTTTCAACAACAAAACAAGGAGATGCACTATGTGCGTTTGGAAACAGGGTGGAATAGTTCTTAAAAAAATGGGCGGGCGTGAGCATGTCGGGATGCCACGAATGATACTTGCAGAGGGCGAACGTTTTGCCAAAGGTAAAAGTTTACAGAATAAACGTAAATTTAAAACACTACGTGGTAAACGTACGTATCAACCAAAGAAAAAACTCCACTAACGGAAAGGGTAAAAGGCTATATGCATCGCATAGGCCTTTTTTCGAATCTACTGCCATACCCTCCCATGAAATAAGACGCATAAAAAAGGCTCAACGAAATCGTTGAGCCTTTTACCCTCACCAGTAATTATCTCCAGTTTAGATACGGCACGCGCGTCGCGCGAGACTTGAGTGCATACCCGATACCAAATATAACCATACTTGAAAGAGCTATCGCGGGTGGTACCCAATGGGGTGTTTGTGGCAATGGTTCACCGGTAGCAATAAATGCCCCCACCAAGCCAAGTCCCATAAGGGTGTTTCCACCTATTTTCTGAAAGAACTTCTTCATCCTATCTCCTATTAGCCGAACGGGCCGTCCAACCTTGTGCGTGGATACTAACACGAATAGTACCGATGTCAATGTGTGTAAAATTCATCCTCCCTTGCTCTCTTGCGGTATGATTACCCTATGAATATTCAAACACTCCTCACAGGCATCCTCACCTTTCTCAATACAACATTTATTCCCTTCCTTCTTGCGATGGCAGGGCTTGTCTTTATCTGGGGTATTGTGCGCTACTTCGTATTTGAAGGAGGAAGTGGTGAGGGTCAGGAAAAAGGAAAATCTCTCGCAACGTGGGGTATCGCTGCATTTGTTGTTATTGTGAGCCTGTGGGGCATTGTGAACCTCCTTGTCTCAAGTCTTGGACTTGATAATCAACCAATCACTCCTGATTACATGGGAGGAAAAATGTAGGTCTTAAAAACTACTCTGTCTTAAGCATGTCGTGGAGATGTACGAGCGCTATTTTAATCTCAGAGAGAACTCTTTCTGACTCTGGTGATTCTTCAATATCGTTTTGCAGACCTTCTAAATTTCCAATGAAATAACGGGCTTCATTCCTCTCGTCACGAGTCAGTGCATTCCCCACATTGAGCCTCTCTTGCGATTGTTTAATGAAATCCTGTGCAATACTGATACTCGGTCCTTCCTGACGTTCCGGCGTCGTTATCTTCTCCATGAAATTATTAAATGCTTCATTCATATGGCTCTAGTATGACATACACTTTTCGTGCGGGAAAGTAAGACACGTTAAAACCCCGAGAAGGCAGAGCCTTCTCGGGGTTTTATATTACATATCATCAGCGGCAAAAGTTTTTTACACTTTCTTTTGTCTTATCCTAGCTCAGTCTTTCCTGTGTGTCTGATACCATCTTTAGGATTAGATATCATAGCCTATTTTGTGCTCAATTGAGGCACAAAATGTCGACCAATTAGCCGTTTATGAAAATGTTACCACTTTCGACGACGTGTCCAATTGGAATTAATCCACGACCAGC
>CAZWYM010000007.1:0-57305 GCA_964638425.1 uncultured Candidatus Saccharibacteria bacterium
GACGATGGCAACAAAGTAGCTGAGGGAATTTTGTTTGTTTAGCGGCTTTCTACATCAAGTTTCGCTTGCTCTGCCTTCCACCCAATGAGGTTTGCAACAAGTTGTAGGAATGTTGCAACAGCTGAAATAGCGAGGAGGAGTACTGGGAAAAATACGTATGGGGTAAGGAGATAGAAGAATGCAACCATAGCACTCGCCCACACACCAAAGCACCATGGGCACGAGAGGAGGTCTGCGATTGTTCTCCGTGGACCGGTTAAGGGTTTAGTGAGGACCATCTTCCCTTTGTATTCTTCAGCATCATAAAATTGCTCTCGGAAAAATGCGAATATCTTATCGTAGACAACGAGACGCACGATACGAAAGGTTGCAAGAGTGATGAGCGCGTAATCAACAAAGAGTAGGTCGCTATACGTCTTGTACGCTTCCCCATCGAGGATGACTGCCCCCATAAATACGAGACAAGCAAAAAAGACCAAAAACACCACGTTCCAAAAATATTGATCAGTAATTCGCATACGATATTGTATTATGTTTGATTTGAACCTACGACTAAAATAAGAATGAGCGATGACGCAACGACTGCAAGAAATCCAAATAGAAACCGATAAAATGTTTTATTGAACATTGTAATAATTATATCAGAGAAGTTCATCATGGTTACAAAGGGCCACCCTTCGCAAGCTTGCGAAGGGTGGCCCTTTGTCGAACTAATTAAGAAGTTGGGGTTTGAAATTCTTTATAGCTTAGCCACTCGATTAACTCTGTATCTACTTCATGCTTGTTGATGAAATATTCGGGAAATTTATTTTTATCAATAATTTTTGATTCTTCCCTACGTCCAAAATAATCATGCAAGCTAGAATGTCTGTATTCATCAAGATATTTCTTGGCCCCATTAATATCTCGAATACCAACGTCTTTCCAATCTGACTGAATGAGTTTCACAGGGTTAAGATGAATATACGAAAACAAATACTTTAAGTATTCATCATTATCCGCATGCTGTGATTTAAACTTACCCTGAAAAAGATTTCCTGTTCGCTCATAGCGTTTATTGAAATACATTGAGTACCCAGTCCCCAGTTTGAGCATAAACTTTTCAACTCCATGGTCGACAGCTGGTGAAAGTAGGATATGGAAATGGTTCGGCATAAGACAATACGCTCCAACATATACGAGAGGGTTGTCCCGAAAATATTCATATACAGAACTGTGTGTCCTGCGAACATGTCGAATATCGACAGCGTATTGCGAATTGGATAAATAGAGTAATTCAATAAAACGTTCGTAATCTGCACCATCCAAAAAGATATTACGCTTTTCGGTACCACGATTATATATATGGTAGTACTCATGAGGTGCAAAATTGTGTTGCCTCGTTGTCATACTGACATATTTTAACACAACAAAATGACAAAGGGCCACCCTTCGCAAACCAAGAGGAAGCTTGGTTTGCGAAGGGTGGCCCTTTGTCGGAGGGCAACACAAAAGCCCCCAAGGCTTTCGCCAAGGGGGCTTTTGCTACCTAGATATGACCTACGTCATGTCATTGGAACGCAAGTTAAGGTTAGTTAACGAGTGTTACAACGCCAGTTCGGTAAGTTGTATCTGGTGAAGCTGTCCAAGTCTGATCGTCTGCACTCGATACGTTTGTCGCAGCTGCTGCAGTTGCAGCAAATGTGATTGTATTGAGGTTTAGACGTGCAGCTGAACCAGCTGTTGTTGCGTCAAATGTTACAGTAACAGTGATAGTTTCTGTTGAACCTTCAGTAATTTCGAAAGCTCCATCAACTTCATCTCCTGTAGATTCGAGTACAACTGTTGTAGTACCTCCTACTGCAACTCCCGCAGCATCCTCGATTGCCTTAGCAACTGAAGTAGCGTTGTTAGTTGAGATGTATACATCCTGGTTGAATGCAGTAACATCAAGTTCAATAACGTATGTTGCGTAGTCGTCTCCTGCTGAGTCACCATTAGTAACAACAGCTGAAACGGTACCAACTTCAACGTTTACTCCTGCAGTTCGGAGTGTATGTACATCTCCTGTTGCAGCTCCTGAAAGTTGTGAAGTGGTAAGGTCATCACCGCCAGTAGCATCAATAGCGTCAGCGTTAACTGAAGTTACTGAACCCTGAACAGTTGCTCCTTCATTACCAATTGCAAGAGCCTTGAACTTAAGATTAAGTTCTGCAGCTACTCGTTCCCCAGCATCGATAATGACGTCTCCGTCAACATCGAATGTAAGGATTGCTGTTGTTGCAGTTCCTGTAATTACTACACTGTCGATAGTTACACCATCGATAACGAGTTCAGCATCATCAACGAGACCTGCATAAGTTGAAGTACCTGGTGTTCCCACTGTTACTACAACTGTTGTAAGTTCGATGTCATTTACTGAATCATCAGTATCAAGGTCAAATGTGAATACATTGTACCAGTCTGACTTAGCGTTATCCTTGAGTTCAAGTGTAGTTCCATCTGGGTCTTGTGTTGAAGTCTTTACAATAAGTTCATCATCAGCACCTGCTGCACCGATAGTAAATGAAACTGTTGTACCGAATTCTTCACCTGAAGTGATAGTGTCAGTTACATCATCAGCATCAACGAATCGCATTGAATCAATAGCTGCTGTGTATGTTCCCTGATCAGCTGTGTCAACACTTCCGAGTGAAGCAACAATAGTTACCTCAACTTCTTCATCTTCCATTGCTACGAGGTCAAGACCTGTGAATCGAAGTGTTCCAGTGTTTCCAGATGTGTTGATGTAGTCAGACTTAGCTGATGCATCCATTCGTCCGATTTCATCACCATCAACAAAGATAGCAACTTCATCGAAGATGTTCCACACCTTCTCAACTCCAGTAAGTTCTACATCGAGACGTGTGATTTGTGCATCACCGTTTTCGAATTCAATCTTAGCTGTTGCGATTTCTGCATCTTCAGCATTTTCTTCGATAGTGTCATCGCTCGCTGAGTCGATTTCCATATTGAAGAGTGAAGCCTCACCTGAGAGATCACCTGAAGTTGTATCATCGTCTCCTCCTGTTGTGTCATCACCTCCAGTTGTTGGAGCTGAAGCCATAAGAGCATTGTACTTAGCCTGTGAAACAGGACCGAAGTATCCAGCTGCTGGTGAAATACCATTTGCTGATTGCCATGCTGCAACTGCTGCTGCAGTGATAGGACCAAAAGTTCCTGTTGAACCTCCAGCGTTCTTGAAGTATGTAGGAGTTAGGTAGTCTTGTAGACACTTAACTTCTGCACCTGTTGAACCAATTGTGAGTGCGCCAGTAAAAGTACACTTAGCAGCTGATGTTGCAGGTGTTCCGCCTTGTAGAGCAGAAATCTGTGCCATAAGTGCTGTGATTTGTGCTTGGAGCTCTTCAGCTGTTGCTGCCTTTGCAGGTGTTGCAAGAGTGAAAAGCATCGCTGCTGCTACGAAAGCTACGAAGAGCTTTGAAGCAACGTTGTTTGCTGTAATATTCATAAATAAACTTACTTTTTAATAAGTACCGTTAGCTTGTAATAAGAATTAATTCTTATTCGCGAACAACCCGTCGAAGGATTGCTCACCAATATCACTATTCCATACATGCGTTTTAAGCACGTACGCAGTTGAGAAAAGAACCATCTCTTCGCAACTGCGTACGTCCTTACGGGTCGACACCCACACACAATATGGATTAGCTACAATTTCATAGGATAGGCGGAATTATCTTTCGTGATGGGAAAAGGAAAACGGGAAATGACCAAATCCTCAATTTTAGATTTGGTGCGTCCTTTTTCTTATTATAAATAAAGAAAAAGGACAGACTCAGAAATTACAGTCGCTTGCGCTCTTTAATTTCTGGCCAACCTGCCTTCTTGATAAAAGGCATTTGTATACGCATCTGCGTACCTTATATAGTGAACATCTAGTTCACATTTTCAAAGAGCTAATATACGCCTCCTTTTCAGTTCGATTTCGTCACTTTTTTTATTATATATAAAAAAAAGCGACAGACTCAGAAATTATAATCGCTTACGCTTATTAATTTCTGGCCAAAAATCGCGCACTGAAGCGCATTACCAATAGTATACAAAACAGTGTGTTCTGTATACCCTATCTTACCTGTGAGTATGTGTATAAACTACACCAATCCCGCACATAAAACCTGGTACAGAGCATACGTTCATGGTGACCTGAAGTCAACCTAATGTACGCTCTACTAATAGATAATGACGCTTGATACAAAGGTTTCTTACGTCATTCTATATACGCGACATTTTGGAAAATCTGACAAGAGTACTGTGACTTTTCCGCAAATAAGATTATTAAGGTCAAAGATGAGTGTCTCTTAGAGAGATATTATATAAGTCAGGAAAAAGAATGAGACCGACTTAAATAAGTCTGTATTTACTCCACCTTCTCTCACCCTCGCGGACAATCACATTGTCCTTTATAAGACTAATGAGTTCTCTTTGAATTGTCTTTTCACTGCAGTCCGTTACCACCTCAACAATGTCTTTTATTGTTGCTTCACCTTTGTCTCGTAAGACATTAAGGACTCGTGTCCTTCGCGACTCTGTTTCCTGCCCCACGGATGCAGGTGTAGCTGTCCTAACCCTCTCATCTTCCTGACGGCGCACCTTTCGCTCACGAGGTTCTATCTGTCGCACTTCTTGTTCGGTCTGGAGAGGATTCAGCGCAGGTGTTTCTATATATTTCCTGAGTGATCTTTGGACCGAGTCTATCTCATGGAGGAACACTTCGAGATGGTCCTGATTCAAAATTCGTGCTGCGTGCGCTATGCGCAATTTTGATTCGAGGATAATAAGTACATGGCGAAGTGCCTCACCCTGTCGCTTACTGTCCTCGAGAGTTACACGCAATGATTCTAATGAGACATCTTGGACTCTGCGTGCGGATTCCTCGATATCAGAGACAAGTGCATCGTTGAGTCTTATTGAAGTATCTGACCGCAATATATAAAAGACTGCACACGCAATCTTTTCTGTCTTTTTAAAAATATACTTAAAATACTCGACATCTTCAAGCATCATTCTTTCACCTTGTGTCTTTAATACTGTCCCTTTCGTTTCCATACTGACTTTTAGATGACCTTATGTTAATAGACATTCTTAGAGACAGTATACGCCCAGATGTCGCATACGTGAACTTGTCTTTGTTGTATTTTATGTCGCATTACGCGTTGTGTGGTGTGGGTTTTTTGCACAGGGTGGCGTGTGCGTTCGTGGTATTATTCATACACATTATAAAGTTAAACAGGAATATTAAATCTTGTGTTTGAACCAAATTTATAGATTGATGCGTCATTTTGAAGCACGGGGGTGCAACAAAATGACGGCTAAGATTTTCTAATTCGGTTCCCTCATAATTAAATCTAAGCATGGCACGGCAACGAAAACGACAGGTACAACTCCCTCAATCATCAGGTTCTTTTTTTGATGATTTATCTCCACATACAAAGCAGGCAATAGCCGCACTCTCGTTCTTCGTCCTTGCTATTTTTTTCATATTTTCATCACTTGGCTTTGCAGGTATTGCCGGTGAAATTACACACAATGCTCTCCATTACCTCTTTGGGTATGGCTTTGTGCTTGCACCTATCGTCTGTGGACTCTTTGTCTATGTCTTCCTGAAGCCACGTGAGGACAACCATGTGAGTGGCTCGAAACTTACTGGAGTGAGCATCTTCTTTCTTGCGTCGCTCGCACTCCTCCACTTCGCATTTGATGAAGGGGGCGTCATCGGAAAACTCATATTCTCACCACTCACCTGGCTATTCGGAAATATCGTAGCGAGCATCATTGTTTTCGCACTACTCCTTGTCGGTCTCTTCCTTACCTTTAATACAAATTTTGTACACTTGTTCCAGCGTGCACCAAAGGACTCTGAGGAAGATGAAGACGTACTCCTCAGTCTCCCTGCCGAAGTACCGGACACTGACGAGAAGCAGGAAGAAGAGGCAGAGGAAGCTGAGGAGACACCTCGAAAGCGCTCTATTGCAGAAAAGATTATGAGTAAGGCAGCACCTGCAGAATTCGTTGTCTCAAGCTTTAGAGGAACGTATGCACCCCCACCACTCTCCCTCCTTCATAAGGATAAGGGGAAGCCTGACGTGGGTGACGTAAAGGCAAACTCAAACACCATCAAGCGCACACTCAAGAAGTTCAACATCGATGTAGAGATGGATGCGGTCACTATCGGCTCTTCGGTCACTCGGTACGCTATCAAACCAGCTGAAGGAGTGAAGCTCGAAAAAATCGCTGGCCTCCAAACAAACCTCGAGTACGCGCTCGCTGCGAGTCCCCTTCGTATTGAGGCGCCTATCCCAGGAAAGTCGCTCGTGGGTATTGAAGTACCAAACAAGATTAAGCAGACGATTGGACTCGCGTCACTCTTCGCTTCTCCTGAATACACCGACTCACCCAAGCCTCTTCTTGTAGCGCTTGGAAAGAACATCACCGGAGAAGTGCAATTTGCTGATGTTGCCCGAATGCCTCACGGACTCATTGCGGGAACAACTGGGTCAGGAAAGTCTGTTGCCATTCACAATGTGGTCATTTCTCTCCTCTTCCGAAACTCTCCAGAACAACTCCGTTTCATCATGGTAGACCCGAAGCGTATTGAACTCACCCTCTATAACGGTATTCCGCACCTCCTCACCCCTGTCATCACCGATGCGAAGAAGGTTATTGTTGCTCTTAAGTGGTGTATTAAGGAAATGGAACGACGTCTCGATATACTCGGGGCGGCAAAAGTGCAAAATATCGGTACCTACCACGACACGGTGTACCACCCTGCGAAACAGAAATTTGAAGAAAAAGGTTCGCCTGAAGAAGAGCGTGACGCACTCCCTGAACCTCTTCCTTATATAGTGATACTCATCGATGAGCTAGCTGACCTTATGACGACCTACCCGAAGGAGCTTGAGGCATGTATCGTGCGTCTTGCTCAGATGAGTCGTGCTGTGGGTATACACCTCATCCTCTCAACACAGCGACCGTCGGTAAACGTTATTACTGGTCTCATCAAAGCAAACGTCCCTACTCGTATCGCCCTCAACGTAGCGTCACAGATTGACTCACGCACTATTCTCGACCAAGGAGGTGCTGAAAAACTCCTTGGTAAGGGTGACATGCTCTTCCTTTCGAATGAGAGTCCAAAGCCAGTACGTCTCCAATCTGCATTCGTCACGAATGAAGAAGTGATGCGCGTCGTAAGCTATCTCAAGAACCAAGAGTCACTCCAATCACTCGACACGATAAACCTCGACCCAAGCGGTGACAAAGCTGATGGGTCTATCTTCTCTTCGACACTCGAAGATGATGACAATGACGATGATTTGTACGAAGAGGTGCGCGCAGAGGTTCTGAGTGCCGGTAAAGCATCAACCTCTTACCTTCAGCGTAAGTTCCGCATTGGATACTCTCGCGCCGCAGGTCTTGTTGATAAGCTTGAAGAACGTGGGGTTATTGGCCCTGCCGACGGTTCAAAACCACGTGTTGTTCTTGATAGAGGAAATACCGACGAAGATAGAGACGAATCGTACTAACCTCTATGAAAGCATTCAGAATTCCAACCGTTACGCTCGGAGTACTCATACGCTCAGTGAGTATTGTCGGACTTATTGTCCTTATCGTGGTCTATGTGCATTTCCAAGCACGAAACTTCATTCAGGGGCCGACGATTACCCTTACCGGTGATTACACCCCTCTCCAGCATGAGCGTCGGGTTACATTGAGTGGTACCGTACACAATATTGTAAAAGTAACCTTAAACGGAAAAGAAATACATACCAATGAAGACGGTGCATTTTCACAGGACCTCATCCTCGAAAATGGCTATAGTTTGATGTCTCTTGAGGCAAGTGACCGCTTCGGGAGGACGACTTCCCTCACTCGAGAGTATGTATATGTCCCTGAGTCGACATAATACCCGAACGCAGACAGTACCGTTCGCCCTATTTCTTTGTTAAAACTTCTGTTTTTGTTTCACCGTACAAATGAGTACGGCTCAATCAAAAACATCGTTTTGCCTCGAAATTTGCCGAACGGTACAGTCCTTGTATACTTAATTGTAGAGATGGAAAATTACGTACACATCATTAAGTATATTGACTCAAAAGTACGGAGGACTCATTAATAATTCTAAAAATTTGTATTGTGGTAAAAAAGAAAGTTGCAACAGTGAAGAAGACACTTGGCACAAAAGAGACTGGTGAACGAACTGGTCTTGATGGAATCGCAGAGACACTGAGGAGTATCAAAACAAAGTTTGGCGATGACTCAATCATGACCTTGGGTAATACCCGGAAGGTTGATGTTGATGCAATTTCAACAGGCTCAATCGGCCTCGATGATGCACTCGGTATTGGGGGCTTCCCTCGCGGACGTATCCTTGAAATCTACGGACCAGAATCTTCAGGAAAGACAACGCTTTCACTCCACGCAATCGCCGAAGCACAGAAGCTTGGTGGTATTTGTGCATTCATCGACGCTGAACATGCAATGGATCCACAGTACGCACAGAACCTTGGCGTAAAGCTGGATGAACTCCTCATTTCACAGCCAGACACTGGTGAGCAAGCACTTGAGATTGTTGAATCACTCGTACGCTCTGGGAAAATCGATATCATCGTCATTGACTCAGTTGCAGCACTCACACCAAAAGATGAAATTGAGGGAGAAATGGGTGCACACCACGTCGGAAAGCAGGCACGACTCATGAGTCAGGCCCTCCGTAAACTCACTTCTATCGTAGCGAAATCAAAGACGATCGTTATCTTCATCAACCAAATTCGTATGCAAATTGGTGTGATGTTTGGAAACCCTGAAACAACTCCAGGAGGAAAGGCGCTCAAATTCTACACTTCAGTACGTCTCGACATTCGCCGTATTGCCCAAATTAAAAAGGGTGAAGAAGTTGTAGGAGGTCGCCATCGTGTGAAGGTCGTCAAAAACAAAGTTGCAGCACCATTTAAGGCAACTGAATTCGACCTTATTTACAACGAGGGTATCAGTCGTGAGGGTGAGCTCCTCGCTCTTGGTGAGAAGTTTGGTTTCATCAAGAAATCAGGAGCTTCGTACTCATACCTCCCTCCTGGCGGAGACGCGAGTGCTGAAGTGAAGCTTGGACGTGGATATGATGCGACACGCACTGTTCTCCGTAATGATTCAAAGCTTATGAAAGAACTTGAAAAACTCGTTCGAAAGGCACTTCGCGAAGACGCAACACCTGTAGTTACTACAAAATCGTCTGCATCGAGCGATGGGGACGCGGAATAATTCTCGTGTATAGCGATACCAAAACAAACCCCGCGAACCAAAGGTTCGCGGGGTTTGTTTTGTGGACTAATACTTACATTCGGGCAAAAGCGAGCTGTTCCCTTTTCTGTGGAACAAAACTGATGCGGAGTGAGAGTGTAAGAAATACAAATATTCCAATGAGGAGTAACGTCCAAAGTTCAGTAGTACTCACAGCATTATAGAAAAATGTACCAACATGGCTCCACTCTGCTTGCAAAAAGTTTTGGATAACATTCCCGAGTGAAACAAAACGGGTAAGCGCAATCATAATGCCCAACATGACGAATCCCTGAAGAACCCCGGGCAGACTCACAAGGCGCAACGCATATGCGTAGTAGATTCCCCTCATTATTTTTCGTTGTAGTGTTTTCATATACTTTATATTAATCTCTTCTTGTTATGGTTGTAACCACACTCTGTGGAATAAAGTTACGCTAGAGTAATGATGCTTCACCCGCAGTCTTACCGTTCTCCTTCCGGAACTCAGCCTTTGCGCGGTGAATTCGAGCTTTGATAGCCCCTACTGATTCATTTGTCTCATCGGCGATGTCCTTATGCGACCAATGTTCGAGATAGTGAAGTCTGAGGACGCGAGCGAAATGACCAGGAAGCCGGGCGAGCACTCGCTCGATAGCGTCTTTGTCTTGATTGAACCCTGAGTGCTCTTTCATGTCACCCATCATTTCAAGGTACTCAGAATCAAGAAGGAGTGTCCGCTTCCCTTCTTTCATACACTTTTGATAGCGTGTGAGTGCAGTGTTGACGAGTATTGTGTACGCCCATGATGAAAACTTTGCTCCTTCCCGAATCTCAAAACGGTGTGCATTGATATAAATTTTGGTGAATGCGTCTTGGACCACTTCCTCGGCGTCTTGCTCATTGAAAATAATCGACTTTGCCTTGCGTAAAAACGCCGCTTGATACCGTTCAAGTATCGCAGTAAAGAGCCACGGCTCAGTTTGTACACGAGCGAGAATAGCTTCATCGGGGAGACTTTGAATGTTGTCGTCAGTTGAAAGTCCAAACATATACTGGTAGTATTCTGGTCTACTTATTATTACCTAGTATACACCTAAATAGTTATGTCCGTCCTTTCATACAACGAAATTTCAATAAAGAAAGTCATCATTTGGGACAATGAACCATTCATTGTGCTCTCTTCTCATGTCTTCCGAAAACAAAAACGAAAGCCTGTCAACGTTACCAAACTGAAGAGTCTCGTATCTGGGCGTGTAGTAGAACAAACATTCCACTCAAGTGAAACAGCCGACGAAGCTGAAATCGAAAGCCGTCCTGTGGAGTTCATCTACGAAAGTAAGGGTGAGTATTGGTTTAATACTCCAGGGAAGCCTGCTGAACGCTTTGCCCTCCCTGCTGATGTCGTGGGTGATGATATTAAATACTTGAAGCCAAAGACAGTCATTGATGCAGTTATTTTTAATGAAAAAATCATTAGCATCAAAGTACCGGTTAAAGTTGAGCTCAAAATCAAAGAAACTGCACCTGCGGTCAAAGGAAATACTTCAGGAAATGCTCTTAAGGAAGCCATCCTTGAAACAGGTGCAAAAATTATGGTTCCAATGTTCATCAATGAAGATGATATTATTCGGGTGAATACTGAACTTGGAGAGTATACCGAACGGGTAGAAAAGGCTTAGAAAAACAAGAACTGCTTCTTGTTTTTCTGCCTTTTCTAAGCCGAAGCAATGTTTCGCCTATTACTAATGGCGAAACCGCGAGGCCGGAGAGGAGGTCGTTAGGAGCAGAGCGAGTTACGAACCTGTCCTGAAAAGGCCTAGTCGGATTTACTAAAAACCTCATCTACTGCGTTGCTGTCGTCGTCTCTACACTTCACCGTACGTCCAGTACGGCTCGCGTACATTCTCCTCAGCGCCTTGTATATGCGGTTTTTAGAGAAATCCTTGAGTCGCACACTCCAAAAGCAAAAGCCCATCTACAAATCATTACTTAGCTTATAACGTACGGCCGTACGTTATAAGCTAAGTGACGATTTTTGTTTTAGGTAATAGATGGTTTCGAAATACATAAAAACCCCGCGCCTGTGGCGCGGGGTTTTTCAGGGCCTCAGTACTGGATACAGTTCGAGGCGCAAAACAAAAAATCCGCGAGCCATACTGGACGTACGGTAAGCGGATTTTTTGTTCTTTGGTCACTTTTACTTCTTTGTAGAAGGAAAAGTGACAGACCAGAAATTTATAGTCGCTTGCGCTCCTTAATTTCTAGGCCACGAAGAAATGTGCCGGTACTGAGGCCCTGCAGATTATCGTGAGACGTACGGTAGTAGTGCCATAAAACGTGCTCGCTTCACTGCATTAGCGAAAACACGCTGTTCGTGTGCACTGTTCCCTGTTCGAGAACGATTAAACATACGTGCGTGTGGGTTGAGGTGTGCACGGAGTTTTACAATATCTTTGTAGTCGTAATGTTCAATGTTAGTTGTTTTTGTTTTCTTTTCCATATTGTGAAATTAAATAATAATTGATTGAACGAGAACATCTTCATAAATTCATTGAGGCGAGGCGCTGAGGAAGAAAAACATGAGTCGTACTAAACGTACGGTGAATGTTTTTATGACGAGAGTAACGAAGCTTCAGTGAATTTTGGAATGTTCTAAAAAGGGATGTCTTCAGGATTAATATCCTCCTCCGGATACTCTGGTGTACTTCCTACTGATGGAGATGGTGCCCCTGTGACACTCCCTCCTTGTGATTGTCCCGCTCCGTCTCCTCCGGTACGCGGTCCAAACTGTACTCTGTCTGCAACAATTTCGGTTCGGTATTGCTTCACTCCATCCTTTTCCCAACTCTGTGTCTGGAGTCGTCCTTCAACGTATGCACTTGCTCCTTTTTTGAGGTACTGCGCACTTGTCTCTGCCTGACGACCAAAAACGACGACATTGTGAAAATCTGACTTCTCAACACGTTTCCCTTCCTTATCCTTATACGTATAGTTTGTCGCGATACTGAAGCTACACACCTGTTGTCCGCTTGGAAGCGCTCGCATCTCTGGATCTCTGGTCAAGTTTCCGAAAATCATTGCTTTGTTGAGGTACATGCTATTTTTTCTTACGAGTGAAATGAATGACTAATGCATCCACTTCATCTATCTTTTGTAATACTTCAATTATAGGAAATATTCCTATTTTACTTCTTCTACACTCGTGATTTTTTCGAGTGATTCATCGAGAGCTTCGACTGAAACTTCAGCACTCTCTTCTACCTCTGTCTGAACCTCTTCAATTACCGCATCATCTTCTACTATCTCAGTCATTTTTACTGACTTTTTGTTTTCATGAAAACGGAATGGATTTACCTCTTCATCGCGTGTGAGCTTGATGAGTAGGTGACGCAAAATAACGGGCATACCCTTGAGTTCTTCAACGAGCTCAGCGAGCTTGTCGCCCTCGAGCTTGAAACGAACCCATCCAAAGTATGCACTCGTAAACTTTCGATTCTTTCCCTCCATAGATTTTACTATAGGGTACACGAGATCTACTCGCTCTGGCGCCTCTTCATTTATAATTTCTGCGTGCTTCGCAATGTGCGCTTTGATTTCAGCAAAGACACCTGCTACTTCCCCTTCAGCAACCGTTGGAAGTACGTGGAAGGCTAGTTCGTAGCTATTTCGTTCATCGAATGCTACGTCTGTCGCCTCGGCTGCTGGCATTGTTGTTTCTGACATTTTTTCTATTGTCATTACCTTATAATGTGGTGACACCGTACCATATATATCCCCTATATTCAAGGCTTTTGGTAGGCGGGACATAAAGTAACTGCCCATGGTAAACTGTATAGGTATGATTAAAAATCACGCACATCTTTTCTTTTACGGAAGCCTCGTTATTATTGCGATTTTGTGCGGATTTCTCTGGTATGAGTACACTCTCCTCACCGGATTAAGAACAGAGCTTGCTACACGGCAAAATGAGCTTCAGATGACGAAGGATTCCCTCACATCAAAGGAGGCTGAGGCAGGGACGCTCGGTATGACACTCGAAGAACTGCGCCAAGCATATGCTATTTCTGAAGAGAACGGGAGCGAGCTCAGCCGACTTCTCGCTGCGGAACAATCTCGAAATGAAGATTTTGCCGACCAGATTGATACCATCTCAGGAACGGTTGGGGTGCTCGATAAACTTTCGAAAACTGACCCTGAGCTTCTCCAAAAATATTCAAAAGTGTATTTTTTGAATGAACATTACATGCCTGGCCTCGTACTTGAGATACCCGAAGAATTTCTCGCGAATAGTAGCGAGAAGGAACTTATACATGAAAAAGTATACCCTTCTCTCTTGAAACTCCTCGACAGTGCTAAGGAGGACGGATTGAATATTACCGTCGTCTCTGCGTACCGCTCGTTTGATGAGCAAAAGAGTCTTAAGAATGCATATACAACAACGTATGGTTCGGGAGCAAACGCATTTTCAGCAGACCAAGGATACTCCGAACACCAGCTAGGAACGACTGCTGATTTTAGTACAAAGGAACTTGCAGGAAGTTTAAATGGATTTGAAACATCTGAAGCATACGCATGGCTCCTCGAAAACGCATATAAGTACGGCTTCGCTCTTTCGTATCCTAAAGATAATGCATACTACGTCTTCGAGCCATGGCACTGGCGATATGTGGGAAAGGACCTCGCACGTGATCTTCAAAAGAAAGGAAAATATTTCTACGACCTAGACCAACGTGAAATCGACACCTACCTCGTCTCCCTCTTCTAATCTTAAAATGAAACAAAAAAAAGCACCCCAAGGGTGCTTTTTAAGTGAATGGTTGCATGCTACACAACCAACTTATATGAAATATATGCCAATCCAATAATTGCAAATTCAGCGATGAATATAGGATGCCGGTCAGCAATCAAATCAGCGATGTTGTTGCAAATATTATTTCGTCGGGGAATTTTATATTCTTCTGCAAAAACCGGACCGGCCGACCGGGAGCATGTTGGTACTGCCCACAAATGATACGACTGAAGTATCATCCAAAACGTTCTTGCAAAACGAATAATTAACAGTACTGCAATAATAAGAAGAACTATCTTCACTATGTACCAGTTCATTTCCAATCTCCTCGTTGTTGTGAATCCTCTTTTATTTTATACCAAAATATCTCAAATGGTAATAGCGAACATTTTCTCAGCATTTCGGAGGAGTGTCTGGCGGACTGTCTCGCTATCTTCTCCTCTCAGCTCCGCGATGCGCTTATAGACCTCCCTGACATGGAGTGGCTCGTTTCTCTGCCCTCTGAAGGGCTTTGGTGTCGCGTAGGGGGCATCTGTCTCAGCATGAAGCATCTCGAGTGGAGCATTTTTTACCGTTTCGTCATATTGGTTTGCAAAGGTAATGACACCTGTAAATGAGGTGGTGTAGCCCATGTCCCAAAACTGCTTTGCAATATCGTACGTACTCGCAAAAAAGTGTACGTTACCCAAAACCTTAGCATACTGTTTCAAAACCTTTAGCGCATCTTCGTACGCCTCTGTACTTCCCGCTACATCGCGGATGTGGAGCATGAGTGGTTTCTGTAATTCATTCGCGAGCTCAATTTGCGCAATGAAGGCTTCTTCTTGTTTTGCTTTCGTTTCCTTATCTACTCGATAATAATCAAATCCACATTCCCCAATAGCTACCACGCGCTCGCCGTGGGCGAGCGCGTGGTAGCGCGCAGTATCAAATACCTCCCCCTCTTCCACCTCACTTCCCCCACCTGCTCGCACAGGATGAAGTCCAACTGTTGCAAAGACTCCTTCACCCGTAAGCGCGACGGCATGCGCACTTGATTCGAGACTTGTCCCAACGTTTATGTACGCAACTCCTTCACTGAGTGTATGCTTGGCAACCTCCACTCCATCAGCCTCAAATGCATCAAGATTTACGTGCGTGTGTATGTCGATATAGCGAAAGCTCATATTATTCATAGATTACCACACCCGCACCACTCCCCACTATTCCATTCGAATGGAATATATTCTATACTTGTGAAATGGTACGAATTAATCGAAATGAGTTACCCAAAAAGGAACTTGATGCACTCCTTACTCAATTTGATATTCTTCTTGCAAAACTCGACAAAACTTCAACGAAAGTCTTTTTGAATGAACTGCTCGGCCATGAGGAACGCATTATGCTTGCGAAGCGACTCGCGACAGTCATACTCCTCTGTGAAGGATATTCAGAGTATCGTGTCTCCCGGGTGCTCAAACTCAGTCCAACAACCACAGGGAAAGTGGCTGATGCGATTGCGTCTGGATCTTACACTGGCACACTCGCGATTCTAAAAAAGAATAAGAAAAATTATATTTCTATTCTTGAGACAATTGATTCAATACTTCACCTAGGTGGCATCCTCCCCCACTACAATGGACTTGACCGGTATCGCAATATCTAAAATCGCTACTATTCCATTCGAATGGAATAGTAGCGATTTATTTTTACAGGCATATTATTTCGCCTCGTCAAAATAATCAATACTCTCGAGGAAGAGGCCTGTTTCAAATCCGCCTCGCTTCTCACGCTTTGTATCGCGAAGTGCGAGGACTTCCTCAAGACTTATTTTATTGTGGAAGAGCATTGCATCAATAACCTCGATGACATCTGCCATCTCTTCTTTAAGCTGTGTCTTATCTTCTAGGTCGTATGCTTCAAATACTTCCTGCGCTTCTTCGAGTAATTTATCCTTCAGTTTTTCGAGGGTCTCTTGTGGAGACATGTACCGTACCTTGAAGTCGCTCGCACTTATTTCGTTTTCAACATCGTGCTTGAAGATGTCTACCATTTTGTCTCGCACTAGTTTGTTGAAAACTTTCTTCATGGGAGTCGAGGGAAGAGATTTTCTGGTTTCTTATTGTTTTGTATTGCTTCAAGAATTATTCGAGAAGTTTCGGGCATAAAAGGTTCAAGTTGAATTGCAATATAGTAAATCTTATATACAAGAATCATCATTATTTCTCTGGCTTCACTAGAAATTACTTCATCTTCAGATTTTATTGCTTTAAACGGCTCTTTTGCTTGAATAAGAAAATCAACTGACTGTATTTCCCCCCATATTGAATTCATCGCTTTTTGAATTTCAAAACATTCGATTTCATTTCGAAATATTTCATTCTGCTCATGGCGCAAATCGAAATCCAATTTTCCTATGTCGACACCACTCTCTAGGTGAGTCT
The DNA here is from genome assembly GCA_964638425.1 of uncultured Candidatus Saccharibacteria bacterium. Taxonomy (GTDB): domain Bacteria; phylum Patescibacteriota; class Minisyncoccia; order Phycocordibacterales; family UBA918; genus Damh-18. The sequence continues at coordinate 16,507 of CAZWYM010000007.1, forward strand.
CTGACATCTTCATCACGCGAGACACGAGGTTGCCCAGACCATTCACAAGGTTTGCAGTGTACCACTCATCGAGGCGCTCCCAAGTAATGTCGGTATCTTCAAATGGATGCACGTGCCTCAAGAGAAGGTACCTCGTTGCGTCAGTCCCGTACTTTGCAGTGAGTTCGTATGGGCTAATGACGTTGCCGAGTGACTTACTCATCTTCTGCCCTCCACTGTTGATGAATCCTCCTACGACAACTTGTTTCGATGTTGGGAGTTTTGCCGAAAGAAGCATCGCTTGCCAAATAGCGCTTTGCTGGCGGAGATTATCCTTGCCTGCCACCTGTATCCCAGGCCAGAAACCATCAAAATCATCTTTCTCAGGCCAGCCAAGTGTTGAAATATAATTTGTGAGTGCATCAAACCACACATACATGCTATGTTCCTCATCGTCAGGTACAAGGACACCCCATGGCATCTTTGACTTCAATCGAGAAATACTAAAATCCTGAAGACCTCCCTCTACAAACTTTTTGATTTCATTAAGACGAAAATCTGGAACCACAAAATTTGGGTTTGCTGTGTAGAGTTCGAGTAACTCCTTCTGGTACCTTGAAAATCTGAAGAAATAATTTTCTTCATCGCGAAGCTCAATAGTGTTGGTTGGGTGAAGTGGACACTTTCCGTCTTCGAGTTCTGAGTCAGTCTTTTCGAGTTCACAACCTTTACAATACTTCACTACTTGCTGTGCCTTGTATATATCAGGACGCCCCTGTTCGTCTACGTTACTGAGACACCGTCGCCACATTTCTTGTGCTGCACGTATATGGTGCTCATCTGTCGTACGCACAAAATGAACTTCAGGGAGTATCCCCAATTCTGGAATGAGTTTTTTGAACTCATCTGCGTACCTATCGACATACGATTGGGTATCTACCCCCTCTTCGACAGACTTATCATGTATTTTTTGCCCATGTTCATCAGTACCCGTATTAAAGAAAATTTCTTTACCGAGTATTTTGTGATATCGCGCAACAGCATCTGCACGTAGGAGTTCAGACGCAAAACCAATATGCGGGCTAGAGTTCACATATGGGAGTGTGGTGGTAATGTAAAATTTTTCTTTTTCCATTTGGGTAATTATCCTCGCATCAAATACGAAACGAGTTCGGTAATGGCAACACGCTCTTGCTCGCCTGTGTCTCGATTACGTACGGTAACTGTATCTTTAAGTTCTGGTTGTTCTTGTCCGAGTGTTTCAAAATCAATGGTCACACATGCCGGTGTCCCGATTTCGTCTTGTCGACGGTACCGCTTCCCTATGTTTCCGTTGTCATCAAACTCAGCACGCATGACACTCGATAACATGTTGTAGACTTCTTCGGCTTTTGCAACGAGCTCTGGTTTGTTTTTGAGAAGTGGAAATACTGCGACCTTGATTGGCGCAAGTACTCTTGGGAAACGGAGTACTGTTCTCATCTCGCCTCCAAGCTCATCTTCATCATAAAATTCTGTCATTACCGCAAGGAATGTCCGATCAAGTCCAACAGATGTTTCAACAACATGTGGTACATATCGTTCGTTCGTCACTGGGTCGAGATATGAAAGGTCTTTACCTGAAAACTGTTGATGCTGAGTGAGGTCATAATCTCCACGTGCATGAACCCCTTCGAGTTCTTTAAAGCCAAAAGGAAACTTGTATTCAATATCCCACGCAGCCTTTGCGTAAAAGACGAGATTCTCATGCTCGTGCCACTTAAGGTTCTCTTCTTTGAAGCCAAGGTCAAGATAATACTGCCATCGCTTTGCGCGCCATTCTTCATACGCAATCATTTCATCTTCTGGTCGCACAAACATTTGCATTTCCATTTGTTCGAATTCGCGCTTTCTAAAAATATACTGACGAGGCGCAATCTCATTTCGAAAAGCCTTACCTATCTGAGCAATTCCAAACGGGACTTTCACACGAGAAGAATCTAGAACGTTTTTGTAATTGAGATATATACCTTGGCAAGTCTCCCCACGAAGATACGTTGGCTCTTTGGTCCAATCTCCAGAAAAATTACCGAGGTTTGATTGAACAAGGAGATTGAAATGTTTTACTTCTCCGAAATTTTTCTGCCCACATTTTGGACAAGTTATCTTCGTTCGATTTTCATTAAAAACAGTATTAATTTCTTCTGCAGTCATTTTTTCATCTGCAAATACCCCCACCTCCTCTAGGAGATGGTCGGCTCGTGAACGTGTATTACATTCTTTACATTCAACAAGCGGGTCAGAAAATCCTCCGACATGCCCTGACGCTTCCCAAACCTTTGGGTGCGTAATAATTGCAGAATCAAGCCCAACAATGTTCCGCTCTTTCTGAACCATGGCTTTCCACCATTCTGCTCGGATGTTGTTTGCGAGCTCCACACCATACGGACCAAAATCATATATTCCAACAAATCCGCCGTAAATTTCAGAACCCTGAAATACGAAACCACGACGCTTTGCGAGTGAGACTATTTTATCTAAGTTTTCTAAGGTCATACTGGATAGAATATAGAGAATTCGGGCATATATCAAGCTTGGCGGTTAATCTTTGCGCACGCGCCCATCGCGTAGTGCCTCATTCGCCTCACTATACAAACTCGTCGTTAGTGCAGAATGGTCGGCTCGTACGACCGTTCCTGTGAAGCGGTCAGTTGCCTTAAAGCGCTGTGCCTCGAGGATTGTTGGCGTTGTCCCTACCTGAGAGAGACTTGGGAGGAATGAAACCTGCATACTCACTTCAGCAGCGGTGTTTGCATCCATACCTCCAATATTCCATTTAATGACACGCGTCGCAGAATTGTAAGTGACATCATCACCGTCAGTGACCAAATCGAGCCAGCTCATATACTGCGGAAGTACAGCGGTCACTTCTGCTCCCGTCACATCATTTGCTCCGGTCTCAACCTTGAGCGTATAGGTATACTGCGTCACCTTCTCTGCAACTGGTGGTGTTGGGCCAGTGTTCGTAAATGGTCCAATGTCATAGAGCGCAACGCCGGTCATGGTTGGGATGCTTTCCACCTTCACCGTACGCGCTGCTGTTCCCACAAGCTCCTGTGGTACACGGTCTTCAAAGATACGCTGTCCGTTTACCGTAATATTAAGCTTCATTTCTGGAGCGTGACCAATTTCATCTTTTGGATCGAGTGAGAAAACGAGGGTTGTCTTCTTCCCTGGAAGAATTTCTTTAAGGGAATCTTCTCCGGTACTGTCCCAGGTAATAGTATTCTTACTTGAATCATAGAAACCAGATGCAGAGCGCACTTCAAATTCGTTGAGTGCATTACCCGACAGTTCAACAAAAACCTTTCCGTTGTAGATGGTGGTGTCGAGTTTGTTTTGGTACACCACTTCAATATTTGCGACTCCCTTACCATCGATGACTGCAGTTTCTGCTGTTGAACCATTTACGATAACCCCCACATCAAGGAATGGTTGCTCAATAGAAACCTCAGTCTGCGCGTTTGAAAGCACCGACGCGAGTGTGTTTTTGTCATTTGCGTTCGCTACACCCGCTGTCGCACTAAACTTTCGTGCATCATTTTCATACCCCGTGATCAAACCTTTAATCGTAATGACCTTCTTCTCGTTTGGCTTAATGGTTGCGAACTTCCAAGTATCTTCCCCAGAGACGGTGTCGGGGCTCGACTCATTGAAATCGAATCCTTCTGGATATGCAACCTTCACGAGAATATCGGTAAGCGGTGTTGGTGAGTTGGATTGAACGGTGAGAGTGACATCTATCTCCTGCCCTGAGGAAATAGTCTTCACCGCATCAAACGTCATTACCACTGGTGAGGTGCTCACTTTGAATCGGAGCGGTGTAGCTTCCTTGTGGAACGTTGCATTTGAGCCTTCAATGCGATAATCAATCGAGACCTTCACTTCTTTTTCTTCATTTTCTTCGCCAAAGAACCGTGCCTTAATTGGTACGTTCACCAGTTCCCCTGTACCAATGATGTCGAGTTGCTGGCGTACCACGCTGAGCTCTTTATTAATCTCTGTTGCACTCTGTGTGCCGTCTGGGTACTCAATGATGAGGCTCGCTGATTGAATCGGGACTGCGTTCTGGTTTGCGATAGCAACCTGAAACTGCACTTCCTCTCCCCCGCCAACAGCAATAGGACCTGACGCGGTGATAGAAATATTTTCTCCTGAAATAGTATTGTTCCCCACGAAGAGCAAGAACCCAGAAACACCGAGCGCACCAAGGAAAAACAGCACTCCAAGGAGCGCAAATCTCTTTCGATATGATTTTCGCTTACTCGTTACTGCCATAGGATTACTATATAGTACCGCATCTCCTACAGGTGCCTCCTTTGGAACCTGCGGGGTTTCAACGCGTTGCACTGGAGGGACAACCTCTACCTTTGGTTTCTCTACCACTGGCTGTGCTGACTCTACAGGAACGGGCGCTTGATACACCTCATGAATTTCGCGTTTTGGGAGCTCATGCCGAACACTTTGTGTTGGGGTTACCCCACGAGAATACAAACGGTCACGAAGCTCTTGAATCCGCTCTGCTTCCTGCGCAGCTTCTACCCGAGCATCAGGAACAGCTGGGGTATCTGCACTTGCATCTGCCTTTGCTTCGTTTTGAGGTCGTCGTGGTGTCTGTGAGTCCATTTTGTTCATTGATACGAGTATATCATGAGCCGTATGATTCGCTCCGTATGGGGTGCAAAAATGGAGGTTTTACAGCTGGCTATGCACGAGCGCCTTTTCGATAGCTTCGAGGGAAGCTTTTTCTTCAGACTGACTCAAACCATCAATGCGACTATACGGGAACTCACTCCCAAGAAATGCATCGTATGCCTCTTGCGGGGCGATGTATCCGAGTGAATGGAGAATCCTTAAGAAAAGTACTGTTTCAAGATGTTTCTGATTATATTTCTCTGCAACTGCACAGGCACGGACCACGTCATCGAAAACATCCCCGTACATTGTCTCACCATGAACAACCCGCTTAAGGAGCAAGATGACATTGCGTATGAATGCACGCGCTTCCCTTGTTTCGGTATTGCTATAAAAGTTTTGAATAGGTTCTGCTCCAGCAATCTTCCACCCACTCTTCCCTCGTATGATAGTTGTCCGAATGTATGAGCACTCTTGAAGTGCGTAGCGTTGCTTCGAACGCTCCTCGCGGACACTCTTCGCTTGAGCAAATATCATACCTGCCTCACGCGTAAACAAGAGGAACGAACGGTCAGCTGTATTACTGTCGTGCTTACCGCAGATGAGGGCTTCTGTTATATACGTCTGATAACTCATGATTAAAACTTTTGCAAATGGCGCACTTCGTTGTGGCCTAGAAAATAATGAGCGTAAGCGACTATAATTTCTGGTCTGTCACTTTTTCTTCTCCACTGAAGAAAAAGTGACCTGTAGAGACGATAAGTCTGCCCAAACCATTTAATTTGTTCTCCTCGAATTGCATCCATTTCCATAAGTTTTCTGTGATACTGATAACTTACCTGTCCGCAAGTTCTATGTTTTAGTAACTCCAAACGCAAAGTTCTGACCGTCGATTGTAATCTCATTTGTGGTTTCTGCGTTCGTGCGAATTTCCTCTGCACCAACAACTCCCTGTACCTCTGCTTCAAAACCAGCAAGAAGCGCCTTCGTGTCATCGCTCACGGTGAGAATGATTCGGTCATGTGGGTTGAGTCCGTTCGTCTTTCGTAATTCTTGAATTGCGCGCATGAGTTCGCGAACGTCTCCTTCTCGCTTAAGCTCTGGGGTAATTTTTGTATCAAGCTCAAAAGCTCCCGGGAGTGCGGGGTCGCACACCACTTCCTTCACATTAAGTTCCTCAGCAATCACTGAGAAAAATTCTGACTGCAAGGTTTCGTTTTTAATGGTGAGGTTTCGAAGCGGTTGTCGTACTTTAATATTTGCCTTTGAGCGAGCCTCAAGCGCCTGCGCAACCACTTCACGCGTAATACGCATCTGCTCTAATACAGCTGTATCTGTAGCTCCTACGCTTGGCCAATTCATGAGGTGCACACTCTCTGCATCACCCTCTTCACGAACACGGAGGAATAAGTACTCAGCATAAAACGGCATGACTGGTGCCATAACAAGGGCGAGGGTTTGGAGTACGTGGCGGAGCGTCGCAAGGCAAGCTTCTTTATCATTATATTCAGTTCCAAAACTCGCAAAATGGGATTCGGGTGCAAGGCGCGGGATAGTTGACGACGGAGACGTACTTTCTTGTACGGCGGAGGAGACAACTGGGTCCCGCAACGAAGCAGACGGCATATTTTGCGAGTTTTGCTTCAATCGTTCACGCGAGCGTCGCAGATACCACACCGACAAATCATCAATAAGACTCTCGAGTGGGCGCGTTGCTTTATCGAGTTCATAGTGTGTGTACCCTTCTGTGGCGTTTGCTACTGTCTCATTGAGGCGTGCAAGAATCCATCTATCGAGAACGTTACTCGACGTGTCGCTCGCATGGACGTTTATATCGGCGTACATCTCGTACATAGCAAGAACGTTGTGGAGGCGTCCAATATTCTTTCGTTGGAGCTCTTCCACTTCCTCCTCTCTGAAACTTAAGTCCTCCCCACGAACAATTGGTGATGAGAGGAGATAATACCGGAGTGCATCAGCACCAACGCGGTGTGCGACGTCCATTGGGTCGGGATAGTTGTTGAGTGACTTACTCATCTTCTTTCCGTCTTCAGCAAGGGTAAGCCCGTTCACGATGACGTTTTCAAATGGAGCTTTCCCGAAGAGTGCTACCCCGAGTACGGTGAGTGAATAGAACCAGCCTCGTGTTTGGTCGAGTCCTTCGCCAATAAACTGTGCGGGGAAGCTAATTCCCTTTTCTGCGTTGAATGTTTCTAGGTTTTCAAATGGGTAGTGGTTTTGTGCGTACGGCATTGAGCCCGATTCAAACCAGCAGTCGAAGACATCAGGAACACGTACGAGCTTCGTACCGTCTGTGTCAAAGAGTTCCACTTCATCAATGTATGGTCGGTGGTAATCAAGTTCGTAGTTATCGTTGTGTGGGAGTGGTACAAACGGAAGTTCACGAACCTCAGCATTCAACATGTCGTAGCTGTCATCATCAATGATGTGGGCGAGCCGTTCTGCATCAGTCCCGTATGCTGCGCCCTGCAACATCTCCAACACACCATTGTGTGAAACGATGAGGATGCGCTTTCCACTATGGGTACGCTCAATTTCGTAGAGGAATTCTCCCGCGCGACGCTTCACCTCGGTCCATGTCTCCCCTCCTTCAGGGTGCTTGATGAGTTGGTTGTGCCCACCTCCAAAGAAATTGTAGTAGTCGCGTACGTTCTTCCCCTCGAATTCGCCGAACTGCATCTCCATGAGTCGATTATCAGAAATGAGTGCGTCAGGTGAAAGCCCTATTCCTTCTGCAATGAGCTTCGCCGTCTCGACGGTACGCTCGAGTGGTGAGTGGTAGATAATATCAATCTTCTCCTTTGCGAGTACTTTGACTGCCTCAGCTATTTGCGCCTTTCCCTTTTCGGTGAGGCCGTTTGCAACACCGACCACCCCGTTCAGAGTGCAGTGTGTGTTGTATTCAGACTCGCCATGACGCGTAAGGAAATACTTGTTCCCTGAGGTTCGCACATACTGTTTCAGGTCGGCGAGTGAACCGAGCACTTTGTATGACTTCGTTGTTTCGTTTCTCCAAATTGGAATTGGTGCTCCCCAGTATCGCTGTCGGCTCACTGCCCAGTCGCGCGCTCCTTCAAGCCACTTACCAAAGCGTGCGCGCCCGACGTGCTCAGGAACCCAATTCACCTTTGCGTTTTCTTCGACGAGTTTGTCTTTGATGTCGGTCACCCGTACAAACCACGACGTCGTCGCGTAGTTAATGAGCGGTGTGCTACATCGCCAACAATGCGGATAGCTGTGGGTGATATTTTCCTTTCTGAATACCGTTCCCGTCTCTTGGAGCTTCTTGAGGATTTTAATGTCGGCATCCTTGTGGTCGACACCTGATGCTTCATCATCCTTTGGCTTCACGAGGAAACCTTTGAAGTCGGTGACAGACTCAACAAAATGTCCTGTGGAATCGACGTGGTGAATAATTGGTAAATTATTCTTTTCGGCCAAGTTCAAGTCATCGTCTCCATACGCAGGAGCGATGTGTACTGCACCTGTCCCCTCCTCACCAATCTCTACATAATCAGCATGATAAATCTGCCAGACTTTATCAAAGACTGCATTCTTAAACAAAAGCTTAACCCTTCTATCACTAGAGTCTTCTGTTACGGGGGCACCGTACGCATTTTTGATGTAATCAAATGGAGGGAGGTATGAAAGCCCAACGAGGTCACTTCCCTTCATTGTTTCGAGTACTTCATATTGGTCCGTGCCGAGTTGCGCGAGTCGAGCTTTCGCAAGGATGACCATCTCCTTCTTGTCTTCCATTGTCACCTGCACCTTCACGTACTCAATGTCGTTATGCACGGCAATAGCCATGTTCCCTGGGAGCGTCCACGGGGTCGTTGTCCAGATGAGTATCGACGTGTCGGTTACATTCCCTGCTTCATCGAGGAGTGGCATCTTCACCGTAACGGCAATATCTTTGATGTCTTTATATCCTTGGTTCACCTCGAAGTTAGAGAGCGTTGTCCCACAGCGCGGGCAGAGGTGCATCGCCTTAAAGCCTTCGTACACGAGACCCTTCTTATCGAGTTCACGAAATACGTGCCATACCGATTCGGTGTAGCTTGCATCCATCGTCTTGTAGTCGTCCTCCATGTCTACCCACCGTCCCATACGTGGAACGATTTTTCGCCAGTCGTCAGCGTACTCGAGAACGGTATCGCGCGCTGTTTCATTAAACTTCTTTACCCCGAGCTCCTCAATGTCGCGCTTCGTGGTGAGTCCGAGCTTCTTCTCGATGATGTTTTCAATCGGAAGTCCGTGGCAATCCCAACCCCACTTTCGCTCCACGTGATACCCATTCATTGTCCAAAATCGCGGAATAGCGTCCTTCATGGTCCCTGTCAAAATATGTCCGTAGTGTGGAAGACCTGTCGCAAATGGCGGTCCATCATAAAACACAAAATCACCCTTCGGTGATTCCTTCGCTAAACTTTTATTAAAAATGTCACGCTCGTTCCAGAACGCAAGTATCTCTTCTTCTCGACGTGCAACGTCGCTCACCTCATTTTCTTTTTTAGAATCCATATGGTTATGTATATCAGACATAAATAAAACGTACGCATATCAGGCGTACGTTTACAATATAGCATAAAAATGAAACCCCGCATCGCTTCGCGATGCGGGGTGAACCCAAGAACAAACCTCCATTACTTATACCGGTACAAGCCAAACCCTTTGTACCTGATGGCAATGCGCTCGTAGAACCCGAGTGCGGTGAGTCCAATACAAAGCTTCATAGATGAGCCAATACCGATAGGGCTGAAGTAGAGTGCTATTGGAACTCCAAAAAAGATAATCGCTTCATACAGTGAGTTCTTTGAACGTGCATGAGACTTATTGTATTTTCGGAGATGGTTGAATACATGCATCATGATACCGAAGTATGATGCAAATATTATTTTCTTAAGGAACTCGTCTGTGAGTATGTCGGGCGATGTCATATCAATCCCAAAGGCACCCAAGGTCGCGAACGCAAGAAAAAGTAGAAAAAATGATGCGACGAAATTAATAGCCGCACCTCCAACAATTGATACAACAACCACAAACGCCGTATACTTTTTCATTTTCCACCTCCCCTTTCAATGAACTACCGACAGTCGGTAATCTTCTATAGAAAGAGTACATGCGATTCCCAAAAAGGCAAGAGGTTAGCCTTTTGCTTGTTTTCGTAACTTTAAAAATCGGTACAAAACAAAGTATGCACTCACGATACCAAAAATCACTCCGAGGATTTGAACGACGGCTGCTTTTGAAAACGAAAGGATGGAACCGCCATCTTGAGTTGCTGCAACAAGTATTACTGAGAGTGGGAATGCCCACGAAAATATTTTTTTAAACCATGCCTGGAAGTAGTGTGATGGAAGGAAGATCAAAAAACCAGATATTATACTCAAACTAATACCTCCTTGAAGGAAAGGTCTTAGTAAAGTATTCCGTAATTCATAACTGCAATTCCCTGCCCCACATTCCACCTCCCAGTATCTCAATACCCCTGCAATTAAAATTAATGACGAGAAAAGGAGGGTTAGATTAATTTTTTTATACTTATCCATAAACCTAGTTTACCTTATCTACCAAAGTAATCACTGGTGTAGCCTGTGCTTGTGTAAGCCATCCTTTTCGTACATATAACCTCAATGTCTGATCTAGCTGACTCAGAGTGATTTGTTCAAGTAGAGCAAAACTCTTGTGTTTTTTAGACTTTTTATCGAATGCCTCAGCAACTGACGCAAGAGTAAGAAGTGGTGTCTTTCGGGCCTTTGTAAGTGGTAAATTATTTAGAGCTTGATTGAGCATAGAGTATGTTACGACTGGCAACACGACCTCACCCGTTGGTGTCATTTCTATGTCCGTTAATCCATCTTTATTTGTATCTATAAATAAATTTGAAATCTGTTGATTATCATACGCGAGCTTAATCGTCGTACTTGCAGTAATAGTAGCAACCGCAACAGAAACCTTTGGTTCCTGAATGTCACCATGGAGTGCGTCGAGTGTAAACGTGAGTCCGCCTTCGTCAGTTCCTACAATAGTCACATCGTACGTAAGGTTTGCAGGAAGGACTATGTACTTACTTCCCCCAAGTTCAAAATAGCTACTCCCTGGAATATCTTCCCGAGACTGTGGAATATTACCTGCTCCAGAGGTCGTGCGTCCTGCCTTTCGACCCGTACTATCGGTCACTTCGATAGTGACTGGTGAATGCGTCCCCAAAATTACTTTCTCAGTATTGAAGGATGGTTTTGTTTTTGAAATAAACTGGATATCGGTAGTTGTTGCCTCTTCCAAGATATTTCTTAACAACGTCTGGATTGATGGGTTTTCTGTAAAGTTCAAATGTTCTACTGCAAAAGCTCCCTCAGCGTTGTCAGAAGCATCCAGATCAATATAATATGTTTCCTTTGTCCCTTGGTACCCCTCTGCCGAATTAGCTCCTACTGTTTTATCACCATACTGTGAAATAGTTGGCTTCGGTTTATAAATTTCTTTTGATGTGCAGGTTCTGTTTCCAAACAAATCGGGATCCGTACAAATACGCTCAGTGAACCCTGTGTACTGAAATCCACTCACTGTATTGAGACCCACACCAACAACCTCAAAAACTTCTACCCCATCTGGTGCAACCCATGAATCAAGTGCTGTTCGGTGTTGTGCTAATGCGCGTTCGAGCATAGAACGGTTTGCAAGGCCTGCTTCATATGCAGTTTGAGCACTAGGACGAGCATCTGTTTGTCCTGACATGAACTCAATAAGTTCTGATTCACTATCAATTGTATTTCCGTATGCATTTCTAAAGCTTAATGTTGCTGGTGAAGTATCAAAAGAAATCTTAGGGTTCTGAGTAGCATTAAAATACGCTTGTGTAGGAACAAGTCCATACGCACCAGGTAAATTTTTAATTACCCCGCGCGCAACCTCATCAGCTATGAGCAATCCGCCAAACTTTTCTTGGTCATATCCGTGGAGTATTGTGCCAATTGCTTCTGGGGTTCCGAGTTGCGGTGTAGCAAGAAACACAACACGATCTACTAGGCCTGTCTTCCCCTCACGTTCCAATCGTTGCATGACTGCTTTAGTAACAAGCCCTCCATTAGAATGCCCCACGAGAGTAACCTTCTCTGAAAAGGAATCCTGTGCAAGCCGTTCAATTTCAGCAACAGCATCTTTTATTTCATTCTCATAGGCAGTCCCACTATCTGCGACATCAACCACACTATATCGCCAATCATATGCAAATGACCTCCAATTCTGGATGATTCCATCGGCAACAAGCCCGTCCATAAATCGAGAGAATCCCAGATAGACATTTGTAATACCAAATATCTCTCCCATTATGTCTCTCGTGTAAATTGCATTATCACTCACACCGCTTTCGCTCATAGAGATCTGACGAAGGTCTTGATTACCATTCGGCTCCCAGACTTGGTCTTCTGTTCCAAGGAGTCCGTCTTTATACAATCGACTTGCTTGAATACCTGGCAAGAAAAGCACACTCGATGCACCTAATGGTTGTGGCTCCTCTTCTACTATCGTGAACGTGAGTGTAAAAATGTTTTGCCGATACGTTACTTGAGCAAACGCTGTTGGGACAATCCAGTCGATAATTTTTTCAATAAAACTCCTCTGGACAAGGATAAAGTCGTACTCTGTGTATACAAGGGTGTAGGTACCTGCACGAAGGGCTGGAGATACGTACACAAAGTTTGCATCGACATAATCGAGAAACCCGTACAATGTGTTTCGGAATGCTTCGTCGTAACTTCCGTCGTCCCGAATAATTGCAGCTTGAACATACGCTTCCCGGTCAACATCTGGACTAAAGTACGCTTCTGCGAGTCTGCGATAATCTGCCTCTGTTTTGCCTAAGGCATTAGTGTCTATGGCACGATAGTCCAAACCATCATGCTGGTAAAAAATAATATTAACTCCTGGAAGAAATGAATTCCCTTCAGTGCGATAGTTATTACTACCCCCAGGGAGAACTTTAACAATACCTCCATCGGTAACGGGAAGATCATTTATATATAGAGTGTATGGGGAAACTAAATCAGTTGTCTTATGAAATGGATCTGTACAAGAGGTAATAGTCTCGACCCCTCCAAAGAGATCGAAGATACTTCCACATGCTTCTTGCGCATGAGCATTAAAGACCGGAGCGAGGGGAGCAAAAAAGACGCTCAGGGCGAGGAGTAATGTGTACGACGCATGTTTGCTCGAATACATATATTCGGAGCATACCATGAAAAACTACGTTTCAAAGTTAGAATAATTTTTCAGTATTTTGTCAATATTTCAAAGTTTTATCCCAACTACCGGCACTCACTTCCCCATAATCCCCTACTGTTTGTGCGGGCGTCGCGCTCTGCGTCCTTGAACTCGGTCTGGTACTTATATGGGAGGTTGTATGTATATTCGTACGCGTACCCCTCACGTATCATGAGTGCATTCACGTTTGTTCCGTCTTCAAGAAAGACGAAGCGGAGTAATCGGTCGTACTTGTCTCGCTCTTGTTGTGATGCGTCTGCCTCGAGCCGGACACGCTTCCCTTCGAGAAGGTCTTTTGCTTTGTTTGATGCCTCAATACCAAAACACTCAACCGGTCGGTTGGGGTCGACGGTCTCGGGAGTATTGATACCAATGAGACGAACCCGCTCCTCCTTGTTCGCAATGCGCACATCGATGGTGTCTCCATCTACTACTTTCACGACAGGAAAAAAGCCGTCGTCACTCGCGCGCTCGTTTGCAAAAGGAATGGTACTCCCCTCTAAGAGAAAAATGGTGAGGAGTGCGAGCGCAAGAAATAGGATTCTCATCTTCTGACGTTTTGAAATGTGCATAGGTATAGTATATAGCCGAGGCGGGGGTGAGTAGATTTATCTACAAAATTAACCACGTCTAGCACTTTTCTCTTTGGCGGAGAAAAGTGAGACGGAAGTTCGCAATAGTCGCTTCTTATTTTTGTATACGACAACTCGTGATACTTTTTTCGCTTTGTCCTCAAGTGATGCTTCCAGTGATTTTCATTATGAAAAGAAAATCGGGAAGGAAGTTTGCAATAGTCGCTTCTTATTTTTGTATACGACAACTCGTGATACTTTTTCGCTTTGTCCTCAAAAGTATCTACGAGTTCCTGTAAAAGTTCGATATTGTCGCTACGCTCTGTATCTCACTTTACATTTTCTCAGGAGCTTTGATGCCGAGGAGGTGGAGTCCGTTCTTGAGGGTAGTGCGGACCGCGCTCGCGAGGGCGAGCTTGTATGGAGCAAGCGCATCTTCAGTGTCGACAAACTTTTCGTGCGCGTAAAATGCATTGAACGCACTCGCGAGCGCAGTGAGGAATACAACGAGGTGATGTGGCGCTCGCTCTTGTTGTGCCTTCAGCACTACTTCTGGGAATTGGTAGAGAAGCTTTTCAATATCGTATGGAGTCTCTGGGGTGATTGCTACACCTCCCTTAATACCTGCATCTTTTGCCTTGGCTTCAATAGAAGCAATGCGCGCATGTGTGTACATGAGGTACGGGCCTGAGTCACCTTCGAGTGAAAGCGCTCGTTCTTTGTCGAAGACAATATCAGAACCAATACCCTGTCTCAGGATTTGGTACTTAAGTGCGCCAACCGCAACCATTTCGGTGAGGGTTTCAATATCATCTGCACGACTCTCTTCTGCCCGATGCCCCGCTTCTTCTCGTACTTCAGCGAGGAGGGATTCTCCCGTGAGGACATTCCCCTTTCGAGAGGACATCTTCCCTGTGGTGAGGGTAAGGAAGCCTGTAGGGATATGCGCAATGAGCTTACTCTGTGCATCTGGGAACACTTCCTTAAGGGCTTCGATGAGCACCTTAAAATACTCGCGCTGTTCTCCTCCTGTAACAACAAAGCTCTGTGTCCACTCTGGATACTTCTTTTGCTTCAGTGAAAAATTCCCCACGTCTTTTGCTTCGTAGGTAGGAAGTCCCTGTGAGTTGAGAAACACTCGTGTATGGAGACCGTGCTTTTCACCACGATAGATGACCGCTCCGTTACTTTCCTCAAACACGTCCCCTACATGTTCTCTCACGATGTGTGTCCCGGCTTCGCTCACTTCACTTTCAAAAATTTCAGTATCAAATGTGGTTCCAAGCATACGACACAGCTCTGCGAGGTGTGTTCGCGAAGTTTCGATTCCTTGTGTGCGGAGTGTATTAAGTGCCTCGTCGTCCCCCTTATAGAGCGCGCGGTTAACTGCTTCGATAGCATCCTTCTCTTCTCCTCCGCGTTCGTACGCTTCGTTTCCTGCTCGGTATGCTTCACCTATTTGATTGATATCGCGCGGGTCACCCTTTATCGAGATGAGTCCCCACACACCCTTCGCAACGGTGAGCCCAATGTCTGAAGGATAATTCACACGATGCACCTTCGCTCCACCTGCTTCAAAAAGGCGTGAGATTGATTCACCCACAATGTTTCCCACCAAGTTCCCAATATGGAGTGGCTTAAAAAGATTTGGGCTCGTGTATTCAAAAATAATATCTTCTCCCGCAAGGGTGCTGTTTGTCCCCCACGTATCTCCCTCTGAAGTAATGGTACTGGTGACTGAGGGGAAGTATTCTTTCGCGAGGGTGAAGTTTATAAAGCCAGGACCAGCCATCTCCACCTTTGCAATGTGGGGAATTTTTCCTTCAAGTGCTCCTTGAAGTTGCTCGGCAACTTCGCGTGGGTTCTTCTTCAAAATTTGTGCAACAATCATTGCAACATTTGTTGCGTAATCACCCCGCGAAATATCTCCGGGGTGCTCCACGACAAAATCAACGGTATCAATGCCGAGGTCACGGAGTGTTGTATTAATAGCGCTTCGAATCTCTGATTCCATACCAAACACAATACAAGGACTTTGCTATTCTGGGAAGCCTCGCCCCAATCATTCTTTTCGCGTTGTGAGCGGAGCGCGGACTCCTGACGCAACGGTGAATGTCTCCCTTCCAATTACCTGTCCCCGCTCTGTTTCAACCGTACATCGCCACTCCCCTTCGCGGAAGTTTGCAATGGAGGTGTACCCTCGGTACCCCTCACCTCGCCCGCCTTCGATGGAGTACTGGTACCTCCCATGCTCTACCCAATCACCCTTCGCCTCGTCATAGTATTCCCACCGGTGGTACACATCGATAGCGAGACGTGCCGGCGCAAAGACTGATGCGTAGCAGTAGATAGAATCTCCCTTGCTGTAGTGGAATACGTTGTCTGAGTCCTTGTTTGTACTCCACCATTCTTGCGTTTCGTGTGTCAGTTCATATCCTCCGTTTTCGAGGTGCACCACATTGTGATAGATACCTACGTGCTTCATTGAAAGTGGTATCGGCGGAATGATGTTAGTGAAGTATAGAAAGTTGAGCGTAATGTAGATGAGTCCAATAAAAAAGACGACACTTCGCTTTTGGAGTTCTATAAAATTTGGAACAATCTTTTCGAGTATCTGAAAAAAGAGATACATAATGGTGAGCGCGAGCGCTCCGCTCCCAACGAAGATGAGCGGACCCATCTTCCCGAGAACAACCGGGACAATGAGAACGACGTACGCAAAGAGCCCTGTAAAAAATATGACGAGGTTGTACACCATTCGTCCTGACCTGTCCTTGATAGTCTCGTTTCCATAAATAACTCCGAGGAGAACACAGAGGAACGGCCAGCTGTCGGCAATGGAACTACTCCTCCCATAAAAAATAAGCATCCCTGAAAGGAGTCCTCCGAAGGCGTACTGCATAAGTATCGGTGCCTTCGATTTTAAAAACAGATTTGTTCTCTCGCCGTAGCGCTCAGCAATACCCGCATAGAGGAGCATGATTGAAATCATCGCAAGGATGACGTAGCTCAAGAGAACGACATTATCAAAGACTTGATCAACGCGTGTGAGGGTGAGGTTGTCGAGAATAAATCCGAGCAAAAAAGCTGTCGTGAGCCAGTGGTGGCGAACGAAGCGAATGATTGCTTTGTAGAGCGAAATAATACTTTCCATGCTAGATAGGATGCTCTCATTGTACCGTATCTCTCGGGGGATAGAAAAAACCCGCATGCTCTGCATGTGGGTTTAAGCTACTCTTTCTAAAACATACTATGTCTTAGAAACTGCCCTGAAATCTAAATTGTGTGTTTCATCACCGTACCAATAAATGGTTTTGGTGAGAACTGTTTTTTTGTTATCAACCTGTTTCAATTGATTGAATTTTGCATTTGTCTCTCGTGCACATTCATTAATGTGGTCAATAACATACCAGCAATACCCCAATGCGCATACAAGAGCAACACAAGTCCAAGCGTGCTCCTTTCTTCGTGTGTTCATATCGTTCCCCTTTGAAGATACGGTTGTTGTACAAAATACACAGCTTCGTGTACGGAACTACTGTATAAAAAGTACTACGATGCATACTACGTGTCAATAAATACAAAGAAAAACAACACGCAAAATTCTGCGTGTTGTTTTGACCTTCATAAGAACTAAAACATGACTTTTGGCGCATCCCACAGAACTTCGTTCGTATGCCAAAACGAAACAACAGCCTTCCGTACCTCGTTCGGCTTCCCACGAACACCATGCGCAAGTGGCGAAAGCACATGCCCATGCTTGGACACTAGAACGCGCGCCTTTACTCCCCAGAAAACAATCATCTGACCTTTCCTTGGTGAGATGGCTCTCTCCTCTCCATTAGGAAGACGGGCAAAGAGTTCACCTCCAATATCGCCTGCATGAAGCGTTAGGCATGATTTATCAAAATGGACTTTTGCCTTAACTTCATTTTCATAGGGAGGATAATCGAGCAGCCGTAAAACAGAACGTGAAGTCGCAATGGGGTCACGTAATGCTTTATCAATTTCTCTTTCAAAACTGCATGGCACAACACCCAGTGAATCAAAGGCTTGGGTAAGTCTCCGCGCAATGGACTGATGGTGGAGGTATACCTTTTCACTCAATCGAAGAAACTCAATGAGATCAGCCCGGAAGCGCTCGCCGTAATCAAACGAGGAGTGCAACTGCCCTGGGATGAGCAGTGACAGAGCGGGTCGGAAATGGAATATCCGTTTCCTGTCCTTCTCATGACCATACGCGTTCACGCTTTTGTTACCCCCGACATCGAGGAAGCCATCATCTGGTTCGAATGAACCGTCAGGACGTTCTTCGATTGCATACGAAAATTGACTGAGTAGGTCAAACCCGTAGGTCTCGATGAGATACGAGAGTTTTTCTTGAAGCTCTGAGGACTGTCGGTCGTCATACGCGTTAATAACTGCGAAGCTCTGAGCATGGAGCTGTTCTGCTGCTTGTAACAATTCTAATCTCTGGAGCATAGACACCTTCCTTTCATATTTCAAAAAACGGAAAAATCTGCATAGACCGTACTATGGTGGGTTGTTCGTGTCAATTACATCAAAAAACCCCGGTCCCTACGGGACCGGGGTTTTACCCCTCATCTATACAAAACTCTCCGGTACGGGGAATTTGAAACAGAGTGTTTCAACTTCTGCGCGAAGGGTCTCCTTCTTTTCTTCATTCTGTATATCCTTGAGCCGCTCAATCATGATTTCGGCAACACGTGTTGCTTCCGCCTCCATCATATTTCGTGTCGTGAGTGCGGGTGTTCCGAAACGAATTCCTGACGGATCCATCGCTGTTCGTGTCTCGTCGGCAATCATGTTCTTATTAAGGGTGATACCAATCGCGTCGAGCGCAACTTCAGCTTCCTTCCCCGTGACTCCAAGTGACCCGAACACATCGACGAGGAGGAGGTGATTTGATGTTCCGCCTGCGAGCATGCGGATGTTTGCATCATGGAATACTTTCTCCATTGCTTTTGCATTCTTGAGAATTTGTCCTGCGTACGTCTTAAAGCCAGGTGTGAGTGCCTCCCCAAACGCAACCGCCTTACCTGCAACGAGGTTCATATGTGGCCCACCTTGAAGTCCAGGGAATACTGCCTTGTTTATTTTCTTTGCAATCTCTTCATCTTCGCGAACAAGAATCATTCCCCCTCGAGGCCCGCGGAGTGTCTTGTGTGTCGTGGTAGTAATGACATCAAATCCATCTTCAAAAGGATTTCGCGCAACCCCACCCGCAATGAGACCTGCTATGTGCGCCATGTCTGCTACAGTAATCGCCCCTACCTCCTTCGCAATTTCAACAAACTTTGCATAATCGAGTTCTCGGCTGTATGCAGAGAAGCCTGCGAGGATAATCTTTGGCTTGTGTTCGAGCGCTACTTGTCGCAAATGCTCATAATCAATTTCTCCTGTATTCACATCCTTCATTTTGTACCGAACAAAGTTGAAGACTTTATTGATTGAGGTTGTTGGGTGTCCATGAGTAAGGTGTCCTCCGTGTGAAAGATCCATTCCGAGGACGGTGTCACCCGGCTCAAGAAGTGCAAAATACATTGCGACGTTTGCTGCAGCACCTGAGAGTGGTTGCACGTTTGCAAACGCGCAGTTGAATAACTTCTTGGCACGCTCTATAGCAATAGTCTCCACGATGTCAGTGTATTCTTGCCCTCCGTAGTACCGTCGTCCTGGGTATCCTTCTGCATATTTATTAGTGAGGACAGAACCGTTTGCTTCACGAACTGCTTTTGACACATAGTTTTCGCTTGGGATGAGTTCGAGTCCGCGCGCCTCTCGCGCCTCTTCTCCCATAAGTGCGTCGAATATTTCTTTGTCTTGATTTTTGATGTGATTGTATTCCATAGGTAAAAGTTTACGTAATTAATTATATTCGGTTTTATGGGTGTCAGATCATATTTTTATTTACCTATTATCACCTTCACTATGAAGCACACCTCTGTCCTTTCGAGACTGCAGTTTTTCAATGTTCTTTGTCGCAATATCATCGAGTGATACACCAAGCTCGGTCGCGAGCTGAGCAAGGTACCAGAGGACATCACCCATTTCTTTTGCTATCTCCTCTCTTTTTTCTTCTCCAATGTGTGTTGCGTCGGTAACTAAATCGTTGCGAATGAGCTTTTTAATTTTCTCAACGACTTCTCCTGTTTCTCCGGCGAGTCCGAGTGTTGGGTAGACAAAATTCTTCCCGACGTTTGCATAGAGCGCTGTTTCTCGAGACTTAATTTGGTAGTCGTTCAGTTCCATTCCATAATGGTACCACCATTTGATGCTATCCACCAAAAGGGCTATTATTACAGGTATGATAAAGCCATACGCAGAACGAACACCGGACGAACAGTACAAAAATCTCCTCCGTGAGATTCTTGCGAAAGGAACTCGCGTCGAAAGTAGACAAGGAACTGACGCTCTTACCCTCATGGGAGCCACCCCAATGCACTTCAAACTCGAGAATGGCTTCCCAATGATTACTGAACGAAGTGTGAAAGGTTTTTGGCAACAAGCTATCGGTGAAATCTGCGGATTCATGAATGGCGCTCGAACACTCGAAGCTCTCGAATCATTTGGTTGTAAATTTTGGACTCCGTGGGGAACGAAAGAGAAATGCGAAAAGCGAGGACTTGAAGAGGGCGACCTTGGCCCTGGTTCATACGGTGGAGCATTCCACGACTTCCCTACCTCTGAGGGACCAACGTACAATCAGTTCAAGAACATTATTGAGCAGATACAAGAATTCCCTGAACTTCGTACACACTTCATTTCGCCTTGGGTTCCTCAATACACAATCCGCGGTACCGGCAAGCAACAAAAAGTAGTTGTGTGTCCTTGTCACGGTTGGCTCCATATCCGAATCCTTAACGGCAAACTAACGCTCCATATGTTCCAGCGTTCTGGCGACGTACCTGTTGGCGTTCCTTCAAATATGATTCAGTACGGTGCGCTCACCATGATGCTCGCACAAGCAACGGGATACGAGGCGTACGAATACATTCATACTATTTCAGACGCGCATATTTATGTAGACCAGATCCCAATGGTTGAGGAGCTTATTGCTCGAGAAACGAAACCATTCCCTACCGTAACCCTTAATAATCCGACAAAAGACATCTTCGCTATCCGCGCAACTGATTTTGAACTTTCTGATTACAATGCAGGTGAGTCTATGCGTGGTATCCCTGTCGCAGTCTAAAACATACATGAATACTCTTTCAAAAGCAGGCCTCAATCATGAAAATGCCCGCACTGAGGAACAAAAAAACCTCATGGCTAAAATAGAAGCAGATGGTGTCTGCCCGTTTTGTGCTGAACATTTTACAAAATACCACCCGAAACCCATCATCAAAGAATCGGACCACTGGTTCGTAACAACAAACATGAGCCCATACGAAGGTACGAAGCTTCACTTCCTCTTTGTATACAAACCATCCCACATCACCACTCTTGCTGAGGTTTCCCCAGAAGCTGGTCAGGATTTATTTCGCCTCCTCAGTTGGGTTACTGAGGAATACAGCATCCCTGGAGGAAGCTTCTTCATTCGGTTTGGCGACTACACATACAACGGTGGGAGCGTGGCTCACCTCCATGCACAGCTTATTGTGGGGAAAGAGCAGAATGCGGACGCAGAGGCAATTCGTGTGAAGCTTGGTTGGAAGGTTTGATTTTTATATTTATTTCCAGCATAATGCGAAAAGCGGTCAGATTTCTCTGACCTTTTGTTTTTTAGAAAAGGAGAACACCTAATGACGAAAAAACATGTTCTTACCCAAGAAGAAATGTTTTGCCTTGAAGGATGTGGTAGCTATGCTCAATACTATGAAATGCGGAAGCGTTTTGAGGGGGAGGTATGTCCGTTCTGTACCATTGATGAAAAAGTGAATCTCGTCATCTATGAAGACGCCTACTGGCGGGTCATGGATAATGCATTTCCGAACGACCGCCCACTCGACACGATGCTCCTCATTGCCTCTACTGACCACTCACGAAAGCTCTGTGAAATTAGCGAGAGTGGATGGTTGGCACTTCATGGGATAATGCGTCTTATCGAAACGCATTTCTTTCTTCCTGGGGGAATGCTCTTCATGCGCTTTGGTGATATGCGTTACAATGCAGGCACCGTACCGCATCTGCACTTCAACCTCTGGGTCCCCAACAAAGCTGGAGAAGTGCGTATCCCCGTCTTCAAATCTGAAGAATCCCAGAGGAAGAATATGGTTCGCTCATTTGAGTTTTCAAAACGATATCAAGGTGGTGAAACGCCTGAACAACCCTCATAAAAAACCGCGTTCATTTTTGAACGCGGTTTTCTTTTATCTGCTATTCAGGGATTGCCACGCGAGCAATTTCAATATGCATATCTTCAAAGAAGGTGTCCCCTCCGAGTACTGCATACCCTCGTGCGTAGTACACCTTTTTGATTCCTGCTTTTGCAATGAGGCGCGCGCAGTATGGGCACGGAAAATCGGTAACAAATAATTCTGCTCCTTCAGTCGATATTCCTTGCCGTGCTGCTTCACCGAGCACTCCCACTTCTGCATGCGCTGAGGTGACATAGTTAATGTTGACGCCCTTTTTAAAAAGCGCGCGCGTATCACCCACAATATTGGGCATTTCCTCTTCAGGCATATGCTCGTTATGTGCAATAGCGACAACAGTTCCTTCTTTCACCAAGACAGCCCCTACCTGTCGCCACCAGTCTGCACTCATCTCCGCCTCCTTAAACATACTTCCGGTAATACTCTTTTGAAAATTTGAAAGTTCTACCACCGCGCTCTGGGGCGCTGTGTCTTCTCCTACGTTATCTTTATGCCAGCGCAAGAAAACATTGCTATACGTCACGCGATGTCCACCAAAATAGGTTTCGATGATGAATTCATTAATATCCTCCCGCGGTGCGATAATCTGTGCTCGATCTTCATGAAGGGCAAAAATTGTTGCCGTGGTGAGTGAAAAAACTTTTAGAGATGTTGCCGTTCCAATAAGCTCCATCATCATCTCGTGTGGAAGTGCGCGGAGTCTATCCTTTCGATTAATATAATCGAGTTCTTCATGGGAGACGAGGATATCGTCTGAAACAAGATACAATTCCTCGACATCCTGCTCTTCTAGTTCGAGGAGATACTTCAGGTACCCACTATGTAAAACGGGGATGTATGCTATCCCAACAATTTTATTCTCCATGATTATTGTGACTTATTTGGATGAGGCGAACTTTAGCACTGGTGCTTGTTTCTGATTGCGGTTCAAGAACAATAATTTCCTTACAGTATTGGGCTTTTTCATCTACTTCATTCTCGTGGTGTTTTGTTGATTCAGAGACAACGAGCACGTCGGGTGAGACAATTTTTATGAGGTGGTTTTTCGGGTCTTCTGCACCCTTCAGGATAATGACATCCGCATGGCGGCAGTGTGACAGTATCTGTACCCGCTCCATTTCAGGAACAATTGGTCGGTGTGGGCCCTTTCGTTCCTTAACCTTTGCGTCACTATCTACTCCGACAATGAGAAGGTCACCAAAGCTTTTTGCTTTTTCGAGGTATTGCGCGTGACCAATATGAAAGAGGTCGAAGGTGCCCGAGGTGAGCACTATCTTGAGTCCTAGTTTTTTCCAGTACACCACAAGTTCCTCAAGTCGTTTGTGGTCAGGAATGTACCGATGTTCGAAGCTTGTAGTGTCCCCAAAAATACCAGCGTTAATTGACATGTTATGAAGTATAACGAACGCAACCCCAAGCCTCAAGGGCGAGTAATTCAAAAATGTGCCATAATTTGCACCATGAGCAAACCACGACTGAGCATTATTGCTGCTATAGGGCGAAATCGAGAACTCGGAAAGAATAATGAGCTCATTTGGCGTATTTCTGCTGACCTAAAGCGTGTCAAAGAGCTTACGACTGGGCACCCTATTATCATGGGGAGAAAGACATATGAGTCTATTGGCCACCCTCTTCCAAACCGTACGAATATCGTCATTTCACATTCACAAACTACCATTGAGGGATGCTTCGTTTTTGACTCGCTCGAAAAAGCGATTGCGTACGCTTCGGAAATTGAGCCTGAAGAAATTTTTATTTTTGGAGGGGCGAGTATATACCATGACGCGTTCCCCTACACCGACCGACTCTACCTCACTATTATTGAGGCTGAGGATGCAGATGCAGACTCCTTCTTCCCTGAGTACACTTCGTTTACGCGGACATTATTGGAAGAGGCGCACCTCGATGAGATTCCTCCCTTCTCTTGGAAGACACTCGAGAAATAAAAAAGGACATGAATTATTTCATGTCCTTTTTATTAGATTAAAAGAGCAGGTTTACGAAAACGAAAAAGCTTTTTGTCGTTCGCAAGACCACGGAAGAAAGTTTTCCTCCCAAAGTTTGTTTACCGCTTCGACTGTTGCTTGAAGCTTAACTTTGCGAGCGTTAATACTTTCACCTATTTTTTCAATCATTTCTTCACCTGAGCGAACCCAGGCAAACTCACAATTTTCATCATTCAGTTTTACAAAATCCAGTCGTAAGACAGGAAGGACTGCAAGCACCATATGCTTAGAGTCATACCCCAAATTACGATCCCTTGGTACTGGGTTCACATACTCTCCAAGAAGCTTCCTTTTGGAGATATTTAAAAGATTTTCGGATAGACCTAACTCTTCCCGAGCCTCTCTGAGTGCTGCAAACATGAGCGTCCCATCACTCGTCTTGATACCACCTTGTGGAAACCCCCATGATCCACTCTTTGTCGATTTAACAATCAGTAATTGACCCTGACAAACGAGTATTGGAACAATCGTTGGTCTCCCTTTGAATTGGTTAAAGAAAGTTGTGATGGAATGAAACGGATCAAGATTCGTCCCCTTGAGAACATTCTGTTCTGCTTGTGCACGAGCTTGAAAACCTAAACCACTTGTTGTTGTGAGTTGATGATTCACGATAATACCCCTCTTCTCATTGTTGAAAAAACAAAAAACGGGCGCTTTGCCCACTGGCAGTATACGCCTTTTAATAAAAATGAAAACCCACAAATCGTACAGATTTGTGGGTTTTCATTTTAGCGTTTTTTAAATCACTTTATCCCTTACTGTCGAACGAACGAGTGTCGTGAGAAGTCGAATGAATATAAAGACTTATCATGACCGAGTGAGTGAAGACAGAAAACTTTTTCTGAGTTTACGAAGATAAAAGTTTACAGAAGCTGTTCAGGTTGTATGATATTTTCTCCTTTCAGTCGAAACTATCGACAACCTCCGTTCATGTTAGTCCTTAACATGAACGCCCATTGAGCGACATGTTCCTTCGATGATTTTCATAGCAGCCTCAATGTCATTTGCGCTAAGGTCTGCCATTTTTTCTTCTGCAATCTCTCGCACTTGTGCACGAGTGATATCTCCGGTCTTGGTGGTGAGGTTCTTTCCAGAAGCCTTTTCCTTTCCAATCTTCTTAAGGATGAGACGTGATGCTGGTGAAGTCTTGGTGATGAAATCGAAACTTCGATCATCATATACATTGATTTCAACAGGTACCACTTCCCCCATTCGGTCACGTGTCTTTTCGTTGAATTGATTTACGAATTCTCCGATGTTGATACCTGCCTGACCGAGTACTGGACCGAGCGGTGGAGCTGGTGTCGCCTTTCCTCCTACGGATTGGACTTTGATTTTTTTAACTAGTTTTTTAGCCACGGTATTTTAAATTAAATTTTTTGTTAGAAATTTGGTCCATATCCAAACTTCCTTGAAGCTCGGGTATCGTACAAGAAAAATAGAGTATTTGCAAGATAAGCCCTTATATTTTCTTCACCTGGAGGAAGTCGAGTTCCACGGGAGTCTCACGCCCAAACATAGAGACAAGAACCTTTACCTTTCCGCGAGCGGTGTCAATTTCTCCAACCTTTCCTTCAAGCTCTTTGAATGGACCGTCAACAATCATGACAAGATCCTCAATAGCAAGATCTACATGGTGCTTTGGAGCATCTTCCTTCATTCGATTCATGAGTGCATCGAGTTCTTCCTTTTGGAGAGGAACTGGTTGTGTTCCACTTCCAACGAAACCGGTCACTCGTGGTGTGTTACGTACAACATACCAAGAATCATCAGTCACAATCATATCCACAAGAACGTATCCTGGATAAATTCGCTCCTCTTCAGTAATTCGCTTTCCTCCCTTCACGCGAATCTTTTTCTCTGTTGGAACAACGACATCAAAAATCCTATCCTCCATTCCAAGAGATTCGATTCGCTGTTTAAGGTTTCGAGCAACTGCGTTCTCATACCCTGAGTATGTATGTATTGCGTACCAGTGACGCTCCCCTGTTGTTTGTTGTTTAGCCATGCCAGTTTTTCTTACGAGTGTTACGAGTTTAGAAAACCTAGGCCTTCAAAAAATTCTATTCTTAATGAATTTTTTGAAGCACCAGCTCCATCCACTCGTCCTACTCTATATTGTAGTAAAATCTAATAAACCTTTATTTAATAAACCAATCGAGTCCTTTTGAAAAACCGAAGTCGAAAAATCCAACAAGGAGTGCGACGACGACAGAAATTGCAATAACGAGTGCTGTGTACACAATTGACTGCTTCTGTGTTGGCCATGACACATGCTTCATTTCTGCAACAGTGTCCTTCAGGTAGTTGATGAATCCACTCATGTTTTTATAATTTAGGTTAGCAAAATTAAAACGCCCCTGCGGGCGATTAATTACAATCATACTGGACATACAGGTCTTGTCAAGATGGGGCACCCATACAGAAAACCCGCGACCTTTCGGTCGCGGGTTTTCTGTATTGACCCTATTTCTAGTATCGCCCCTTTGATCGAATCTCGTATGAGATATTAACTCGTGAAGTGATTGTATTTTCACCAGTTGGGAGTTCTGCAGGTCGGCTCATTTCGCTCACTGCAGCGTCAGCCTTCACCATGTCCATTCCCCCACCAATTCCGTATGGCATTGGGTACCCTCCTTGCTCTTCCCAGTATCCAGTCATACGCACAATTCGTGCATTGAGGTTCTTTGCGAGTGCTTCTGCTTGTACTTTTGCATCAGCAATCGCCTTCTCGCGCGCTTCTGCCATAAGTTTCTCCTCGTCATCAATCGTAAAGGTAAGACCACTTACATTCATTGCCCCCTTGCTTCCAACTCCAGAAACAAGTTCTCCTGCCTTAGCAGTGTCTCGAACCTTTACTGAAACTGACTGATTCACTTGGTATCCAATAAGCTTTGGCTCTCCTTGTGGTGGGCATCCCCATTGTGTACACACAGTTTGTGGGTATTCGTACTGTGGTGTGAGGTTGTAGTACTCTGTTTTAATATCCTTTTCTTCTACCCCTTTCTCCTTAAGATACGCAAGAACCGCGTTCATAGTTTCTCCTGACTTATTTTGTGCAGTGACAGCGTCAGCCTCTTTTGCTTCGATAGTGAAACTAAATGTTGCAATATCTGGTGTGGCAAACACTTCTCCGACACCAACAACACTTACGGTTGTCGGACCTCCGTACATATATTTAGTTTGATTAATGGTGTTATATGTATACGCCATGAGCGCTACGACTGCCATAACGCCGACAAGCGCAGCAATCTTCCGCATGTATGATTCTTGAAACATGGTAAAACGATTTATTAATTAATATTCTTATCTATCGTACACCTTAAAAAGAGGCGTGCAAGGGACTAGAAAAACGGGACTACTGCGCGAATGGTACTCAGTATAGTGTTCTTCTGCTGGCAGACCCTATTAAATTCTAAGGTATCCTCACTGCTTAATCCTTCATTTAATTTTTGCCCTCCCATTATTGCGTACATGATTGATTGCTCATTTTGCACATGATCCAAAGAGAGAGAGTGCCCAAATTCGTGCGCGAGCACAATCTGTAATTCCTCATCGGTATCAAATTGGTAGATGTGGATTGCTTCCCCTGTGTAGTCCCCTTGGGTAAATTCATTTGCCTCACTAAACTCTGCATTGTATTTATTTACCACTGAATTGTAATCCGTAATGAGCGAATTGCCTTTCGCTCCAATGGCGTTAAGCTCTGACGCAAGTGCGTTTAACTTTCGTGAGAGTGCCTCAATTTCTCCCTGCTCCTGGGTAAGGGATTTTTGCGTTGCGGTGAGTTCATCAATAACCCCCTCCGGCGCTCCACCCTTGTCGTTCCAGTCCGTTACTGTTTCGTTGTATTCATTGAGTTTTGTCTCGTACGAAACTACTCGAGATTCGTATTTCTTCTTGAGTGCGCGGAACTCCGCAATGAGTCTTTCATACTGTGCCGCTACTGATTCGGTCATTCCCTCTTTTGCTTCTAGGTCGTCGCGGATATCTGCTTCCCGGTCTGCGTTTTCCTGTCGCGCATCAAAGATAAGACTAATTGGAAGTTCTGCATTTTCATCGTAGATGAACAAGTCTTGTCCAATCCTCTCCTCCCACATGTCTTCAGATTTTTTTGCAACACGAAGAAGCTCTTCTTTGCTAATGGTGAAGCGTGAGTCAATCTCACCTATTCGATAGTGAATTGGTGTCGCACATACCCCTTGAAACATGGTGTACCAGTACCCACTGCCAAAGAGGGTGGCAATAAGCAACAAAAGAAGTATTCCTAAACGCATCGTACTAGTATACCAAACCCCCGCGCCTACGGCGCGGGGGTTTCTCTTCTCATCTATCTAATACAAATTCATCATGTCTCAAATCCAACCGGCACAATCTCAATCAGTACAGTATCTGTGAGTGGTGCACCTCCTTGCGGATTTGGACAACTAAGTGTGTATGTTGTTTGTGCGTTCACAGTGACTACGGTTGATCCGGTGTTCACATCTCCATTTGTTGGATTAAGTGGGTTTGTACTAAGTGTTCCTCCAGTGAGACTGCATGTTGCTTCGTTACCATTATGGGTATTCCAAGTGAGGGTGACGTCCTCTCCCTGTGGGACACGTTGTGGTGTGCCGGTGAGTTCGGGGATGGTAGTCACATAGATTGTGGTAGCATCAAGGGCAATATTTCCACACGCAAGTATGTACTGCGTGTTCGTGTAGAGCGGTGAGGTAGTACGAGTACCGCTCGTAATATTGGTCCACACATCGTTGATCGTACTGTTATTCTCTGTAACCTGTACCGTACATCCTGTAGTGTTTTGTGTAGTCCATGTAAGGGCAACTATTGTACCACCACTGAGTGGTGTACTAGGCCCTGATGATGGAGTAACGTTTGTGAAGCTTCCTGTTGGTTGCACACAACTTGATCCATTCCAGAGATGCCCACCGTTGCATCGATACTCACACTTTGATCCTGTGTCTGAAGCTGCCTGTGTCCATGCGACACTCGTACTAAGACCACTTGATTCTTCTGCGTCGTATGCAGATGCATTAGCAGGAATAGACCCAGTACACTGTGGAATTAGAGCAGTACAGGCTACATTCATTCCGCCATTCGATCCATTGCAGTTCCAAAAATAGTTAGTTGCATTGTCTGAAACATCGGCGAATGTGCCTGTACTACAACTATTTACACCACCACCACATGAACCACTTATCGAAACAATTTTTGTTCCAGAACAAGAGGCTGTTGTCCCACCATTTGCTCCGTTACAGCTCCAGTTGTATGCGCTTCCACTGTCAGTAACCCCAGATGCTAGACCTGTGGTACAGAGATTGAGTATTGGAGAAGAACTAAATGTTTCTCCGTTTGCAATTCCGCAAGAACCGTTTTCTGGAGTGAGATTATTTACGACGGTGACGTCCCAGGAGGCAGAAGTTGCAGGAAGAACTCCATGTTGGTAAATGTATGCATGAATGTCTGTATAATCTTGCCACCCTAAATTAGTATTTTTTGCTTCCTTTTTCACATTATAAAAGAAAAATTTTGACGTTAAAATGGACACCGTTAATTTTGCACTGCCCGGTGCTACTGCAACACAATTCATACCAGAACAACTCACTACTCCAGGGTTACTTGATGTCATTGATGCACTGGGCATATACGCGACTACCGTATACGGAGCACTTACTGCGCCGAACGCGTAATAATTTAGGAATTCATCCCCTAATATTTTCTTACCATACCATTTACCAGATTCAGCACGGTAGAGTTTAACAGGGTAGAAAGTAGTCCCAGCATATGGTCCTGTAACGTATTTAGATGGTCCCAGTCTTGGGATACACTTAGCTGGTCGTACTCCATCAACAAATAACGATGCGCACGTATAATTTGTGTATAAAATACTATCGTCTTCGTTATAAATAATATCCCCGGAATTAGTATCTTTAACCCATTTTTTTGTTGCTGTATTATAAGTATAGTATTTTGAGGGATTTGGAACCCACGACCCATAAGGACAGTGGTAGAAACTACTTGTAATATTAAAAAATGGGTCATCTGGATGGTGCACAAAATTAATAGCATCTCCAACCTCATTTGTATAATCACCAGAAGTCATCCCCACACGATGGAGTGCAGAAACCGTGTAGTAAACATTTGTCCAATCGACACCATCTCCGAAATGATAATTCCCTGCAGATGTTGGAGTCTTCTGGTTATAACTCGCCTCCACTGTAGTGATGTTACTTGAGAATATATTGACCGCAACAAATATGAGCGCAAGCGTTGTTGGAACAATTTCACTCTTCTCTTTCTTCTTATACCAAAAGAGTATCGCACCAAGTATGGTTAAGAAAAGTATACCCAAAAGCACGTAGAGTATGTTTGTATGAGTTGGTTTTGGTGCCAACTGAACAACATCTGGTCCACTCTTTTCAAAAACACAGGTATCACTTCCGAGAATATCGGCACAAGTATATGCGGCTTTATAGGTATCAATAATTTGTTCTCCATTTTTGAGTCGCATTTCAATACCAACCCCTTCTTCGTATGGTAATCCTGCGTATTGCACTCCAATACCACGAACTTCACCTCTGAGTGGAAGGTCCTTGTGTGTATAGAAACCAATCGTTTCTCCTTTTGAATTGGTAAGAATTATTTCGAGTGTTGGTGTCGTCGTTGCCTCACCTGCATTATGCGCGCAAATGACGAATTTTCCATTTGCAGGATCTTCTGCTGTTGGTCGAAGTGCACTAAATGCGAGACGTGGGCGTGAGGTATCCTTCACGAGCACGCGAGCAGCAATAAAAGAAGGGCTCCCTTCAAGCTCAGTCTGCATCGTTACGTAGTAGACAGATGTCCTTGTTGGTGTAACAGTATGTGAAATTACTTTCTCCCCATTCGGAGGGATGGTAACTGTTTGCATCAGACTCTCAGTCATGTATTCAAAACTTGGCCCACCCCAATCATATACAGTGACACGTACCGGGAGAGTCACTGATTGATTGGTAGGGTTCGTAAGAGTTTGCGAGACAACTATTTTCTCATTTGGTTCTATAAAAGGCCAATCTCCTACGTGTTGATATGTATTCCCATTTACTTTTGACTTTGTTCTATCAAATTTAACATGTTCTTGTGTTGTTGCCTCTACCTTAAAAGTAGTATTTCCTGCCACAACTTCATTTGTGAATGGAAGACCACTGATGTGAAACCTTTCATCAAGTAAAAAGAAATACTGTGCTTCATACTCACCCTCAGAGAGGCCGACTGGAACTGTCCAAGTCCAGGTGAGTGGTTTTGTTTCATTCGGCTTGAGATGGATTTTCTCTGGATAATAAAACTCAGTGACCTGATTGTTCCCAGAACCATCATTATCACTTAAACGCTTCCCTATACGGATGAGGAGTGTTCCGTCTACGATGGTATAAGGATTATTGTTTATGAGAGAACCTTTAAAGGTCACTCCACTACCTGGGGTATAGGATTCTTTTGTTGAACCCATACTCACACCAATACTCTGTTGAACATACTCTGCAAAACAGCTGAGTGACTCACTTCCTGTGACAATACCTGTATATTTAGCATTTTGTGTATCGAGCGGTTGCGGGAGTGCATCTTTTGCATATTGTGCTTCCTGTATGGTTTCTTCTAACTGATCAGATCCATCAAAAACACCTCCCTGTTCAAGTATTTGTCTATCTTCTTCTGAGAGCGCCTTCGACTCTGCTTCGGTCATTAGAGAGAGATCCTCCTGTGCAAAGGAGAGCACGGGAATGAGTGTGAGGGAGAGTGTGAGGGAGAGTGTGAGGGAGAGTCTAAAGAACATAACAGTGTGTGGTTACTTATATACGTATAAGTATAGCGTTATATATGTGTGTGGGGGGGGATGGATGTGAATAAAAACCCCACGAGCGAGGAGCGCTCGTGGGGTTTTTATACAATAGTACAGTTAACTGTACTATTGTGACTCTCTGCATCTCTTGATGCCGAGATGCAGAGTGCTTATAGACTTACGTAAGCATTGGATTGCTTTCGTCACTTTTTCTTCTTTGTGGTCGAAAAAACTTTGCCCACTTTTTCATTTTGGAAGAAAAGGCAGGCAGATCAGAAATAGTACAGCATGCTTATAAACTTACGTAAGCATTGGATTGCTTTCGTCACTTTTTCTCCCCTGCGGTCGAAAAAGTGACGGACTCAGAAAATATAGGGGCTTTGCCCCTTATTTTCTGGTCACCAGTTCAACGCGCCACCAGTCTTATACTCAGTAACCCGTGTCTCAAAGAAATTCTTTTCCTTTGGAAGGTCAATTGCCTCGCTCATCCATGGGAATGGGTTCGCTACCCCAAACTGTACTGGGAGCCCTACTCGCTCGAGTCGTCGGTCAGCAATGTGTTCGATGTACTGACGGAAACCTGCTGCGTTCATTCCAAAGATTCCTGCTGGGAATACTTCTTGCGCATAGGTGTACTCAAGGCGTGCCGCTTCGCGAATGTATCCAATCATTTTGTCCTGGAACTCCTGTGTCCAAAGCTCAGGTTGTTCTTCCCGAATGGTATTGATGAGCTGACACCCGAAGTTAAGGTGCATTGATTCATCACGCATGATGTACTGAATCTGCTCTGCACTTCCGGTAAGCTTGTGTTGTCGCTGGAAACCAAACACCACCGCAAATGAACTATAGAAGAAGATACCTTCCATAATGAGAGAGAACACGCAAAGGTTTTCGAGATACTTCTGGTCGCTTTCGAATGTTCCCGTCTTGAATGTTGGGTCAAAGATTCCGTCGTTGAAGTTCAAGATGAAACTTGCTTTGTTGTAGATAGCGTCTCGCTCGCGGTACATGTTGAAAATCTTTGACTCATCCATACCGAGTGACTCAACAATGTACTGGTAGGCATGTGTGTGAATTGCCTCTTCGTATGCTTGCCGGAGGAGGTACATACGAATTTCTGGACTCGTGATGTGTCGGTATGTTGCAACAACAATGTTGTTCGCAGCGATAGAGTCTGCTGTCGTAAAGAAGCCAAGTACGGTTTCAAATGCATGTCGTTCATCCTCTGTGAGTACTGTCGTTGATTTCCACTGCTCGATATCAAGTTGCATACTGATTTCTGTTGGAAGCCAGTGGTTCGCATTTGCTGCGTTGTAGTACTCCCACGCCCACTTATGTTTCATCGGGTAGAGCTGAATCACATCAGCATCCTTTCCGTTTATCGCACGGCGTTGGTTGATATCTACTGGTGGTGCATTTTTTCTAATGGCCATACTAATTTATGTATTTAATTCCTAACACGACATTTGGAGGCAAAGTATATCATTTTTTCTCTTTTCACAGAGAAGCGCTTTTCTGTCCTTCAGAAACCAGGAAATTTGATCAAAATTCGAGGCGAAACAAAGTTTATGATTGAGCCGTACATTGCGTACGGTGAAGAAAAAACTGCAGTTTCAACAAAGAAGTTTGCCGAATTTCCTGGTTTCTCTACTGACAAGACTCGCAAATACCCTCATCCGCCACATGCAACTTCACCTTCGGCTTCTGTACCACTTCTACCTTTTCAGCTTCTTCACGAATTTCTTTGGTGAATGGAGATGGAGTTGAGAGCGGTGAGAGCACTGGAGCTGGTATAGCTGCACTTACCTCAGCCTTCACAAACGCTGTTCCTGGAATAACGGTTGGTGAGAAGGTTGCATCAGCAACCCGGTCTGTATCGCCACTCTTTCTGAGGTGTGTACCTGCTGTGCTGTCTGTTGATTTCTCCACCTGTGTCGCAGCAAGTGATCGTAAGTAGTAAGTAGTCTTGAGTCCTGCTTCCCATGCATAGATGTATAGCTCTGAAAGTTCCTGACCAGAGGTACCATTGAAGAAAATGTTGAGTGATTGTGACTGATCAATCCACTTCCCTCGACTTGCAGCTGATTTTACGAGCCAACGCATGTCGATTTCAAATGTCTCCTTGTACTTATACTTGAGTTCAACAGGAACGCTTGGAATATCGGCAAGACTTCCATCGTTGTACTTAATCGCACTGAGCATTTCTTCTGTCCAGAGACCAATCTTCTTAAGGTCATCAACAAGGTATGAGTTCACGATAACAAAGTCTCCCGAAATATTTGATTTCACGTAGATGTTTTTGTATATCGGTTCGTTACCCGGAATAACGCCCACGATATTTGCGATAGTTGCTGTTGGTGCAATAGCCATTGTATTGCTATTACGCATTCCGTACTGCTTCACCGCCTCTCGGACAATGCTCCAGTCGAGTCGTTCGGTACTATCGGTACCAGTAGAAATTCCTCGTTCTTCTTCGAGAAGCGCGATAGTGTCTACGGGGAAAATACCTCGATCCCACTTTGAGCCCTTGAAGCTCTGGTACGCACCGCGTTCACGCGCAAGCTCTGTTGAAGCAAGGATAGTGTGGTACGCAATAACCTCCATAGAACTGTCTGAAAAGGCAACACACTCTTCAGATGCAAATGGGATATTGAGGAGGTAGAGCGCGTCTTGGAATCCCATGATACCCAAACCAACCGGACGGTGCTTCATGTTTGAGTTCCGCGCCTCGATTGTTGGATAGAAGTTGAGGTCGATAACGTTATCGAGCATACGCATTGCTGTTGCAACGGTTCGCTTTACCATCTCGACATCAAACGCACCTCCCTTAATGTGCAATGGGTAATTGATTGAACCGAGGTTGCATACTGCCGTCTCGTCTGCTGATGTATTGAGAGTGATTTCGGTACAAAGGTTTGAACTATGTACTACACCTGCATGGTCTTGTGGTGAGCGAATGTTTGATGGGTCCTTGAAGGTAATCCATGGGTGCCCTGTCTCGAAGAGCATGCCGAGCATCTTCTTCCACATATCTCGTGCCTTTACTCGCTTGAAGAGTTTGATTTCTCCGCGGTCAGCCATCTCTTCATAATTTTCGTACTGCTCTTCAAATCGCTTTCCGTAGGTTTCAGTGAGGTCTGGTGTCTCATCTGGTGAGAAGAGTGTCCACTGTCCATCTTCACGTACACGCTTCATAAAAAGATCAGAAACCCACGCAGCTGTGTTCATGTCGTGTGTTCGACGTCGTTCGTCTCCAGTATTTTTGCGGAGCTCGAGGAAATCTTCAAAATCGATGTGCCAGTTTTCCATGTACACACATGTTGCACCTCGGCGACGTCCGGAACGATTGATAGCAACGGTTACGTCGTTTGCAATCTTGAGGAACGGAATAACTCCCTGTGAGGTAATACCCGCTGCCTTAATGACACTTCCCATACCGCGGAGCTTGCTCCAGCTCGTACCAATCCCCCCTGCCCACTTTGAGAGCATTGCATTATCTCCGTACACTTTGAAAATATGCTTTAGGTCGTCTTCAACCACATTGAGATAACATGAAGAGAGTTGCGGGTGGAGTGTCCCTGCGTGGAAGAGTGTTGGTGTCGACGGAACAAACTGCATTTGTGACATCACTTCATAAAACTCAATAACGCGAGCTTCCTTGTCTTTTTCGTTAAGTGCGAGTCCCATTGCAATACGCATCCACATCATTTGTGGTGTCTCGATGAGACCTTTCCCGTCAACACGTACAAAGTATCGGTCGTGAAGTGTTTCAATACCGAGGTATTTAAAGAGGTCATCACGTGCTGGTTCGAGTGCCGCAGAAAGCTTTTCAAGGTCGAAAGAGAGCATTGCTGGATCATACTTTCGTGCTTCAACACCCAACTTTAAATTTCGAATGAATGCATTTCGATACGCAGTCGCTCGTTCGCTCGCGGGCACACCACTCATGTTTCCAATCGCTTCGTCTGCGATACGTCGTGCAAGCTGACGTGCTGCAACCACAGAGTATGCAGGGTCTTCTTCGATGCGTGAGCGGAGGACGAGTGTGACGAGCTTCGCCATTTCTGAGGTCTTGATTCCGTCATACACTTCTCGTTCAAGCTGTGAGGTAACATCATCAATGTTGATTTCCTTTTCGAATCCAGAGGTAAATTCAGAAAGATACGCGCGCATCTTCTCGCGAGAAAATTGCTCGATACTTCCATCGGTTCGCTCAATAGTGAGCCGTTGCTCTTCAATTTCTTTGACCACCTCCTGTTTGCGCTCTTCGCTCTGTTGGAAACGGTAGAGGATGTATGCTTTCGCAACTCCGAAATAGCCTCGCTCCATGAGTGTATTCTCAACGAGATCCTGTACCTTCTCAACAGTCGGACAATCCGGCTTCCCTTCGCAGAGGGTATTGAGGCTTGCGACGACGCGACCGGTCATTTGTTCGAGTGTACTGTCATCGACGGGTACTTGCTCTGCAGCAAATGCCTTCTTCATGACAATAACAATTTTTGTGGGATCAAAAGGCACGGACATTCCGTTTCTTTTTATGATTGTGGTGATCATAGATCGAAATTCATTTGAGGCTAATAATTCACCCATCTCATGTACGTCACAGTAAGATGTGTTTCTAATATGCCACCTACCTCCAAGGTGGTTTAAATATGGATGTCTCTATTGGTCACACGAAGAGCATGTGCGTGTGTTACATGCATAATACCACGCACAGGTGATTTACAAAAAATGACTCAAACGGCTAGATTGTAATGTAAATCCATATAAAATGCCGTATTTCGGCCGAGAGATTTACACATTTTTTCAGGGTGTGTGTGGATAGCAATAAAAACACCTCACCTGCAAGACTTGCGCCAAGCAGGGGGATGTTTTGAAGTATAGAAAACACCCCGCAAGCTACGCTTGCGGGGTGTTTTCATACCCTAAACTTCGATTATCTTCGGAGTGAATCTCGAATCTCACGAAGAAGTTTAACTTCCTCGCTCGGTTCTGCAGGAACTGCTGGTGCAGCCTCCTCTTTCTTCTTCATATTATTCATTCCCTTCACAACGAGGAAGATAACAAACGCAACGATAATAAAATCGACGACTGATTGAATAAACTTTCCGTATGTAATTGACGCGTCTCCCATAGCGATTGCGCGACCTGAAAAATCGATACCTCCGAGGAGTAGACCGATGACAGGAGTAATAATATTGTCGACGAGTGAGCTGACAATTTTGCCAAATGCACCTCCAATGACTACTGCAACGGCGAGATCAACGACGTTCCCTCGCATTGCGAATCCCTTAAATTCCTCAATAAGTGATTTCATATGTGTACTTCAAATGATAATAAAATAATGGCGAGTTCCTTTGCCTCTTAAAGTATACACATTCACGCTTCTACAGGAAATAGGTACAGACCACCACAAATAATGCCTTATCGCGATAAAAAAGACCTTACACTCCAAAAAATATACGGGCGAGGTAGTATCCAAGCCCAGCGCCAATTGCAAAAATAAAAATCATTGCGCCAATAGTATCGTTCTTATCCATACGTTCTAGTGTACCAGAATTTATGTAGCTGTATTGAATTACATTCCACGACTATCATACGCCCAATGGAGCAGTGCCTGGCGCTGTCTCCTTCGGCAATGAACATCTCCTTTCCGACACCCATACACAACCTGGCCGACGTGTCGGACCATCGCCTTCCAGCGCTTTATTTGTCTTTCGTCATCATTGTGGCGCCTCCCCATGTAGTACCGCGCATACCACTGAAACCACCCACGGGGGTCATCGGGATGAATCCATCCCTTCCCCTGCCATACCCTGAGTGATTGGCTCGCGTTGATATTGAAATAATTGAGTTCTGCATGCTGTTTGCCGTCGGGAGAAAGCTTCGCATCTTTAAACCATGCACGTGGAAACTCTTCCCGACAATCCGTCATATACAAACCACCAAAAACCCCAAGTTCGAGCATTTCCTTTGGGGTGAGTTGCGGTTTGAATTCAGGATGAAAATTTTTCCCAACTGGCTGTGTGCGTTCATACACATACCCTTCCTGCATTCGGTCGTTTACGACAATACGCTTCATTGGTACTAAGCAAGATTGCTCTGTGATGGATTCACCTCTGAACCTTTATCAAAAAGAGTATCGAGTTCCGCATGGAGCTGTGCCTTGATTTCTTCAGCATCCTCGTCAAAACCCTGCCCAGGGTACTGCTTATTCGCTTCCTGCAGCCGAGTTATTTCTGCCATCTTTTCACTGAGTGATGCTTGAAAACGTTCAACAGAACTCATTGACTCAAGAGATCGTTCTTCCACAATGACCGGTTCTTTCCTGTTGGTCTCTACATGTGCATTAAATTTTTCCATATACACAATTATGACAAGTATATTCTGGAGAAACAAGTCCGTCTATTTCAGAGTTGAATTTTAGCCATTTTCTGCAAACTTCACTGTTACAAGTGAGTACTTATTTTTTCTTGATTTTGAGGAGTGAAGATCGATACGCAAGGATAACGAAACAGAGACCAACGAGTCCGGTAACTACTTCCGGTACAGGGAATACGAGGCTCACGTACATAGCGACAGCGAGACCGAGGATTGCCCAGTGCGCACCGTGCTCGAGATACACCAATTCTGCGAGTGTCTTTTGTTGCACAAAGTGAAGGGTGAGTGCTCGCACGAAGTATGCTCCAACACCCAACCCAACAACAATAATCAAAAGATCGCTCGTGAGCGCGAACGCACCCACAACACCATCGAGTGAAAATGCTGAGTCGAGGACATTGAGATACACAAAGAGTGTAGCTCCGCTCGCGACAACACCCTCAGATTCAAGTGAGAGTGTTCCTGAGATACCTTCCATAATAATAAAGAGAAGGAGACCAATAATACCCGCGATGAGTATGGAGCTTGATTCAAAGTGTGTCAGGAATGACACCGTGACGAGAAGTGTGAGTGCAATAGCAATTTCAATTGCCTCTATCCTTCCCCATTTCACAAGGTGACGTTCAATACTCTGTATCCAGTGGACTTGCTTTGCTCGATTCAAAAAATACTTAAGCGATACCATAAGGAGGAACATCCCGCCGAATGCGGTGATAGAACCATGAACACTTTCAAGGAGATGTCCGTATTCTTCTGGTTTAGTAAACGCAAGGATGGTTACCGAGAATGGCGACATCCAGAGTGCGACACTCACGATGAGAATTGGGAGAACAAACCGTGTTCCAAAAACAGCAATTGCTATTCCCCAGGTAAGGAAACGTCTTTGCCAGAGCGGACTCATACGCTCAAGGACCTTTGCATTCACGACTGCGTTATCGAACGAAAGGGTCGTTTCGAGAATTGAAAGAATGACCACAAGAAAAAATGCCTCGACTCCTGCAACTGACCACACGATACCGAACGCGACGAGGGCAACGAGTACCGGAAAGAAGAAAAAGTGCTGGGTGAGTGATTTCATAAAGAATATAAAGGATAAGATACTACTATATCACCTCTTGATGTGCCCTTTTTGGACTGCCCCAACAACCCATATTCTATTCCCTTCTCTCAAAGAACTACATTTTGTGAATCGCGTCGCTTATTTTTTTAGAAAGAATTTGACTATAACTTGTGTTAACACCATCAATTACTTCATCCTTACCCATACTACATTGATCAACATCATCACCAAAAAAAACTTTACCTAATTCAAGTGCCGTCTCTGCGTCCTTTTGAGAACTTCCGTGCATAACAATTTGGTCGTTTAATTTTATTCCCTGCCCCTTTAAATCTTGGAAAATTTTAATATCACCATTGAAACCAGAATTTCGGAGTGTAATCATAAATTGTTTAAACCTATCTGGAGTCAGAGTATTCAGATCCTTAACTGAAATATATGACTTATATGTTTCTTCACTTTCAATGGTCGTTCCATTATTTATACCGAAAAAAAGCCATGAGTTGGAATCTTTGGTTCCTTGTCTTACTCTAATATTTTCAGTAAGAAACCTATCCTCTTCGCCAGCCTTTTTAAGCATGTCAAAACAGAATTTTGAAAACTCCTTATCTACCTCCTCGGAGATACTCGTCATTTTTTCCTTGTTCTCTCTCACAATATCTTCAACAGAAATCATATTTCTTTGCCACGGAGCAACCCTTAGTTGCGCATCATCAATAGCTAAAGCATTCTGAATGGCGTACTCAGCATAGCTCTCACGGGAAAGTCTAGACAAGTCCACTCCCTGTTCTCTTGCTATCTTTGCTAATTCATAGCTCGCCGACCAACCATTTAGTTTTTTTCTTTCTTCAAGATTTAGTTTAGGGGCGCTCTGTACATCCTCCGATTTTGTTTCCCTTCCAGAATTAATCGTATACTTCTCGTTAATGCGAAGCACCTCAACAATCTGCTTCCTTCTCAGTATCTCTTTTGATCTTTCTTGTTCGCCCTCATTCAATTGCAAAGGGATATTGTTTTGATCTGCCCAAATAACCTCAAGCGCTTCACTACTTACCCCTTTATACTGCGGTGGGATATCATTCTCTGAAACTTCAGAATTGCTATATAAAGATTCATTGACCTTCTTAACCCAAGACTCCGGTAATCCATCCAAAACATATGCGGGGTTTTGTCCCGCTAAAATACGTGATGTATATTCTTCAATTTTTTTATCACCTTCACTTTTTTCAGCTTCTATGGCATTTTCTGATTTTGCTTGTTGCTCAAAACTCATATGAAAAGTATAGCAAAATTTATTCTCACCAAGGCACCGTTTGACTAGAACTAAAATATCCCCAGATTATAGGGACCTTTTAGATAAATTCTCGTTAGGGCGGCTACAGGAACAAACGAGAAGGGTTGTGAAAGTTTATTTTCAGAATATCTTCGAGTGCAGTTCCTGAAAGATTTTCTTACAGGGAATATCGGTCATTACATGACCAGTATACCTTTTGGCTATATTACTTCCCTTCAGTCGCAATTTAGCTCAAAAGCTTTTCGATTCCCTGACGCAAGCAAAGCCTTTTGCTTGCTTAGCCGCCCAGACATAATAAAAGCCCCTTGCGGGGTTTTATTATGTCTGGGCGACGTCGTAGAGGATGTTAGAACTGTGTTTGAGAGAATAAATGACGCAACTATCTATATTCCAGA
>CAZWYM010000008.1:0-48467 GCA_964638425.1 uncultured Candidatus Saccharibacteria bacterium
TGTTCACTGACGAATATAAATAAAAATTATGACACGTCGTTACAGAAAATCTTCAGGTGAGGAAGTATTTGAGGAGCTTGTTAAAATGAGTTCAATACTGCCTTGGTGGATTAGTGTTGGTGTAGCAATTTTACTTTTTATCTTTGTCCCTTTAGGAATACCAAAACCAGGAGGTGCTTTTTTGCCAAACCAAGTTCCAGGGGTGGTCGTAGGTATGATTTTTGGAATTGCTTTTAAATACTTTATTCCTCTTGCCCTTGTCTTTGGAGGGATAGTGAACCTCTTCAAGCGCGGAAAAAGTGCTTGGATTTTTAGCAGTATCAGCTCAAATGGTGCAAAAGAAACACTAAGAAAATTAAACTGGAAGGATTTTGAATTTTTGATTTCAGAATATTTTAAAAAACAAGGTTACAAGGTTAACTTAATTAATGCTCAGGGTGCAGACGGAGGTATCGATATTAAACTCATAAAGGATGACGCTTTATACCTAGTTCAGTGTAAACACTACAAAGCATGGAAAGTTCCTGTGCAAGTAATCAGAGAGATGTATGGTTTGATGTCAGCTGAAAATGCATCGGGAGGATTTATTGTGACGACGGGAAGATTTACGAAAGATGCTACTTCCTTTGCTATGGATAAAGAGATTGAATTAGTTGATGGTTCCATGCTTGAAAAAATCTTAGATAATGATTTGAGTAACTTTCAATCAAACAATGAGATAACCGTCAGGGATGAAACGGGTACCTGTCCGCGGTGTGGGAATAATCTTGTAATACGGAGTGGTACACGAGGAGAATTTTTGGGATGTAGTTCGTTCCCTAAGTGTAGATACACAACTGATTTAAAATAGGTTTTAAGGTATCCAATCTCTTTGTAAATAACGAATCCAATTGACTCCCCTTATCCCCAGCCTGCCCTCTAGACAACTTTTAAAAATGGAATACTATGTACGTATAGGTTGATCTTTACGCAAGTTTGAGTTTGCGACTTCGCAAACTCACTAATGTAAACATTTCCTATATTGTTCTTTTTGGATCGACTCGATCCGCGCCCTAACCTACAATAAATCCCTTTCGACATCGATTGGGATTTTTTTATTGCGCAACTTCCCCGCTTCGCTTTGTGTACTACTAGGTATATGAAAACCACTGGAATAATTTTGTTTGGATTGGGAGTCTTATCACTCATTGTAGAGGAAACGTTTTATAACTATCTTGATGCTGACGGCTTCTTGCACGAGAGCTTGTTCCTCCCTATTGGTGCTATCCTAACCATTTTAGGAATTGCACTCACTGCCCTTTCTCTCATACGCAAAAAATAATATAAAAAAAGCAAGGATACATCCTTGCTTTTTTTGAGAAGCAATTACTTCTTCTCTACACTTGGTAAACGAACGACTTCTTCGAGCGTGATGATACGCGCATCATTGGGTTCTATCCCTACTTCAATGTTGGAATGATACAAGCCTAAAGCAAATTCCGTTTGTGGGATGTACTCATGCACCTCATTGTCGGGAATTTCTCCTTCTAGAGTGACCCATTGCTTCAGTTTATGGTTCCATAAAAACTGACTTGCGGTCGCATTCGTAGAGAGAAGAACACTCCACGCTAGGACAAAAGCGAAAACGTATCGTTTCATTGGCTACTTCCTTCCAATAATTAAAATGAACTCAGTACTGACGGGGATTATATATCACATCACCCTGTCTGTTAAGGTGACTTTTTTGTAATACTGCGCTTTGACTAGGGGAGTTTTATTGGGACTTAAAAAACCACCGTGTGACGAAGTCACACGGTGGTTTCTCTGATATTTATTTCGCTTTCTTCTTCGTTACTTTTTTTGCTTTAGTTTTTGATTTTACCGTCTTTGGCTTTCGTACCTTTTTTGGCGTTTCATCAGCAGGCACATCTGATTGTGCGAGTGGGCTTGTTTCTCCTTCTGTATGATTATGGTTATGGTTGTGGTTATGATTGCTCAAAATCTCAAGAATGGAATCAATCTTGGCTTCAAGCTTCATAAACTGTCTTTTCATATCTTCGCTTGAAGTGTCACGTGCAGGTCGTGCGTCACTTTGGTATGAAGGGCGTTCTGTGCGTTGTGGACGAGCATCTCTCCTCGAGTCGCCTCCACGACCTTCATTCCCACCTCCGAAACGACTGTCATTTTCTTCATTTGTTTTTGCGAAGCATTCCCGACAGTAGACTGGCTTGTTGCTTGAGGGACGGAATGGTACCTCGCACGACTTATGACATGCGGTGCATGTGGTTTTGAATAACTCTTTATCTCCAGCTGGTCTCTCACTTCGGTCGTGTCCCCTATCATGTCCCCGTCCCGGTCCTCCAAATTTCTTCGTACCTCCAAATTTTGGTTTTCCTCCAAAGCTACTGCCTCCCTTCCGGAAACCTTCTTTCTTAAAATTATTCATTTGAATGTGACTATGTCACATATTTTATATATTGGCAAGGTTTGCCAAAGACTGCCTATGCACAAAAACTCCAAATCTTTCCCTGCTATACTTACCCTATGCAAAAAACATCACCAGTACTCTTTACGCTCCTCGTGATATATGGAGTCCTCTTTAGCATTCTCGCGATTAGCCCTGTCGACCGTCCGACGTGGTTTGTAGAAAATCTCACCGTCTGGATACTCATCGCGGTCATTCTCATTTTGTATGCACGGAATATTCGCTTCTCAAACGTTGCGTACCTCTTTACCTTTGTACTCATATACCTCCACACCATTGGCGGACACTACACCTTCGCTCTCGTGCCATTCGACTTCGTGACCAACCTCTTCGGCTTTGAGCGCAACCACTTCGACCGCATCGCACACTTCTCTGTCGGCTTTTACGCATTCCCTATTGCCGAGTGGCTCTATACGAAAAGACTTGTCGCAAACCGATTCCTCCTTTTTACGTATCCGGTATTTGTGAT
Source organism: uncultured Candidatus Saccharibacteria bacterium (assembly GCA_964638425.1). Lineage (GTDB taxonomy): Bacteria > Patescibacteriota > Minisyncoccia > Phycocordibacterales > UBA918 > Damh-18. The sequence continues at coordinate 2,934 of CAZWYM010000008.1, forward strand.
TGGAATGGTTGCACTCAGCTACGAAGTGATTGAGTGGATATACGCGGCATTGGCAAACCCTGAAGCGGGTATTGCGTACCTCGGAAGTCAGGGAGACATCTGGGACGCACAGAAAGACATGCTCGCCGACACGCTCGGTGCACTCGTCGCAACGGGAGTCTTTTTCTTCACGCGAAAGCCAAAACTCTAGTAGCATTCTTGAGTACGCACACGCGCCTCACGCTCAGCGAATCCCCACTATACGCTTTAGATTAAACGTATTTTTGTGCCGACACTTCGACTCATTCTGTGATATTCTTAAAATGTATGAAACGGAAGCGGGTTTTCTATTCTAAAATTTTCGCCTATTCTCTGGTGACGTTTTTTGTTGTGTGGGCTTTAGTGTCCTTCATTGCGCGATTCCCCTTTGAAGACAACAAGAACGTCACCGTCCTTAGTCAGAGTGCTCACACCGAGACACCTATGACAGAGTCCACTCACCAAGGAACGGAGGAAGGAGTAGCCGAGACCCCACGCGTTGAAACTATTTCGATGCCTCCCGATGCTCAAGCTTCGAGTACCGAGACTGTGTCCCCTCCTTCAGTGAGCGACGTACCTACCATTACTCCAGAAACAATCAAACCATCGCAACCGATTGTCGAGAAGCCAGCAACACCTACTACTCCTTCATCCCCTTTCAATACGAGTGAGATGCTCGATGCGCATAATGAAGTGCGCGCACTCGTGGATGTCGCTCCTCTCACCTGGTCGTCTTCCCTTGCGCGAAGCGCACAAGGATGGGCGTCGACCCTCAAGAAGCGTGGATGCATCATGGAGCATGACGCACATACAAAGTACGGTGAAAATATCTACGTGTACTGGACTGGTGGCGCGAGTGGAACGTCGTACCTAAAGACTCCGTCATTTGTTGTGGGAAGATTTGCCTCAGAAAAGACTTTTTATAATTACTCAAAAAATACCTGCAGACGCGGTGAGGACTGTGGACACTACACCCAGATAGTATGGGCAGATACTACAGAAGTCGGGTGTGGTGTGAGTATGTGCTTTGACGGATATATACAGACAGAAGTGTGGGTCTGCAGATACAATCCTGCGGGTAATAACGGCCTCCGCCCGTATTAGTACGTGTCTCGTACGAAAAAGCCCCGTAGGCTATGCCTACGGGGCTTTTTGGGGCTTCTAGCGCTCCTTCCACGCGTCTCCCTGGCGGACGAGGAGTTCTTCTGCCTTCTCTGGTTCTGCCATGAGTTCTTCGACGAGGCGCTCTGCGCGAATAGACTGTGAGCCTTTCACGAGGAGTACATCTCCTGCTTTTATAAAGGTCTGGAGTTCTCGTCCTGCTTTCATTGCGTCATCGTATTCAAAGATATTTTTTTCTGACATTCCTGCGTCGAGTGCGCCCTTCGAGAAGCCACGTGCGCGTACCCCAATGGTAACGAGGATATCTGCTGACTGTGGCACGAGACGGCCAATGCGCTCGTGTTCACGGATTGAAAACTGACCGAGCTCCATCATGTCTCCCAAGACCGCGATACGTCGCTTTACCCCACGCAACTCACCAAGGGTAATGAGTGAACGCTCCGAGGCTGTCGGTGAAGAGTTGTATGTGTCGTCGATAATGAGCGTGTCTTTAATACCTGGAATGAGTCGCATGCGTCCTGGTGGCGGAAGGTGTGTGCGGAGTGACTCTGCGACTGACTCAATCCCAATGTTGAACACTGACGCTACTGCGGCGGCGGCTGCGTAATTGTATGCGTGCTGTACACCGAGTGAACCTGTTGCGCGCATGAGTACTGCTTTATCGAGATGGGTGAGCAAAAACTCAAATCCAATAGCAACACCATTTTCATAAATAATTTTGTCTGCCGATGCAGTGAATGGTGAGAGTGAATACCGACTGTATCCAATACTCTGCTGGAAGGTGTCTTGTGCTACTCGAGCGACCTTTTCGTCGTCTTGGTTGTAGACGAGTACTCCATCAGCTTTGAGGGCTGTTGCAAGCTTCTGCTTCTCTCGCGCTACTGCCTCGGGTGAATCAAAATACTCTACGTGTACAGGCACATCTGGAAATCGTGTGAGTACGACAACGTCCGGATGAATCCATGCAGTGAGCTTGTCCATGTCACCTGGTCGGTCGACTCCCATTTCGAGAACGAGCAACTTCGGGTACGCACCTGGGTGGATGACGAGGAGCGCTCCGTCGATGATATTCTTGAACCACTGGAGTGGACTATTCCATGCGTTTGGAAGTCCAAGCACAGAGAGTGGTACACCAATTTCAGAATTAAAACTCTTCTCACTTTTGCGAACATGAATGTTCCCCTTCAACACTTCGTAAATAGCATCTTTGATTGATGTCTTTCCTACACTTCCCGTGATAGCAATTATCTGTGGTCGCGTTCGCTTGAGAAGCATCTTCGCTTCGAAGGTGAGGATGGCGACTACTATTTTTTTAAATATTTCTTTCATGCGAGATTTTCTTATGAAACGTTTAAATTTGAATGCAGGTCGAGACGCAAACTCGGCTTCCGACTAAGTTGTAGATTGCTACTACGCAGGAGGAAACGAGTGAAGCAACGAAGAGATGCGTCAAATTTAAACGTTTCATCATCGGTCGGGAGGAATTGCGTAGTAATTGATTAGAAACTGCACCAAATCCATGAAAGGGTCGGTCAACGTTTCTGACGCATATTGTACCCCCTTCGGTTCAACAGTATACAGGAAAATGAGGAATTGCGGGTCATATGCGGGGAAATAGCCAAAAAATGAGTGCAAATAACGGTCATCGTAGTATCCACCTCCTTCGCGGTCGGCAATCTGCGCGGTACCCGTCTTTGCAGCGACGGTGTAGTACGGGTTCTTTGCCTTCCCTCCTTTGAGCGCGCTGTCCACCACCTTCACGAGCATGCGCGTGATGTCTTCACTCGTCTCCTTTGAGAAGACTTGTTCACCATCAGCGTACCCCACTTCGTGCTCGGTGCCGTTGCTGTACTCAATTTTCTTTACGAGGTGTGGAGTAATGAGGACTCCGCCATTAGCGAGTGTTGAGAGTGCGCGCACCGTAGCGATTGGGGTGAGGGCAATACCCTGTCCGAATGATGCAGTTGCATACTCGAGCTCACGAGGACTCTCGAGGTTCTTCACGAGACCGTGTGCTTCGTTTGGCAAATCAATTCCGGTTTCAGAACCGAGTTGGAGTCCGTAGAAATATTTTCGGAAGCGTTCCTTTCCGAGGAGTGAAGCGATGTGCGCCACACCAGTGTTGAGTGACTGACTGAGCACTTCCTGCATAGCAACCGTACCTCTTCCCTTACCGTCGAAGTTTTTTACTGTGTAGTCACTAAGCTTGAGGAAGCCGGCGTCATAGTACGTTGACTCAGGACGAATAACCCCCGCGTCGAGCCCTGCGGCGACGGTGAGTGGCTTAATGATAGAACCCATCTCGTACACGTTTTCGATGAGTGGGTTTTGGAATGTTTCAATATCTACTCCAGACCTATTGTTGAGGTCGAATGACGGAACGACATTGAGTGCGATGATTTCACCATTCTTAGGATTGATGATGATGCCTCCCGTTAATGTGCTATCCCACTTTGCTTGGGCTTCATCGAGCACTTTGTCGAGGTTGCGGGCGACCGTAGGCTCTATCGTGGTGACGATGTCTCCTTCCTTTGCGTCTGAAGAATCGAAGATGAGTTCACCGAGGTTACTAAAAATTTCTGCAAAGAAGTTTACGGAGAGGTGTTCGTTGTCACGCACGAGTGTTTCTTCGTAGTACCGTTCGAGTCCGTACTTTCCGACGAGCTTGTCACTATCAAATCCGATGAACCCAACGGTACGTGCGGCAAGCGACTTCCCTGGGTAGTACCGCCACTGGTTCTTGTAGAGCTTCACCCCTTTCAGTCCCAGTGCTTCTATTGCATCTGCTGAAGCATTGTCGACTTCGCGCTTTATTTCTTGGTAGGTCTTATCCTTCTTATTGGCACGCTCGATAAATATCTCCTTATCGAGTGGAATGATTGCATTTAAATCTGTATAGGTTGCTTCTGCGTCGGTAATCTTTGACGGGTCGATAGCAAGGAGGTATCCCGTTTTAATCGTTGCTCCGGAGACCATCTCATTGTCCTTAGTACTAAAATAAATACTGCCCCGTTTAAAAAGGTCTTGTACGGTATATACGTATTGATTCTCTCCGCTCTCGCGGTACTCAGCGCCATGAATGATTTGGATGTAATACAGTCTCCCGATAAGAAACAGCATGAGACCCATTATGAGTAGTGTGATTACTCGTATTCTTGTTACCGCCTCCCGTTTCATGCGCAATCAACTAGTTTTGTAATAATACGAGTGTGTCTTCGGTCTTGTCTATAAATATCTTTTTATCAACGGTAACATACCCTTGTAGCGTTGCAACTTCGTTACTTACTGAATGTTGCATTTCGATGTACTCTGCTTCTAAATCACCCACTGTTGTACCGAGTGCGGCAATCTGTGTATCTACTTCCTTCCGCATAACCACGTTCATCACTGAACTACTGAGGAAATACATATAGCTCACAAACACAATAACAAATGAAGAGAGCGCAATATAGAAAAGTCGCGACTCGTCTCTGTATGCTGTTGTTTTGCTATATTTGCTCATTTTTTTCAAAAATTCTTAGTTTGGCGCTTCGTGCTCGTGGATTCAGGAGGAGTTCCTCTCTGCTCGCGATAATTGGCTTTTTGGTAATAACGGTACCTGTGTAATCGTGTGCGATATTTCTAAAGAGATGCTTAACAATTCTGTCCTCAGTGCTATGGAATGAGATGATGGCGAGTCTGCCACCTGGTGCAAGTACTGAAATTGATTTCTTGATAAATTCTTCAAGAGCTTCAAATTCATCGTTTACTGCTATCCGTAGCGCTTGGAATGCGCGCGTTGCAGGATGGATTCTTCCATTTTTGTAAAATGAAGGAACTGCATCCTCAATGAGTTTGACGAGTTGGAAGGTCGTCTCGAATGGTTCCTTTTCACGCTGTTCAACTATGTGGCGTGCAATGCGTCCGGCGAAACGTTCTTCACCATAGCCTTTGAGTACATTCTTGATGTCTTCTTCTCTCCACTCATTTAAAATGTCACGTGCGACAAATGGATAGGTCTTCGGGTCTCCGAAGGTCATGAGGAGTGGTTCATCGTATTGGAAGGAGAATCCCCTTCCGTTTCCGCTAAACTGCTCCATGCGCCATCCAAGGTCAGCAAGAATTGCATCTACTTTTTCAATATGTAAAAGATCTAAAATCGAATCAATGTTTCTAAAGTTTCCTTGCGAAAGGTGAACCGTACCCTTATGCGACGCGAGAACTTTCTTTCCCTCTGCAATTGCATCGCTGTCTGCGTCGATACCGACAAATGTGCCGTGTGTACCGAGCTTAGAGACAATCTGACGCGCATGACCAGAGGCTCCGAGTGTTGCATCAACAACTGTCGAAGATTCTGTGATCGCGAGTGCTTCCACCGCTTCATCTGCAAGTACAGTGATGTGAGTTTTGTTTGTCATATACGTATATCGATTTCACATGAACACCGAGCGTACCTGTGTACGTCGTTGTTTTCTGTGGCGAAAAAATAACGTGTATGAGTCCCTTCGTATTGTGTTTAGAGAACACCGATTTCTCCGAGCTTTTCAGCGAGAGCATCTGCTTGTCCTTCAATACGCTTCTTGTACTCACTCCACCGATTCTCATCCCACATTTCTACACGATCATGGATACCTGCAAGTACTACTTTCGTAGCGAGACCTGCAAACTCCTTTAAGAAATCAGGAACGAGAATTCGTCCTACAGTATCTACCTCCACCTCAACCGCTCCCGAAAGGAAGAACCGGTTAAACCCTCTCGTATCCGCCTGACCGAATGGAAGCTGCGATATCTTTTCAGATATGCGCTCCCATTCTTTCAAGGGATATACAAAGAGACAGTTATCAAGTCCACGAGTAACTACTAACTTCTTACCAAGTTCTTTCCTCCACTTGGAAGGTAAAGACAGCCGTTTCTTGGCATCGATGTTATGTGTGTACTCTCCAATTAACATGTGACTAATTGTTGTAAGAACTTACGCAAATGCGTAAGTTCTCGTGAAACTCAATACTGTTAAACTATTTTCATAGTCTACCACTATCTCCCACCACTTGTACATTATATACCACTCTGCCCCACCGTCTACCACAGCGTTCCACAAATATGTGCATAACTAAAAACCCCGAGGCCGGAGGCCTCGGGGTTTTTGTGTGAAGAATTATTCTCCAGACGTTTCTATCTTTGGTCGCATGAGTGGGAAGAAATGTGTCTCACGGAGTGGACGATTTTCGAGAACTGCGAAGAGTCGCTCACCAAATCCGAATCCACATGCAGGAGGCATACCGTGTTCGAGCATTTCGATAAATTCATCGTCAGGCATCATTGCCTCTTCGTCTCCTCCTTCAAGTAATGATTGTTGTAAGTCGAAGCGTGCGCGCTGGTCGATTGGGTTGTTGAGCTCGGTGTATCCATTTCCTATTTCTGTACCAGCAATGAGTGGTTGGAAGCGTTGGGTAACATCTCCCCTTCCGTCGACTACTTTCGCAAGTGGTGAAACGAGTTTTGGATGGTTGATAACAAATGCAGGACCTGCGATGTTCTTTCGGCAATACTTCCAGAGTGTATCGATGAGTCGCTCCTTGTTGGTGCCATCATACTTCACCTTGAGGTCTTTGAGCTTCTCTGTAATCTCTTCGAGTGACGCGGTGCTCAAGTTGATTCCTGTTTGCTTTAGAATTTCTTCACTGTAATCAATACGCTTCCATTCATCGGCGAAGTCGAATGTATGCTCACCATAGGTGAAGGCTGTCTTTCCGTACACTTCTTGTGCAATGGTGCGGTACATCTCTTCTACGTGCTTCATGCCGTCTTCGTAGCTTGCGTACGCATGATAGAACTCCATGTTGGTGAACTCTTGGAGGTGGTTTGGACTCGTTCCTTCGTTGCGGTACACGCGTCCAATTTCAAAAATCTTTTCAAAGCCTGCTGCGAGGAGACGCTTCTGCCATAACTCTCCAACTGAAATACGGAGGAACACATCGATGTCAAAATCATTGTGGTGCGTCTTGAATGGACGTGCTTCTGCACCACCAGTCGTTACTTCGAGTGTTGGTGTTTCTACTTCCATGAAGCCCTTCTGCTTCATGAAGTTTCTCGTCACATCCCAAAACTTTTCTTTTCGTGCAAACATTTCACGAAGCTCATCGTGTGTGAGTACGTCGAGATATCGCTTTCGAAAACGTTCATCTTCATTTTGGAGACCGTGGAATTTATCAGGAAGTGGTAAGAGGCTCTTTGTGAGCATGCGCCAATTCGTGACGAGGATGGACTGTTGTCCCTTCTGAGTAACAAAGAGTGTTCCGGTAAGTTCTATAAAATCCCCTGGGTCAACAACATCTTTAAATAATTCAAAAATACTTGATTCAATTTCGTCTTCCTTGAGTACTGCTTGGAACTTTCCGGTGCCATCTTGTACGTCCATGAAGAGGATTGCCCCCTGTCCTCGGACAACGAGTACTCTTCCTGCGAGAGTGACTACTTCTCCACTGGTACTGAGTGCTTCGAATGATGCGAGTGCGGCACTAATCGTGTGTGTGCGTGCGGTTGTTGGCGGGTACGCATCAATTCCTTTTGATTCGAGGATTGCGAGTTTCTTTAGGCGCTCTGCGCGGATTTCATCGAGTGCTGACATGCCTGCTATAGTACCGTTTTAGTGTAAAAAAGAAAAGCACCCAAATTTGGATGCTTTTCTTTATTCTTATTTTAAAAGTTGTTTAAAGTATTCAGGTACCAAGTCTTAGACATTCTTGATGGCTTGCTACTTCTGCGTCGTTGCGATGCATTACGAGGAGCACGCAACGACGGACCAGAAATTATAGTCGCATACTTCATACAGAAGCTGTTCAGGTTGTATGGTATTAAAATACCGACAACCTCTTGCAAAAGTGTCCCACACTTTTTCACTCCTTAATCTCTAGGTCACCTTAAGTAGTGTATATGTCTGCTTCCCTCCAGGAGTCTCAAAAGTGAATGTATCTCCTTTCGCCTTTCCCATGAGTGCTTCACCGAGTGGTGAAAGATATGAGAGCTTGTGTTCGTGGATGTTTGCTTCTTCTGAACCAACAATTACGTATGTATGAGTCTCCTTTTCCTTTTCTTTTTGGATAGTTACTTCTGAACTGAGTCCTACAACGTCACCTTTCTTTGGGTTAGCAACAATCTTTGCTTCCTTGATGACTTGTTCGAGGTACTGAATACGTTCCTCTATTGCTGCCTGCATGTCGCGAGCTTCTTGGTACTCGGCATTTTCAGAGATGTCTCCGAGGCTTCGTGCGTACTCGAGTGATTCCGCCACTTCCTTTCTTCGTACGGTCTTTAGGTGGTCGAGTTCCTTTTTAAGTTCTTCAAACTTCTCTTGTGTTAAAAACGAATCACGTGGTTCACTCATATAATTATTTATTCATTAGACTGCGGTGACACAATTATACGTAGACCAGAGTGTAAGTCAACGTGTGTATAATTAAGGTAATTCCAGGTCATATTGACTTCTGGGAAGAAGTCAATATGACAGACCTGAAATTATTGTTGCTTCGCTCTGTAATTTCTAGGCCACATTCTTTCATCTTTTTTTCGATAACGTTTCTAAATTTTAATGTCGTTCGAGTTTGAAGAGTGATACAAAATCACTTTTCAAAAGATTAGCGAAATTGGATGCATTTCGCGGCGAACGAGTAAAATGTAACGAGCTGTACACGGGTACAGTGAGTGACATTTTACGAAGTTCAACAAAGAAGTGCGCCAATTGCGCTAATCTTTTTTAAAATATTCAGGGCGGTTCAGTGACATCCACTCAAACACCTTCCCCATCACCGACCCCGCACCTACAGTGTTTGTGCGTGGACCTGATTCCATAAAAAGAATGAATGCATACTGAGGCTCTTCGTACGGGAAGAAACCTGCTATCCAAGAATTAACACGCGCCTTTGATGCTCCGAGTTCTGCAGTCCCCGACTTCGCGGCAATCTCAAGATCTTTTCGTTCGAGCGCACGTGCAGTACCTCCCTGCTGGATGACCGTTCTTCGCATACCTTCAGTGACCACCTTCAAATCATCTGCATGGAGATTGAGTTCAATCTTTGCTCCTTGCTCACCTTTGAGTATCTGCGGTGTGACGAGGGTACCACCATTGGCGAGTGCTGCGTATGCACGAAGCATTTGAATTGGCGTTGTTTGGAAACCATACTGACCAATTGAGGTGAGGTACGTATCTCCGAGACGCCACTCGTCGTCAAAAGTTTTCATCTTCCATTCTGGTGACGGTACTAATCCCTCTTGTTCGCCGCTCAGAGCCATACCGGTAGTGCTTGCGAGTCCAAACATTCTGAAGTATTGGCCGAGCTTTGTGATACCCACCCCCCTCTGGTCTTTGTATCCTCCACCAATGGTCATCATGTACACGTTCGATGAGTATGCAATCGCATCACGCATCGTCATTGCTCCAAGCGAGTTACTCCAGTCTCTGAAGACTGCAGGATTGCTCGGGTCATACGGGTTCGGAATCGTAATAGAACCAGTACTTACAATAATTTTGTTTGGATCAATGATGTTTTCAGCAAGCGCTGCGTATGCTACGAACGGCTTCACGATTGAGCCTGGTGTATACACCCCTCCAATTACTTTATTCAAAAATGGGAAGCGAGTGTCGTCATTGTATGACTGAATTAAATCTCCATCGTCTCCATCGGCGAGTACCTCAGGGTCGTACGATGGGAAACTTGTGAGCGCAATGATTTCTCCTGTATGAATATCCATAATGGCACAGGCACCACTTCTGAAACCATTCTTCTCTGTCGTCGTTGCTATGAGGTCGTGCATCGCTTCTGAGAGTCCCGCATCAAGTGACAGTGTGATAGCTCCCCCAGGGATTGGATTATTGACCTCGCTCTTAGAGATGACGTCTCCGTGTACGTTAACTTCGATGAGTTGTTTTCCGTTTGCTCCGTGGAGTATGTCTTCGTAGGTCTCTTCGATACCATTTCGTCCGAGATACTCAGAGCGGAAATAAAATCCTGACTTATCCTTCTGTGGGTAGCTCACATACCCAATGAGCTGTCCGAATCCCCTTCTGTCGGTATACGCGCGCACAGGGAAATCATACTGACCGGTTGCGTCGAGTTCGTTCCATGCGATGAGTTCTCCGTTGCGGTCATACACGATACCGCGCTCCGCGACGATAAGTCCTGACTCGAGCCTGTTATGTTCACTTTTTTCGGAGAGTTCTGCCCCTTGGATGACCTGCAAGTTGAAAAGCTGGAGTGAGAAAATAAATGCACCTAAAAGAAAGACTCCTCCAACGACATAGATACTCCGTGGATTGAGTGGGAGCTCCATACGCCCTTCCATACGCCCCGTGTTGAACGAAGGTAAGTTTGAGGAGTCGAGAAGAATCTCGTCAAATGAAATTTCTGCCTTTTTTTTCTTTCGAAAGAAATTCATACTGTTATGCGTAAAAGCGAAGGTACGGTCTGAGATACACAACGCTAAGGAGTATGAGCATTGTAGCAAGCGTATAGACATACCACACCCCTATGTTTGTATCTCCAAACTGTGCATCAATGCATACTGCGAGGACACAGAGCTCATAGGACTGCCAAAAGAGCGTGTACACGAACGCCACGGCAACAAACACCGGGAGAGGTAAAAACAATCCTGCAATGACGACAATAATGAAAGAAAATATTCTCATGGTATTTGATTCGAAACACTCGTCGTCCCTACCGTTTCGTTTGGCGTCGACGAAGCAACATAATCAGGAGGAAGTTCAATTTCAAAAAGTTTCTTTTCTGCTTCGCCTACATTTTTTTGCGCTTCGTCAAAAGTAATCTTCTGCACAGGAGTTGTACCGACACTCACGAGACGTATCCCTCTTAGCGGTATATCAAACGTAATGTACGCATGCTGTTCTGGCTCTGTGGGGATTGATTGAATTTCAGTAATTTTTCCGAGGACTCCAGTGTCGAGAGATGGCATCACCACAATATCTCCGAGTTCAATCGTAATCCCTTGGGGGATACTCATATGAATCACACCCCCTCCTTCCCCATATGTGCGGGTGAAGATGTTTGGGCCGAATACATACGCAGACGCCTCAACCCCAGGAGATGAAAACAAGCGTACGTATGAATGTCTATCGTTCACTTCTCGAACATACCCAATTATCTGCCCACTTCCATAGTAGACCGGTGCTGAAACAACGATACCGTCTAGACTCCCCTTGTCGAGAATAAATGTATCGTAGGGGCTAAACGGAGGTTGTGCGATAACTCCTGCAACAATTCGTGGAGAACTTGAAGCACTGAGGAGTGCTCGGAGTTCTCTGTTTTCTTCCATAACATATCCGAGGGTAGTTTCTGTCCCCTGTCCTGATTCAATCTTCTGCTGTAAATCATGAATCTGATTTTCGAGTTCAAGACGACTTCGAATGAAGACGGGGATGGTCGCTGAGGATGTCTCAATGTAGTGACGCGCAAAATAAAACGGGGTGGTCACAAAGGACACGAGTGAACCGAGTACTCCCTTTCCGAAAAAGAGTATGACAAAAACAATCAGGGCTAATACAGCGAAATCACGTATGACGCCTTGTTTTTTAGAGTTGCGGGGAAAGTTCCCCTTCGTGTTCGATAAGAAGTTCTTCATAATTTTCTAAATTCTCGAGGACGGTACCAATGCCTCGCATTACTGCGCGGAGCGGATCTGGGACAACGACAACCGGCAACTTGAGAACACTCTCGAGGAGCTTCGGCACACCGGGGATAAGCGCTCCTCCTCCTGAGAGGGTGATACCTCTCTGCATAACGTCTGAGAGGACTTCAGGAGGTGTAATCTCGATAACGTCACGCGTCGCTTCAACAATCGCATTTATGGAACCGAGGATTGCTTCTCTGATATCGCTGTCAGTGATGACTACTTCCCGCGGAAGTCCCGTAACAACGTCACGTCCACGCACAATCATCTCTTTTGATTCGCTATGCTCCTCGACTGAGGCGAGTGCAATCTTCGTATCTTCGGCAGTTTTGTCTCCGACGAGGACTTTGAACTGATCTCTGATGTAGGTGACAATGTCTTGGTTGAGGTGGTCTCCTGCGACGCGAAGGTTCTTTGCGGCAACGAGTCCACTTAGTGAAATTACTGCGATGTCTGTCGTACCTCCCCCGATGTCGATAATCATACTCCCTTGTGCTTTATGAATTGGGAGCTTCGCTCCTATTGCTGCGGCGATTGGTTCTTCAATGAGGAATACATCGCGAGCGCCTGCATTGCGTGCTGCGTCTCTTGCTGCACGCATTTCCACAGAGGTAATTCCTGATGGCACGCCAATGAGCACGCGTGGAGCGATGATTGAGCGCGTTCCTACACGAACCTTCGCAATGAGGTACGCGAGCATTTCTTCGGTCACCTCAAAGTCAGAAATAACTCCATTTAAGAGTGGGCGAATGACCTCGATGTGCGCTGGGGTTCTCCCCTGCATTGATTTTGCATCATTACCCACAGCAACGAGCTGTCCGGTTTTTTTATTGATAGCAACGATGGTCGGTTCATTGAGAACAATCCCCTTACCCTTTATGTAGGCAAGTGTGTTTGCTGTTCCGAGGTCTATTCCGATATCTGTTGAAAGTGACCCCAGGAAAGTGTCGATGTATCCGGAAAACTTCTTCATATCGATTTCACTTTACATAGGCTCTTGAAAATGAACATAGTTCGAGGCGCAGACATAAAAAAATACGAGTCGTATGCAGATACGGTGAGAATTTTTTTCTGGAATGCAACGAAGAAATATGTCATTTTTATGAATCAAGGTTTAGAAACTTTTGTCTGAGCTCCTCTTCGGTCATAAAGGTAACTTCACCTGTTTTACGTTCTACGACTTCAAACCGACCTTCTTCTTTTGTTTTCTTGCTCACGACGATGCGGTACGGCATACCGAGGAGGTCGCTGTCATTAAACTTTTCGCCTGCTCGTGCATCTCTATCATCGTAGAGTACATGTACGCCATTATCGTTGAAGGTATTGTATATACCATCTGCAAAGTCTTTGATGTCGGTATCACCGTTTGAAAGTTCTACGAGGTGTACGAGATACGGAGCAACACTCTCTGGCCAGACAATCCCCCTCTCGTCTGCAAACTTCTCAACAATAACTCCCATGAGTCGGGTGATTCCAATTCCGTATGAACCCATCCATACAGGAATGTCTTCACCGGCTTCGTTCTTAAAGGTGAGTCCAATGTCTTCTGCTTTCTTCCGTCCAAAATTAAAAATATTTCCTACTTCCGCAGTGGTTACCTTTTCGAGCTCATCTTTCGATACACCCAGATTGGTGAGTGTCTCGTCGGTAGCAACTTCTTCGTTGATTGCAATTCCCTTTTCTCGATTGATGTAAATAACGTCTTCACCTGCATCGGTGATAGTCTGGAATTCGTGGCTAAACTCAGTAAACGCTCCTCCTGAAGCAAAGGTAATGAATGTATCTTCGCCAATACCCACTCGCTCAAAAACGCGCTTGTAGGCTTCTATGGTCTCGTTGTAAAAAGTAGTGTGGTCTTCCTCGCCAAGACAAAACGAATACATGTCCTTCATGACGAATTCCCTTCCACGCATAATTCCACTCTTCGCACGAAGTTCATTTCTGAGTTTTGTTTGAAACTGATAGACGTACACCGGAAGGTCTTTGTAACTCGATACATACCCCTTCATCATTTCACCGATTGGTTCTTCGTGACTCCACCCGAAGCCGACTTCACCTCCTGCCTTAAGTTCAGACTTAAACCAGACATCAACGTTCTCGTCACTCCATCTGTCAGTACGCTCCCAAATTTCCTTTTTTTGGAGTGAGGTCATGATGAGCTCTTGCCCACTGATTTTGTTCATCTCTTCTCGAGTGATTGCCTTTATTTTTTCGAGGACACGAATGCCAAGCGGGAGATATGCATACACTCCTGCCATTTCTTTGTAGACATACCCAGCTCGTATGAGGAGTTGTGCATTTTTTGAAGCTTCGTCAGAAGGGACTTCTTTGCGTGTTTTTGTAAATAAGCGCGATTGTTTCATAAAATATAAAATACAAAATTGATATGGACTCTTAAATAAACCACACCAAAACTCCCTTTTGTTCGTATTCCTTCCATTCTATCTTTTATTGCGAGTGTTGGCAAAAAATACCCAAAGTTCGCTGTTTATATGAATGCAGGGTCTGGGCCAGGCAAATGAAAAGCCCATTTTTGCATATGCAAAAATGGGCTTTGGGCAAACCTACATGAGAAAAGGAACAAAGAGCGTTGCTAGTGTTATCAGCATAGACGTACAGCCAGCAAAGGCAACTCCTGCCATATGCGGTGCAGAGGTTGCAAATGTGAGAATGTTTATTCCTCGTGCATACTGCAGTCGGAGCAAAAACCATATTTCAAATGAACATATAACTGCAACCACACTGAAAACCATGAGAAAGATTTGTGACACACCCATGTATGGTTGGTCGCGCAAGACAAAACCAGATAGACCAAATACTAAGAATGCTAGGAATGGTACAAAGAGGACAATACTTCTCGGCATTGTTTGACGGACCGAACTTACAAAGACATAAACCATCATTGCTATATATATGAGCGCACTCACACATACAGCTGCACTTACAACTATAAAAGTTATTGACATTGCGTTTCCCTCCTAAAATGTGAAAAAACAAACGAAACTACTGTCGCTATTTATACCACAGAAATTTAAAATTGCAAGTATCGTGAATTCTACGTGATGTGAGTCGTGGGGTATTTAGATGAGTCGAGCGATGTCGTTCCAGGTAACGGCAACCATGAGTGCAATGAGGAGGAAGAAGCCAGCAGTGTTGAGTGTTGCTACATACCGTTCATTGAGCGGTGAGCCTTTGATTGCTTCAATGATAACAAAGAGAAGTCTTCCCCCGTCGAGTGCAGGAAATGGGAGTACGTTGATGACGGCAAGATTAAGGGAGATAAAAGCAGTGAACATGAGAAGTGCAGTGATGCCATACGCTGAAGCTTCTCCTACTAGCCCCACAATTCCCACAGGGCCTGCAAGCTGAGAAAAATCTGCATCAAAGCGCACGGTGTCATAGAGGAGTGAACCCAAACCGAGTGCAATGCCTTCTAGACTTGAGACAGTGTACATAAATGAATCGGTGACTGATTCTCCGAATGAACGCTGTACTGTATCAACCTGTGCGAGCGCAACACCTATAGCGTGCCGTTCTGGGCTATCGGTGATAATTCCTGCCTCAGAATTTAGCTGAACCATTCTTGGTTCACCTTTGTGTGTATACAATATGGTGAGTGGACTGTCTTTGTGCGACTCAACGAAAGCACTGAATCCGCTTGGTGTAAAACTCTCGAGCGAGTCTTCGTTTGATTGAACTCCTTTTATAACAACTCCTGGGAGGAGCTCGGCCTTCCCCGCAGGGCTATCGGGGAGGACGCTCGTGATGGTGAGACGCGCTTCACTTGATGCATCTTTTTCAGAAACAGATGAATCGACACCAATACCAAACGCAATAGCAATGAGGAGCCATGCGAACAAAATGTTCATGGTAATACCCGCAAGAAGCACGAGGCTTTGCGCCCATTTGCTCTTTGAAGTGAATGAGCCTGAGATTGATGATGTTGCAGTATCAGTCTTATCATGAGAAGTTCCATCTTTCCCGTACCGGGACTGTCCACTCAGTGGACTATTTCTTTCGCCTTGCTCAGAAATATTCTCACTGAGTCTTGCGGATGGGTCCCCTACCCCATCCTCACCAAAGATTTTTACGAAACCGCCAATAGGGAAAATATTGAAACTGTAGAGTGTCTCACCTCTTTTTATACCAAAAATTTTTGGCGGGAAGCCGATACCAAACTCATCGACGCGCATTCCCATCCACTTCGCAGTCATGAAATGACCTAACTCATGCACCAATACGAGAACAAAGAGTACCCCTAAGAAAATGAGAACAGACATACTATTGGCTTATCTCTTTCTCTTTTAATTCAAGGTGATTACTTAAAGTGTTATTGAATGAGTCAACACGCTTTTGCAAATCTTCCTTAGCAGAAAATTTTTCATCTTGGCTCATCTCACCTGCTTTCTCGAGTGATTCGATTTCTTTAATGGCTTCATCACGTGCTGCACGAATTGAGACACGTGACTCTTCGAGTTTTGCCTTTGCGAGCTTAAGGAGTTGTACACGGCGCTCACTCGTAAGCTCTGGAAAAATGACACGGAGACCACTACTATCTGCAACAGCAGAAACACCGAGGTCTGCTTCGATAATTGCTTTTTCGACTGCCTTGATAGCTGATTGATCCCATACGGAAATACGAAGGGTTCGTGGGTCTTCGACACTTACCGACCCTACTTGTTGGATTGGCACACGAGTACCGTACGATTCGACATGTACAGAATCAAGTAACATTGGCGTAGCGCGACCAGTGCGAATACCAGAAAACTCTCGCTCAAGCCACTTTACGATTTCTTCTCCGCGGGTAACAAAATTTTTTGAATTAAATGACATAGTGTACGTATTCTACCGCAGTCACTACTCATTTCAAAGTATCCCCTTTTTCGTTTCCCTAGATGGTGTGGGTGTTTTTATGTAACTCAGCTTTATCAGCCTTTCTTTTTTCGTTTCGATAAAAGAGTACCGGTACGAGCACAAGGGTAAGAATCATTGCAAATGTGAGACCAAACATAATTGCAAATGCGAGTGGGCTCCAGAAATCAGAAATGGTTGAGAGTGGAATCATTCCGATAACCGTAGTAATCGTTGTGAGAACGATTGGGCGGAGTCGTGAAACTGAGGCATCTGCAACGACGTTCATGAGAACATCTCCTTCTTGCATTTGGTCTCTGAAGTGAATCATTGAGTCCATAAGGATAATAGCGTGATTGATGATTACCCCTGCGAGGGCAATAACTCCAAGGAGTGAGGTGAATGAGAGTGCCTGTCCGGTAATCGTGAGCCCAGCAAAAACACCAATGAGTGAGAGTGGGACCGCAAGCAGGAGGTAGAGTGAATACCGTACTGAATTGAACACGAGAACGAGAATAGCGAGCATGAGTAAGAGTCCGGCAATAAATGCGAGCGCCATCTCGGTGAAGGACTTGTTGATGTCCTCTGCTTCTCCTCCGTACGAAATTCGAACACCCTCAGGCATATTGAGTTCACTTTCACGTTTCTTAAACTCTGCAACAATTTCTGCTGATGTTACTTCTCCTTCGGTATATGCAGAAATATTTTCGACTCGCTCCTCGTCTTCATGCACGATAATTGCATTTGCGGGTGCAATACCCTCAGTAACAACAGAACCGAGAAGTACCGATGAGCCATTTCGAGACGGAACGGTAAGATTGCGGATGGTATCGAGTGTTATTTTTGGTGTTGCTGAAATGTCTTTTTCGTTTGGATCAGTTGCAAGACGTACGACTACATCTGAATCTTCTCCGTTACGCGTAATGGTCGTTGCAATAACGCCGAAGACTGCTGTTCGTAGTGCTTGTCCAATGGCAAATGGTGACACGCCGAGAAGTGACGCTTTGTCCTGATCGACTTCAAGCACGAGTTCGGTTGCATTACTCTTTGTACTCAATGTTATGTCACGTGTTCCTGGGATAGACGCAAGTATGTCTTCTGCGCGCTCAGTAACAAGTCCGAGTTCCCCAAGATTATCACCAAAGAATTTGATGAACACAGGCGCTCCTGTAGGGGGACCGTTCTGTAATTCAGTAATTTTAATAGTTGCGTCTTTAATAGGAAGGAAAGACTCTCGTAGGTCTGCTGAAATCTCCCCACTTGATTCAGTTCGGTCAGCCTTCAGTGTAACGGTAAGATTGCCGTACTTACCGCCACTATTCCCTGAACCAGTGAATGCAGAACCAGCACCTGCAGTAGAGGTGAATGATTTGATGTATGGCTTGTCATACAAAATTTCTTCAACCTTTCGCACCGCAAGGTCGGTCTGAACTACCGGAGTCCCCTGCTTTGTTTCTACTTCAATGAAAACGAAGTCAACATCTTCAGGTGGGAAGAAAATAACCTTAAGGAGACCTGTAACAGGAAGGGTGAATACGAGAATGAGACTAATGCCCAATCCCCACATAAAAATCTTCTGACCGCGTGTATTCTTCAAGAAGCCAATGAGTTTCTCACGATACCATGATTGGATTTTGAGTGTGTATTCTTCTTGGAGTTCCTCAAATCGATTCGCACTCGAATGCTTTGTGAGATAAATAGCAATGAGTGGCACCATACCGAGCGCAACAATAATCGATGCAATAAGCACGAAGATGATGGTGAATGGAATTGATGAAATAAACTCGCCTGTAACACCTGAAAGGAAGAAGAGTGGCGCAAATACAGCCACGGTAGTCATCGTTCCTCCAATGAGTGGCCATGCGTACTCCTTAATAGCGGCACGTGCAGCTTCATCGGGGTTACCATACTTTCGCATACGTGTATGGATAGCTTCAGTAATCACAATACCCGAGTCAACGAGAATACCGACGGCAAGAATGAGTGCAAAGAGTGAAACGAAGTTGATGGTATTACCTGAAGCGTAGAGTCCAATAAAGGCAATAACGAATGAGAGTGGGATTGAGAGTGCAGCAATAAGAGACTCACGCCATCCGATGGTAAGGAGAAGTGAAATCACCACAAGGATGACTGTTTCAAATCCAGCCTTCACTAACTCGAAAAGGTCCTTCCGAACATCCTTTGCCATATCGAAAACAATAAGAACATCTGATGTTGCGAGAAGTCCTCCTTCCTTTTGCATTTCAGCAAGCTTCTTTTGAACAGCGTCACCTACCTCGGTAACGTCTGAACCTGAACGCTTATGTATTGAAATTGTAAACGCTGAAATAGCAGGCTTCTGATCGACTGATACGCGTGAAATGGTTGATTCGCGCTCAACACCATCAGTTACCTTTCCGATATCTCGCACGTACACTGGATTTCCGTTAAAGGTACCGACAGGGATATTTTCTACTTCACTCACGTCATTAATTTTTCCTTCGTAGCGAACTGCATACTCAATACCTCCCGTGAGAACGGTTCCTACAGGAAGGGTTAGGTTGGCTGCAGCGAGTGCGCTCGTCACACTATCAATACTCAATTGATACGCATCGAGTGCTTCTGATTTAAGAACAATCTGCACTTCTTGCTTTCGTGTCCCCTGCACCACAACATCAGCGACATTCGGTACACTCTTAAATTCATCAATGAGTGTTTCTCCGAGTGCAGTAAACGCGAGTGGTGGAAGGAGCGATGAAACAGAAATGGTAAGAATAGGTTGGTCAGCAAAATTTACCTCACTCACAAATGGGTCTTGTGCATCTCGCGGGAGTGAACTCTTTGCGGTGTCGACTGCATCCTTTACATTTTGGATTGATTTATCAATGTCAGCACTTGCATCGAACTCTGCAGTAATAACAGAAATACCATCGCGTGATGTCGAGGTAAGTGAAGCAAGGTCTTCGACGTTGCCTATTTCTTGTTCTAGTTTATTGGTGATGAGCTCTTCGACATCGAGTGCCGATGCACCTGGGTACACGGTCGAAACAATACCAATTGGGACAATAACTTCAGGCGCAGACTCCTTTGGAATTGAAAAGAGTGAAACCGTACCAATAACAATAAGGGTTCCAATAAAAAGCCAACTGAACTCACGCTTCTTGAGGAAAAAATACCAGAGCGAATGCATATGTATATTAGTTACGAGCGACGCTTACAACATCACCCTCTTTAAGCCCCCGTGCATCTCGAACAATAACACTTTCTCCTGTTAGTCCTGAAAGAATTTCTACTGTTTCACCGAGAATGTCTCCAATAGTTACCTGGTATACCGTGAGGGTATTAGCATCATTTACTCCAAATACCACTGGTCCTGACGGGAGGAGTTTGAGTGCTGAGAGTGGGATAGCAATAGTCTTGTCTTCTGTTTCTGTACTTCCTCGAGAGAAAATAACAGACACGGTACTTCCGTTTTTGAGTGAAAGATCATCATCAATGCTAATTTTAACCTCCACTTTTCCTGAGAGCGGGTCAATTGCTGGTGCTACTTTCGTGATGGTACCTGTTGCACTGTCATTTATGCGTACTGTGTCTCCAACAGCAATTGTATCGAGGTCTTCCTCTCCGAGAGCTGTACTTACCTCAAGAGAACCGTTATTTGCAACGAGTGCTGCAGGCTTCCCGTTTGACGTGTACTCACCTGCTTTAAGGTAGAGTGCATTAACAACACCACTGATAGGGCTTCGTACAATTGTCTTTTCGTAATTTGCCTCTGCGCTTCTGAGAGTTCCTAGAGCGCTTTTGAGTTGTGCATTTGACTGTGATGCTCCGCCAGCATCTCCAGAAAGTTGCGCTTGTTCATATGCGCTTCGAGCGCGAGAAATACTCCCCAATGCTGCATCGAGTGCTGCACGAGTTCCTGCGAGTGCTGCGATATGCGCATCACGTTCGCTTTCGGTGAATCGTTGTTCGTTTTCTTTGTCTGCTACTGCTGTTGCAAGTGTGGCAGTAAGATTACTGATTGCAGTGATAGCAGATTCTGCGTCTTTGAGCATAACCTCTTCCCCTACTCCACTAAAGTTTGATGCAATTCGCTCTGACCATGTGGCAAGCATTGGTTCAATTGCCATACGGCTATCTGCATAATCAGATGCAGGAGCATTTACTGGTGTGATTTTGAGACCATACCGCTTTAAGCCATCAATTTTTGAAAAGAATGTGTCGATAGTTGTATTCACTGCAGAATCTGCTGTTGAGAATGTCTCTCGGTATACATTACGGACACCAATCTTTGCTTCTTCAAAACTTGCTCCACTTTGCTTCGTCCCAGCGAGCGCTGATTCGTAGGCACCTTCTGCTTGGAGTAGTTGCGCTCGTTCAGCACTATTTTCGATTGACGCGATGATAGTCCCCGCAGAAACATAATCACCGATGCTTACATTAACTGCAGTAACACGGCCACCTGCCTCTGTTTCAAGAGCTGCTTCAGATACAGCACGAACCGTTCCCACAACTGAGAAGGTGTTTGCATTCTGGAGTTCACGAACAGTTGCGAGAGACACTTCTTGTCCCTCTTCTTCTATCGTAGTTACGGGAACGCTCGATAACTTACTGCGTACAGCAAATATAGCGACAATAATAATGAGTAGCCCTAAGAGAATTCTCTTTCGGTAGAGTGTGAACAAACGTTTAAGCATAAAGTGTGGATCTTCTTAACCAAGGATAAATAAGACAACTACAATACAATAAAAATCACGGGCTGTCGAACTTACGGAAGTATGAGCGCGAGGTGTTCGAGGAGCATCTTCTTAGAACTTCCATTGCTCGCGAGGTATCTCTCGAGTTGTACTGAATAGTTGAGTAATTCGAGATCTCTCTTTTTGTGTGCATATGAAGCAAACCCACTTACAATACTCTTTACCCAATCATAATCCTCATCGCTCAATTTTTGAGCAACTAGTGACAGTCGTTGTGCGGAAGAAATACTTAAAAAAATATCGAACTCGGGTGAACCTTCTTCTTTATGTTCGCGCGCAAGGAAGTGTAACCGTGATGCGAGTGTAGGCAAAAGAATATCTTCACGCGGAAGAATAATATAAAAAAGCGTGTGCTCGTTTGGCTCTTCAAAAAGTTTTAAAAGCGCGTTCTGCGCTTCGTGGAGAAGTGAGTCAGTACAGATGATAAACGTTCGATAGGCTCGCTCAACCGGTCGCAAGTTTGCTTCATATATAAGTGCGCGCACATCAGCGATACTCATTCGCTCATAGGTAAATGTCCGGATATCAGGACCTTCGCCCTTTTCGGAATCGGGGATTTGGGAGAGTCCCCATTCCCTCCCACCTAGAATGACATTCGCATGGTGCATAACGCCCCTAGTATACAATAGTCAGACTACCCCTGTCGCTTCATTATGCGCTGGACAACACGGCGTAGATAGTGCTCGAATGTCTCATTAATTGCATGGGCAATTCCCTGCTCATGTCGCCATGCGTTCACATACTCCTTTACTACTTTTACAATTTTTGGATCTGCTCCTTCCCATCGCCCTGCGAGAACTTCTCCCATACTGAGTGTCGCGATTTTCATATAGAGCGGATGCTCTAAACCACCTGGACCAATACCAAACAAACCACTTCCACTGAAGATACTCCACTTATGGAGTAACTCATTGAGTTGTGTGGTAATTTCTGGAGTCACGAGTTCTGACTGCCTCACCGCAATACTGGCTGGGTCAATTCCTGTTTCTACTTTTAGAGCTTCGAGGTTTGTGGTACCGAGACCCTTGTTGGTATGCTTTGTTTGTGGGTATGCATTTGCACCTCCTGCTGTTTCATTGCGCGATGCATCATCCCATCGTGAATCTGAAGTTGTACTTATTGGTGTTACTACCCGTTCTTCCCGTTTTAAAATTGCTGCAAGCGTACTCGCTGCTGAGTGTTTTTCGACGGTAACTTTCTCTGGTTCAGGGTTAATAGCTACTGGTTCTGGAGCGGGTTCTGGTGTAGATATAGGTTCAGGAATTACTGGTTCTGGTATTGGTGTAGGTTCAACAACCTCAGGCACTGGCTCAACTACTTTTTCTGGCTCAGACACAACAGGAACCTCAACAGGTACTTCAATGACCTCCTCACTCACTTCCGCGACTAAAGGTTCATCTTTTACTACTGGTGCTTCTTCTACTGGAGAGGTGCTCGTAGCCGGTTGACTCTTCTCGTTAAGGAGAGCTTTGAAAGCTTCTTCAAGCTTGAGCATTGCGCTATCAACTCCTTCAGTACTCCCTGACCCCGTCGCCTTAAGCGCACTAAGGAGTGCAGTCATGTATTTCTTTCCTAAATCGTTATGACTATCCATGAGCGCGGCAGGATTACCAATGTGCTCATGTACTTGTCGCTTTATCTCAGCAATGCGTGTCTTGTATTCTTCGGCAGACATAAACACCTTCCCCTCCTGAGCAACTTCAGGTGTTGGCACAGACACAACAGGAATCTCCTTTACTATAGGGGCTGGAGTAGATATTTCTGATTTTACTTGAGGTGCTACAGGTGGTACGGGTACTGCCTCAGGGATGACTGGCGCTGGAGCGACTGGAGGAACAGGTGACACTTCTTCTTTCATCAGAGGAACAGGTGTTGGCGCTGGAGCGACTGGAGTAGCTACTTCCGTACGTACTACGAATTGTGGTTGCATGCGCCGTGTACCAATTCCTGAAGGATGTGCTTTAGGAGCAATCTTTGGAGATGATTGTCCCACCTCTTCTTTACCTGGTGTACTGACGTGTGATTCCTTTTGTTTTAAGAGCTCGGGAAATGTACCAATGATCGTATCAATGCGCTTTCGTAATTCAACATCGCCTCCCTGTTGTGCGTATCCGAGTATGAGGTTTCGAAATTCTGCATATGCTCCACTATCGAGAACATCTTTTCCTGCGCGCAGAACTTCTGTTAAGCCTTGCCAACTATGCAAATCAAAAGACGAAGACATTTCTTGTCTCTTATCATCTAAAACAGCACTGTCTGAAGTACTTTTACCTCCCATTACTGAGTATTGTATCACTCTCTATTTTTAAATGATGAAAAAGAACGTTGATAACTATGAAAGGTAGCGTGATTTTATTTCTGCGTCGACGACTGATCGTGGTGTTCCATATTTCAACGTTGAAAATTCAATCATTTGTTTTGCATACTCTATGTCGAGCGCATTCGGTTTCATCGTGCGCATACTAAATGGAGTTGTTGGCGAACCATTCGAAAGAAGTTTTACGTATGCATTTCTATTTTCGATATTCATTAAATCATTTGCAGAGAAAACAGGGCCAAACTGCTTCTCGAGGAAAGTAGCATCCTCTGAACCAACACGGAATGCAGCGAGAGAGCCAACGTTCCCAAAAACTGAATCACGGATTTTTTCGTCTATTTGAGCGATAAACTGGTGCGCTATGGTAAGCCCTAACTTGTATTTACGAGCTTCAGAAAGAATGCTCGAAATGGAGTTAGTGGTAACGTTTTGGAACTCATCTATATATAGGTAGAACGGTGGGAACGATTGACTCATATCATCGACGCGCGAGAGCGCTGCCATGAGAATTTTACCAACGATAATCATACCGATGAGGTTGGCATTAATTTCACCAAGCTTCCCCTTCGAAAGATTAACGAGGAGGATTTTCTTTGTATCCATTATGTCTCTAAAATTGAATGCAGACTTTTGTTGTCCGATAATTGGGCGCATGTAATCGTTGGCAGTAAATACATCGAACTTTGAAACAATATACGGCACGATATTTTCGAGCGATGCTTCACCTCCTGCCTTTGTTGCAATCGTTGTCCAAAATTGAACCACTACTGGATTCTTTGCCTTCTTAAGTTTCATCGCTCGGTATGACGCATCTGCCATGACACGCGAGATATCGAGAAGCGTACTCCCTGAATCAGGATCTTCGAGAACGAGAAGTGTTGCGTTTCTAAAATACTGTTCGAACATCGGACCCATTGATTCTGGGTTTGCTCCATACAATTTCTGGAAGATTGAAAAGAGTTCATTCACAACGAACGTCTTTTGTTCAGGGAAACGTACATCGTACTCAAGCATGTTGAGTCCCATCGCTGTTTCCATATTTGAAGGGTCGAAATAGATGACATCATCCATGCGCTCAGGTGGGATACTCGAGAGTACGTCGACAATGTCGGTACCGTGCGGATCAATCATACAGACACCAGCACCTGCCTGAATATCTTGAATAATCATATTCTTAAGGAGTGTTGTCTTTCCTGTCCCTGTCTGACCGATGACGTAGAAATGACGGAGTCTGTCCTCTGGGGTCATGTATATCTTCTTCGCTATATTACGAAATTCGTTTTCTCCAAGAAGTGTGCCATGCGTCGGCATATCAATTGGAGCTCCCGCGTGCTTTGCTCGAGATTGTTTAAATTGTGGTGATGATTCAACTCCTTCCGAAGGAAAATGTATGAGGGTTGCAAGTTCATCGAGTGAAAAGGGTGCTGTATATGAACGATCATACTCACGAAATGAAAATGATTTCATTGTCCGAATTTTATCGGTACCGCGCAAACGCTTAAATTCAATTTGATTTCCTTTTGTATTTTGAAACTGATGGAAACTCGATTCGAGTTCGGTGAGAATTTGTGTAGCACGAAGCGTACTCCCCGCTGAGACGACGATACGAATATTTGTGGCAACAATTGGGGTCGCGACCTTCTCGCTAAAGAGTGTTATTTTTTCAGTATCATTTTCTGGATGTGATTCAATCTCGCCTCCTTTTTTTGGTGAGCTCATGAATTCTCGAATACTCTCGAACACTTCGCCACCAAGCGTACTTCGACGAATTGCAACATCCGCACTTTCTCCATGCTCCATTCTCCGGATAATTCCTTCGTAGGTTGCGAGGTACTTCCGTGAACCACCCGCAATGACGATTTGGATTGATGCACCTCCACCATCGCGTTCTATCTTAGAGAATGCATTAAGAAGAACAGCGAGCGGGTCTTTCTCGAACGCTTCATGTGTCTTGATTGGATATATCGGGTGCTTTACCTGTGTGAGGACCGACACCACTGATTCTCCCCCATCGACGAAGATGTTGTAATCATTTTGTTGGAGCGTGAGTACGGCATGGGGAAACAGAGAAAGCGCCTGCTTCTCAAACAGATTCGTAAACTCATTGGGAACAGCAACATAAAATATGATGTCATCGCGCTTATCTGAAACGGCAATTTCAAGCGTGTAGTGGAGCGCGTCCTTACCATTTGATATGGTCTGCATCCCTGCATAAAACTGCTCCATTCCTGAAAATATTGTTTTTATATTATTTTCATGACCCTCTTCGATGTGTCGTGGAAGTGATATTTCATAGAGAGACATCGTGAGTATCTTCCAGAGCGGACCTCCTTCTTCAAGGTCTGCTACTTTGCTTTCTGCACGGAGAATACCCACCATATGTCTATGCACCTCATCGGTGAGGAATGGGTCGTCTAGTTTTTCGAGAACGCTGAGCGCATTACGTACCCCTTTTTCAGTTACGATATGCATGAACTCCTCTACTTTATGTGTCGCGGTATCGAGATGCTCATGTGATTCATGAAATTCCTTTTCAGAGAGGATATGTTTCTTTTCGAGGAGTACTGAAGGGTCATGTTCTCCATACTCATGCATAACCTTCTTCACCAACGTCTCTCTATCTGTTTGATCAATTTCTTTTGAGCGACTCAGTAATTCCTGCTCGCGTCGCGCAATTTCATTTCGCAAAAAAACAATCTCTTCTTCTGGTGAAGAAAATTTCTTCTGAGGTAACTGTTCCATCTATCCATCATACCGCGATAGGACGTATCCGTAAGCAGTATGTAGGGGAAAGTAAATGTATGTATTACCTGGACTGTGTACTATTCTCAAAATTTAATTCCTCGGTTGTTGGAGTAAGTACTTCGCTCGTATCTTTCTCAGAAACCAATACTGCATCAAGCTGCGCTCTCACTTCTTCCACGCTAGGTATCTGAACATTGTCTTCGGAACTTTGACCATGGGGCTGACCTTCTTGGGCACGAGTGGTTGTGTCAGCATTTTGTTCAAAATGTGTTTGAATCGATTCTACTGGAAATTCAATATTCCAAAGAAAATAAGCCCCGATACATGTAGCTACAATAAGCACCGCTAGAAATGTATAGAGGCATACTTTTAAATAGTCTACGTGTAACATAAATTCAACAAGGGTCTTGAAGTATTTTACAACTTAATTTTGAGCGCAAACTGCATATGTCCGACTCGTTGCACACTCTGTCCATGAAACCCATGCGTTTCCTGAAGGCATACTTACAACCGGAAATCTATGATTTTCTGAGCAACCACAACTAGACACGAATGAGTGTCCGCCGGAAATAACGGTATACCCAGCTGGGCATGATGCTGTTGAAGCGCCGCGACAAGCAGAAACTGGTCCAGTCACAACCATAGTAGTTAACCCTCCCCCCGACGCATTCTTCCATGTTGCATTACCACTTGCGTCAGAGGTAAGGACTTTACCTGCGCCAGCGCCAGTAGTTATCTTGAGTGTTGAGCCTTGAATTGCTCCTGTTGCGAGTAAACTACTTACACCAAGACTACCTGACTTTGTTTGTGCGGTTGCACTTGTCGTAATCGGTGCTCCAATCGTCTGTGTTGGTGGTGCTACTGAAGGCGTGGTCCACGCTTCTGCAAACTGGAGACCGAGACCTATAATGAGGGCGAGGAATACTACTTGGAGGTAGTATGCGGTGTTTTTTGTGTGAGAATGCATATATAAAACAATTTATTAAAAGCTTTATTAAGTGTAACCCCCCTCCGCTGTGATGCGTAAGTGGCGTGTGGGGATAGTAAACCCCGACAGTGGGGCTGTCGGGGTTTTTTTCATTTTATAGTTCTAGTACATCTATCGCTTAGCGAGAATAGTACGCTTGTAAGTGTCGAGGTGATTAAGTGCTTCTCCTGTTCCCTTTGCCACACAAAAGAGTGCTTGGTCGGCAAGCATAGCTTTCACTCCGGTACGACGCTTCACGAGCTCTGGAAAATTACGAAGTTGCGATGTGCCTCCGGTCATGATGATGCCATGGTCAATTATGTCTGAAGCGAGTTCTGGTGGCGTATTCTGGAATACATCCTTAATTGCCTTCACCATATCGCGAAGTTCTCGAGATATTGCTCGTACGACTTCGTTCGTTTTAATTTCTGTAGTGCGTGGAAGTCCCGTGAGGAGGTCGCGTCCATTTATTTCCATGACCAGTTCTTCGTCGAGTGGGAGCGCAGAACCTACACGAATTTTAATATCTTCCGCGGTCTTTTCACCTATAGATAAATTATGTGTCTTTTTAACGTGATCAATAATCGCAGCGTCTATTTTGTTGCCGGCGCATTTTACTGAGTTTGCAGCAACGATACCTCCAAGAGAAATAACCGCGACATCAATTGTTCCTCCTCCGACGTCTACAATCATGTGACCTTGTGGTTCATAGATAGGCACTTTTGCACCAATTGCTGCAAGAATCGGTTCCTTAACGACGTACACATTTCGGGCACCTGCTTTGAGTGTTGCTTCTATCACCGCACGCTTTTCAGTCGAACTCACCCCAGCAGGGACAGAGACGAGCACATCTGGTTTAAAAATATTAAAACGCCCGAGAGCCTTCCTTAGAAAGTAGCGGAGCATCGCCTCAGTTACCAAGTAGTCTGCGATAACTCCATCTTTCATCGGTCGATACGCACGGATGCCGTCTGGAGTACGTCCGAGCATGCGCTTTGCCTCACTTCCGACTGCAAGAATTTCGCTCATTCCTGAGACAGCAACGACTGACGGTTCGTTGAGAACAATTCCCTTCCCATGCACGAACACGAGAATATTTGTCGTTCCCAAATCAATACCAATTTTTGGAGTAAACGATGCCATAGTGGTGGTTAGTGTACAGGTTATACCGACAATTTCAATCTCTCTATTCTGCAATTGGTCACCCTGCCAAGCATTTCCCCCAATGTGGGGCTAGCGCCTGTATAGCACGAATGCTATATTCATAAGTATGATGAAAGTTCAAACACACATAGGGCTACGAATCGCTGACCTCAGAGAAACACAAGGAATGACCCAATCTGAACTTGCTCGAAAACTACAAACAACACAGAGTGCCATTGCGCGCATTGAAAGTGGTAAACAAAACGTAAGTGCGGACATGCTCAAAAAATTAAGCTCAGCACTCAAGAAAAATCTCATCACCCTTTCCCCTGGAACGGTGAACCTTGAAATTGAAGGAGGAAAGAAGCTTCACGGAACAATCACCACAAGTACTTCAAAGAATGGTGCAGTTGGGCTCTTGTGTGCGTCTCTTCTCAATTCAGGTAAAACGACACTGAAGAAAGTTCCTCGCATTGAAGAAGTGCACCGCATCATTGAGGTGCTCCAGAGTATTGGTGTTCGTGTCGAGTGGAACGGAAGCGATGTTACCATCACACAACCAAAAACATACTCACTAAAAAAGATTGACCAAGTCGCTGCACGAAAGACACGAAGCATCGTAATGTTCATTGGTCCACTCATCCATTCCCTCACCTCTTTTACCCTTCCACAATCAGGTGGGTGCAAACTTGGAAGTCGCACCGTTCGACCCCATTTTTATGGGCTGGAACATTTTGGTGTCGACATCAAGACAACCGAAACTGAATTCAAAATCACCAAGAAGGCAAAAAAGCCGAGCGAGATTATTCTCTATGAATCAGGAGACACCGTGACTGAGAACGTACTCATGGCTGCAGCACTCACTCCACACACAACTGTTATAAAGTACGCATCGGCAAACTACCAAGTTCAAGAGCTCTGTGCTTTCCTCAAGGTATGCGGTGTGCGCATTGAGGGTATTGGAACCACAACACTCACCGTCACCGGTATTTCAAAACTTAATGAGACTATTGAGTACACACTCTCTGAAGACCCAACCGACAGCATGTTCTTCCTTGCGACAGCGATTGTGACAAATTCTTCGATTACTATTGAGCGGTGCCCTATCGAGTTTTTGGAAATTGAACTTCTTAAACTTGAAAAGATGGGATTTAAATACAAGAAATCAAAACAGTACCTCTCAGAGAATGGGCTTACGAAACTCGTTGACATTACCACCCTTCCCTCAAAGCTCGTTGCGCTCCATGAGAAAATACACCCATCGGTATACCCTGGTTTAAACATCGACAACCTTCCCTTCTTTGCAGTGATTGCGACACAAGCAAAAGGACAAACACTCATCCATGACTGGGTGTACGAGAAGCGCGCACTCTACTTCACTGAGCTCGATAAGCTCGGCGCAGAAACGGTGCTTGCAGACCAACACCGTATTTATATCACCGGACCAACACCGCTTCGCCCAAATGAGCTCATTTGCCCTCCAGCGCTCCGCCCGGCGACTATTCTCCTCATTGCAATGCTCGGTGCAAAAGGTAAATCGGTACTTCGCAATATATACAGTATTAACCGCGGATATGAGAATCTCGTTGAGCGACTCACAACACTCGGTGCGTCGGTTTCATACCTCGAAGAGTATTAAAAGATATCCTCAGATTATAGATTTTGGGGTTCATGACACTATTTGTTAGAATGCAGAGATGTTTGTCATTACTGTAATCCCACTGCGACGAGGTATTACCGTTGATGCACTCTCTTACTTCTCTGGTACGGCGTATCCAGAAGGAACGATGGTTACCATCCCTATCCGAAATAGCACAACCCTTGGGCTCGTAACGAGCGTTAACGAAGTGAGTACTGCGAAGACTGCTCTTCGCGCTGCAACATTTTCGCTCAGGAAACTCCCGCCACAGAAGGAGACGTCTCTACTCGGGAAGGCATACATTCAGACAGCAAAGGAACTGAGTGAGTACTACGCGGTGCCCCTCGGTATGATGCTCTATAACCTCCTCGCACCAGAAATTCGTAGTGGCGATATTCCTCTTCCCCACACACATCATCTACCTGAAGAAAAGCCTACTCTCCCACAAATATTGCAAGCAAAGAAAAAAGATAGATACCTTACCTACCGTTCACTTGTGCGCGAGACATTTGCGCACAGTGGCTCAATTCTCATTGTTGTTCCCTCATCAATTGATGCTGATGAAATAAAGGAATCACTTGAGCAAGGGATTAGTGACCGTATCATTGTTCTTACTACAGCCTCGACCAAGACTGAGCTTAGGAAAGCCTACGCACAGCTTGAAGACTTCAGTAAAACAAAGCTCATCATTGCAACCCCATCACATGCGGTTCTCGAACGACACGACATCACACTCGTCATCGTTGAACATGCGCGCTCGCCCTACTACAAGGAACTCTCTCGACCATATCTCGATTACCGTGATGTTCTCACCACACACGCTCGAAACATGGGAAGAAAAATAATCCTTGCTGACCTTCTCCCTCGTGCTGAAGAGGAGTACTTGAGACGGAGCGAGGCGTACCTTACCTGTGGTGAAACTCCAAAGCGAATAGAGTTACCGGGGAAACTTGAAGTGATTGAAATCCCCCGAAATGACGAAGGCTCAAAACCATTCACCCTACTCAGTGAAGAAGTGATTACCGCGATTAAAGAAACGAGAAAGAAAAAAGGAAACATATTTCTTTTTGCTGCACGACGGGGAATTGCACCCCTCGTCTCATGTATGGATTGTGGTTTTATCTTTCGCTCAAAAGCGAGTGGCGCCCCCTACTCTCTTATTAAGACGATGAAAGACGGTGTAGAGGAACGATGGTTTGTGTGTGGAGCTTCGGGTGAAAAAATTCGAGCATTCGAAACATGTACTGAGTGTGGTTCTTGGCGTCTGCGAGAACGCGGTATCGGAGTCCAGCAGATATACGACGAACTTCATAAACTCTTCCCAAATACACCCACCATCCTCTTCGACCACATCACTGCACGATCATTTAAGAAAGCGATATTTCTTCGAGAAAGTTTCTATAAAACAAAGGGTGCGATTCTTCTCGGTACGCAGATGGCTGTTCCCTACCTCACGAAGGAAGTTGATCTCTCGGTCATTGTAAATATGGATGCTCTTCTCGCAACACCAACATGGCGCCTCGAAGAAGAAAATCTTTCACTCCTCCTCTCTCTGCGCGAACGAACCAAAGGGAACGTTCTCATCCAAACACGCTCTCCACTCACTGAAGTACTTACCCACGCGAAGCAAGGTACCGTTGAAAAGTTTTATACCGAAGAACTTGAATTACGAAAGTCATTTAATTATCCACCATACGCAACGTTCATTCACCTTACCTGGCAAGGACCTGTGGAGGCCGTGAAAAAAATTGAAGCCGATATTACCCTTCTTCTCAAGGAGTATCCTGTTGCGATATACCAAAGTCCTACTGCACCGAGTGCTACCCCGATTATGTACGGACTCTTGCGCATTGCTCGGAGTACTTGGCCAGACCCAAAGCTCGCAAATCTCCTTAGGCAAATCCACCCTTCTGTACGCATGGTCATTAACCCGGACAAAATTGTCTAGACCTCTTTTGCAATACATATTCAGAAAGCATCCACAGGGTGCTGTATTTTAAGACTTTTTGAGTTATAGTGGGAATATATTCGAAGCATGTCAAAATTAGTCCCACAAACACATAAAGCGTTACACAGCATCGCTGAGGAAGTTCCCCTTGAAGAAATTGGGAGTGCAAAGATTCAGAAGATATTGAAAGATATGCGCACTGCGCTCGACACGTATACCGTCGACGGATTTAATGGTGTGGCTATTGCAGCACCCCAGATTGGAGTGGCACTTCGTATCTTCATTGTCCACAATACGAGTACCCATAAAGAAGAGCGCGACCTTCTCCCTGACCTTGTGGCAATCAACCCAAAAATTATCAAAGTCTCTCGAACCAAGAAAGTAGTTGGTGAAGGGTGTCTCTCAGTGAGCGAGCAGTATGGTGCAGTGAAGCGTTCAACACATGCCACTATTCGCGCGTATGACGAGCATGGTAATGAATACGAACGTGGTGCGAAAGGCTTACTCGCACAAATATTTCAGCATGAGGTAGACCACCTTGATGGAATTCTCTTCGTTGATAAGGCAGAAAAAATTTGGCACAAAGATGAAATCCATGAACAAAAATTACGAGAAGCTGATGAAGAATAATATGAAGAACCCTTCATTCGTTTTTTTTGGCACACCACACATTGCGGTTACAGTGCTCGAAGAGATGAAGACGTTTGGAATCATGCCGTCGCTTGTTGTGTGTAACCCAAACGCACCTACGGGACGAAAGCAAATTATTACTCCCCCACCAGTGAAAGTCTGGGCAGAAGAAAACTCCATTCCTGTCTTTCAACCCGCATCACTCAAGGATAGGGCGCAACTTAAGGAACTCACTGAAACGAGTTGGGATTTCTTTGTGGTAATGGCATACGGGAAAATACTCCCCGAATGGCTCCTCGAAATACCAAAATACAAGACGATTAACGCACACCCTTCTCTCCTCCCAAAAATGCGTGGAGCAAGTCCTGTGCGTAGCGCCCTCCTTACTGACATGGATGCAATTGGAGTAACCATCATGCGCGTTGATAAGGAGCTTGATCATGGCCCAATACTCTTGCAACAAGCAGTATCGCTTAACGGTACACCGATTCCGGGAAATGAACTCGATGAAACACTCGGTCGTATCAGTGGATGTCTCCTTGTGGAAGCAATGCAAAAACTACCTACCGGTGAAATAGCAGAAAAAGAACAGGACCACGAGCAGGCTACATTCTGTACCAAAATCACAAAAGAAATGGGGGAAATTAAAATCGACCCGCACAATCTTCCCCATGGTAGCGAAGCGCTCTCTCTCTATGCGAAAATCTGTGCCTTTGATGGTTGGCCAGGAACGTTCTTTTTTTACAACAACAAGCGTATAAAAATTGTCACGGCAGAGATAAGGAACGACACACTTACTATCCAACGGGTCATACCTGAAGGGAAAAAGGAGATTGATTTCGATACATTCTTGAAGCAATAAAAAACAGGTCCTCACGGACCTGTTTTTTATTGCTACTTTCCGAATCGAAGCATATCCTTCAGCATCTGCCCTCCTCGTCTCACGAGCGAACGACGCTTACTATGTGCGTGTTGCAACTCGTGCTTGAGTTCATTACGAATGATATCAATAGCTTGTTCAACCTGCTCCTCAGTGGCTTCTGCACGAAATAATTTTCCACCTACATACAAGTTGACTTCTGCGCGGTAAATTTTACCGGACTGATGCTCTGCTACTTTTTCCAATTCAATTTCACATTGTGCCTCATCTCGTTCGTGAATAAACTTTCCAAGGGGAGCAAACTTCTGATCGAGCAGTGTCTGTATCTGTGGGGTTATGGTTACACCTGCTGATTTTGTGTTGATCTGAGGGAATGTCATACCTAATTTCGTATTAAACTAATACTCTTTTATTATACTCCATCTTTTGAAAGCTCAATACTACACATTTTGGAGGGAGAGCGATGCCCCGTGAGTATCGATACCTGCGTAACAGAAACCTTAAACTCCTCTGCCAAAATCTCGCGTATGCGCTTATTTGCCAAATTGCGTTCGGCTGGTTCTTTCACCGTAATTTGAAATGTTGTGTCGTCTTTTCTTACCACAGACTCCTTCCGTGCATCAGCAACAACATTGACTCGAACGTACATAAACTATGACTGACACACATCGGTACCGCTCGCAAAATGTACCTTCAACTTCCCTTCAGGGAGTGGGAACTTTGCTTCAAGATAATCAACGATATCCTGCGATTCATACATCATCGTATCTCCATCAACAATAAATGGAACTTGGCGCTTTCCTCCGAGCGCAATGAGTTCTTCGACGACAGCTTCATCCGCAATATTTTTCTCAGTAAATGGGATATTTCGAGCATTCGTTGTAGCAAGCACTCGTGCGCAGTATGGGCATCCTGTCTTTAGAAAAAGTGTAATCATATCTAAATCAATTGCAAAAATGGAATAATGTCCATTTTACCATATTTGCGTGATATCGTTTTTCCGGTACAATGCTGAAGCTCATAAATATGAGTACATACCACAGTCCTCACACAGGAAATCGAGTCAAAAAATGATTCGCGCGCTCCGGTGTATGGGCTAGACGCCCATACAAATACTTCACTCGGAAGGCTAATGCAAGTAAACATTCATTATCTTCCTCGCTCGTATTTGTAGCTCAGTGGTGGAGTGAGAAAGCGTGGGACGCTTTCGCAAGAGGTTGTCGATATTTTGAAGTATGAAAAATATCATACAACCTGAACAGCTTCTGTAAGAAGGTTGACTAAAAGTAGTAATGATTTATAGGCTCCGGTGTAGCTCAGCGGTAGAGCAGTTGACTGTTAATCAATTGGTCGCAGGTTCGAATCCTGCCGCCGGAGCAAATATAAAAGACCCCATTTTTGGGGTCTTTTATATTTGCGGAGGCGGAAGAGCAGTCTGGGAGACTGTTCTGTCAGGATTCGAAAGGGTTGCCTGACATTTTTGTGACTGGAAGGAAACAAAATGTCGACAACCTATACTGTTCTGTAAGAAAGAATCCTGCCGCCGGAGCAAAAAAAATGAGCCCTAACTAAAAGGCGCATTTTAGTAGGATAGTTTGTGATTAGAACCTGATATAATACGTTCATGTATTATTATTTTGGATTTGCATGTATTGTTTTATTAGTTATTTGGGCCGTTGGAAGTTATCTTGCGATTCGTAACATTGAAGAACCAAAGTTTACTTTAGTTGAAAGTAAAACAGGTTACGACATTCGAGAGTATGGATCCTATATCATAGCTAAAACAGACGTAACTGGAAATTATCGCGATGCGACTAGCAAAGGCTTCGGGATAATTGCAGATTATATATTTGGAAATAATACTTCACGTTCAAGTATTGCAATGACTGCACCTGTGCTTGAAAGCAAATCCTCAGAAAAGATTGCTATGACTGTTCCTGTTATAGACACCGAAAAAGATGAGAGTACTCGGACAATTTCTTTTGTTTTACCATCTGAGTACACATTAGAAACACTGCCGACGCCGAATAATCCTCAGGTCAAAATTACGCAGGTTCCTCCTCGAAAAGTGGCCGTACTTTCTTTTACGTGGTACCCGACTGCCAAAAGAGTTGAAAAGAAAAAGAATGAACTGCTGTCTTTACTTGCAAAAGATGGTCTAGAAGTAGATGGAGAGATTCAAGTAGCACGATACAATCCTCCGTTCTCCATGCCATTAATGCTACGTAATGAAATAATTATAGCTATTAAATAAATACCATGGGACGAATATAATTGATACTCAATGCTTATTAAGCCGTAATGGACTCCCACCAACATGTCATCTTTCTACAGCTTAGGCACGTGTTAAACAGGTCGGACCTACGTAAAACTCAAAGGCGTCGAACAAGACAAAGTAGATACTTTCAGCAGCGTAGTTGCACCTTCACAAGAAGGATAAGGTCTTGACATAACTAACGCGGTAATCGAGTACGAGCTGAGTTAAAGAGTGGTAAGAAATCAGAAAGAAAATTGTATGCTGCAGCACCAGCAGGACCAATAACACCTGTAAAAACGAGTGCGAGCCCAAACGTGTTTGTTACACCCCAGATACCAAAATCTTGAACAGAAATCCTATGGACTGAGCGAGCGAGCCTGATAGTGTCAGGGATTGCACGAAGGTTATCGTGCATGAGTACAATGTTTGCAGATTCAATCGCTCCATCGGAACCAAGACCTCCCATAGCGATACCGACGTGAGCAATAGAAAGCGCGGCTGCATCGTTCACACCATCTCCCACCATTGCGGTCACGCCATCCTGTGTGAGTTCCTTGAGCTTTGTAACCTTGTCAGCAGGAAGCAAGTTGGATTGCCACTCTACGATACCGACCTCGCGCGCTAATGCACCCGCGGCGTACTCATTATCTCCTGAGAGCATGACAATACGTGAGACGCCTAGAGATCGCAGTTCTTCAATAACCGCACGAGCATCTGCCTTAACAGTATCACCAAGAGCAACACATCCAAGTACTGTCCCATTTCGCGCAATGAAGAGTAAGCTATTACCCTGTTCTTCATAGGTATGAAGTTCCTTATTAAAACGTGAATCAACGACAACACCTTCTTCA
Organism: uncultured Candidatus Saccharibacteria bacterium; assembly: GCA_964638425.1. GTDB lineage: Bacteria > Patescibacteriota > Minisyncoccia > Phycocordibacterales > UBA918 > Damh-18. Next base: position 39,697 of record CAZWYM010000008.1, read on the forward strand.
TCCAGAAGTCTCTTATTCCCTACCAGCACCGTACTTCCTCCAATGTTCGCCCGGATTCCTCTTCCACCCAAAACTTCAGCGGATTCAGTTTCACCAATATTTCCCTGCGTCTTTGCGTAAGCAACAAGTGCACGCGAAAGTGGGTGTGTCGAATGTTTTGCAGCTGCACCACCGAGCGTAAGCATCTCAACTTCAGACATATCCACCATACAAGTGACTCCAACCACCTGTGGTGTCCCTTCTGTGAGTGTCCCTGTCTTATCAAAGACAAGCGTAGTCACACGACCGAGTACTTCAAGATGCTTTCCACCTTTTATTACAATACCTTTTTTTGCAGCAGAACCGATTGCTCGCAGGTATGCGAGTGGAATTGCAATAGCAATATCATCAGCACACACCACGAGGACAATAGAAAGCACGAGTTGTATATCTTTGGTAAGTAAAAGGACTGTCCCCGCGCTCACAAAAATAGCAATCAAGTACATTTTGCCAAATCGGGCCCCTAAGGTTTCAATCGCAGGCTTTTCAGCACGTGACGATTCGACAAGAGCGATGATTCGTTCGAGTGTTGTGTCCTTCCCCACCCGCAACGTTTTAACCTTGATGCTTCCTGACACAACCAATGTTGAGCTGGCGACCGTGCTTCCCGCTCCCTTATCGACAGGGAGAGACTCCCCAGTCAGCGATGACTCATCGACTGAAGCTTCACCAGAGAGCACTTCTCCGTCAATTGCAATACGTTCACCGGTATCAACAACGACAATGTCCCCTAGTACAATATCTTCTATTGCAAGCGTCACCATCTTTCCTAATCGTTCTACTTTTGCAGTAGTGGGTTTCAATTTCATGAGCCCGCGAATACTCTTTTCCATTCGTTCTGCAGTGAGCGTATCAAGGAGACGAGCGGCCGCGAGCATGAGCGCAATAAATACTGCAGATGCCCATTCTTTTTCAATCACTGAAAAAGTAAGTGCAATTGAAGCAAGCATATCCATAGAGGCCCACTCTTTTTCTTTGAGTGCTTGTATGGCGCCCCAAAACACAGGCACCACACCAATGACAACTGCAATGATGAGTACCCACGTATCAAAATGGCGAAGAACGCCAGTGTAGTGAAGGATAAGAACAGCAAAAAGAAAAACAATGGTGAGGACTCCACTAATACCTTTTTGTGAAAATGTATTGAGTATCATAAAAATATCATACACTATTAACTGACTGTAAGAAGCTTTATTATTCGTAACCTGTTTAACCTTGAAGCATCATAATTATATAAATTTCTAAACGTACTATGGTATCTTTAGTATGTGATAAGTAAAAAACTCCTCGTAAATACACTTTGCGAATTCGGACCGATTCTTGCATTTATTGTACTTTTTGAAATTAAAGATTTCATGGCGGGAGTTATCGCAATGATGATCGCAACCATCATTTCATTATATACACTCCATAGATTCGAAAATCATATTCCAATATTTGCGCTCATATCATCAACTTCGGTAATCATATTTGGTGGGATAACTCTTTTTATTCATATCCCAAGTATATTTATCTTAAGAGATACTATATTTGATGGAATTTTTGGATGCGTACTTCTTTTCTCAGTGTGGTACAAAAAACCTCTTTTCAAATATATTTTTAAAAACGTATTTAGCATTACCGATACTGGGTGGAGTACACTCAGCCTGCGTTGGGGAATATTCTTTCTCATTCTTGCAGGTATGAATGAATGGGTCCGTCAAACACTCTCACCGGAAGATTGGGTAGTAGCAAAAATTATTATAATGGTTGCATCTGTTTTATTTGGCGCATACCAACTTAAGCTTACAAAAGCCGAACACCTCCCTGAAGCAACTGTGTGGGGTATTCGTAAATAATTAGAAAACGTAGGTATACGTCTCGAAATTATAAATCTCGATAAACCCATATACTCATAATTTGAAGGGCTTTTCTTTTTTGATAGAGAGGACTACAATTATTACTATTCTCGTTATTAGAGCTAAATTTGATATATGGAAAATTCACCAGAACAAACCCAAAACGTCACCCCTCCAGTACAGAATATGAATTCAAAAAAATGGATTATCATTGCTGTTGTAGTCATCTTGGCTTCATTCTTTTTTAAGACGGCCTTTTCACCTGAAAATATTGTCGAGAAAGCAATTGAGCAAGCTTCAGATGGACAATATAATGTAGATATTGATAAGGATGGAAGCATGCAAGTTACCGGTGGAGATGGAGAGCAAGTAAATATTACAACGGGAAAGGAAGCTTCCCTTCCCGATAATTGGCCGAGTTCAATTCCGGTACTTTCAGACGCAAAGATTGAGTACTCAGGAGCATTTAATGTAGGAGACGATGGATCAACATTTACTGTCACGTACGCAACGTCCTTAGGCGAACGAGAAGTAATTAATTACTATAAGGATGAGTTGGTAAAAAACGGATGGGCGATACAAGGAACGATGGAAACTGGAGAAGGTTCTATACTCACGGTAAACAATGAAAATGATGAAGCTGTCGTCATCAATGTTGGAACTTCTGAAAAGGGCACCTCGGTAGCAATCTCTGCTCAAATAGCAAAATAATTGTATCCCGAACAAACAAAAAGAGTGCCTTGGCACTCTTTTTGTTTGTTCGGGATGCAGCAGAAACGAATACTAACTATACCTTCTTCACAAACTCTGCTCGAATATAAATACCCTTCATCCCTTCTATCTTTCCAGTAACTCCTTCTACTTCGTCAGACAAGCGAATATTTTTAACTTTAGTGCCACATTTAAGTCCTGTGGAACTCCCCTTCACTTTCAGGTCTTTAATAACAATGACCGTATCACCATTATGGAGAATTGTTCCGTTGCTGTCTTTTACTTCAAATTCTCCCTCAATCATTTCATCTTCCATACTGTTATTAATTTATCGTGCAATAGTACTAGTATATATAGGTAGCACTTTTATCACAATTAGAGGAACTCAAGTAACATTCTTCTGGTTAAGAAGAAATTATAATCAATTAATACTATCTAAAGATTCAAATTGAATATTTAAAAATTTTCTTTTTGCACAAAAGTTAACAGGTGATAGTATATAGATTCACCCATCTTTGTAACCTGTTCTTTGAAAGGAGTCCCATCGTGAAAAAGTCATCGATTGCCCTCTGTATCGGTCTTGCTGTCGCGGGTGCCGCATCTGCGCAGTGGTCTTGGCCACCGGCACAACCGCAGTATCCGCAATACCAAATCCAGCCCTATGCTGGTCCGACCCAGATGTACCCACAGCCCTACATGTACAACCAGCCGCGGTATTACGCGCCACCGGTTCAGTCGTACCAATACGTCCAGCCCAATGCCGGGGCAACGCAGGTCTACCCACAGACCTACATGTACAACCAGCCGCGGTATTACGCGCCACAGCCGGTGCAGCGCTACTACTGGCGCTAGATGCGTCCATTCCCACAGCTCCCGCAACGAAGACATCTCCGTCTTCCCTGCCGGAGCTGTTTTTTTAAATATTTATACAGGTAGGAATTTCCTACTTTTTTCATATGAAAAGACCCGGCACATTTACGTGCTGGGCCTGTTAATGAAATTACCGTACAGTGTTATTCCTACTGATGACGAAGTCCTTCATACAACACAGTACGGCGCTCTTGTGCAACTTTTTGAATTCCCTCCAGGGTCAACATGCTTTCCCTCAACATATGGAGTAGCGAATCAATTTCAATGACGCGCATCGATGAAACCACAGATGCCATGTACGCGTTGTGCTCCGATGAGCGCCGTTCTGCGACAAAGGCAGTTGCCACCCTGTGCATCGAAAGAACGGAGCCCATGAACACAGCTTTATCGTCCGATGGTCTCCGTCCACGCTGGGAAGAATTACCTCCTTCAGATGAAACACGGATTGCCTGCGCCTGCCGCAAAATGAACCGATACATCAATGAGTGTCCTCCTTTCTCTTTCAGTCCATTGGCCTGCTTGAGTAACTCCACTTGTCGCTCAATGGGAATACGGGCCAACGCCATGGCTACGCTGAAATTCAAACGCTCTGAACGCTCTGACGCATCCATTTCCGCTTGGAGATCAGGATGGAGGTGCGTGAGTGTGTAATAATTCGCAGCCCATCCACGACTCTTCCCGAATGCTTGCGCAACCCTCCCCATTGCAACCTCGACTGCCCCATGCGTACGATCCCCTCGCTTGCGCAACTCATCCTCAATCACCTCCTGCATGACGGTGATAATTTCACCGTGGGTATGCGGTTCTCGTGAAGAGTTTTCAGCAGCCTGAGCAAGTTTGCGGTTGATGTCAAACGTCCCATCGTACACATCGGCCTCGATATGACACTGGATGGTGTCTCGCTTCAGGATGAGGTGCGCGCGATAGCGGCGTTCACCTGCCTTGATGTAGTAGAAGGGTTTGCCGTCTCTCTCGAAGGCAAAATTTACCAGCGGAAGCTGTTGCAGTCCTTGACTGCGAATGCTCTCCGCAAGTTCATTCAAGGCCTCTTGGTCAAAATATTTCCGAGGTTGATTGGGATCAAACAACAGTTGATCAATGGGAATGTCCGCAATGTATCCACCGCGGTGATGAGGGATAAGTTTCAATGGTTTGCGTTTCATGTGCGTCTCCTCTGTTTGGGTTTAGCAAAGTACACTCCATACACCACTGTATAGATTGGGATAAACCATATCACCAAACTAAAATTATGAGTAATTGACAATAATGATACTCTAATGCTTATTTTGAAATATTCTGAGTCGCACTCCGGCATAATTGTGTAGCATGTACACGTTATATATATTCCAAAAATAATATTTATACATTGCTCCCGTTAGGTATAAAACCTATACTATATACATATTTTTTATGAAACTAACCAATGATAAAGCTCGACCAATGGTATTGCTGTCATTTGTAGTTATTACTCTCATTTGTGGACTAATTTTATTTTTTTGGTATTACCTAGGTAAAATAAATATTACAAAATCTGTCTTCAAAGATGAATCTTCTCAAAATTATGGTTCTGGAAAACTTGAAGTTACACAACTGGAAACTCCATTTTTACAAGAAATAACTGAAAAAGAAACTGACATTCCTGAAAAAAAACCTCATTTCAAATACTTCGAAGTTACTGACAGCTGTGGAATACATTTCGAAGAAGATTGCTTAGTTGTTCGGTCAGGACCAGGGACTGAATTTCCTGTTGTTACGCAACTCAGAAATAATATCGTACTCAAGACCGACGAATCTGTAGAAAAAGATGGCATCACTTGGTACAAAATTATCTTCGATGAGTTTCTACTATATCCTGAACGAGTAACTGGTGACTGGTACGTTGCCTCAAATTTTGTAAAACCATTTTTTGATGAGGGTGACAAAACTATTTGGGACGAAGAGAGAGTATTGAGTAGTACAACAAAAGAAATTATCGTCAGCCGTACCGAGCAAAAGTTGTATGCATACGAAGGAGATACTCTTTTTATGGAAGTTCCTATATCAACAGGTCTTGAACTTACCCCTACTCCACGCGGAATTTTTTCAGTTTTCAAAATGACACCGAGTAGATATATGCAAGGTCCTCTTCCAGGGGTTCCCGGCAATCAATACTATGATTTGCCCGGCGTTCCTTGGAACTTATATTTTACAAAAGAAGGCGCTGTCATACATGGTGCGTATTGGCATGATAGTTTTGGATCGCGGTATTCACATGGATGTGTAAATCTTTTACCTGAAAATGCTGAGACGTTGTACCATTGGGCAGAATTAGGAATAAAAGTAACTATTAAAGACTAACAAATATTAGACTACACTATTTGCCTTGTTACTAGATATGTGTCTAGGATAAACTAGTAACGTTTTGTTATATAAAAAAATTATTGTATCACTTCTACTTGCGGGAGCAGGTTGGACTGCATACAACATAGCGACAGAAGTACCCACTACAATTAACATCGTGGACGCGGCACGGCTACCTGAAAGTGCCCCCAAAGAAGTGTTGACCACAGACAAAGCAGACATCCCCGAAGTCAATTCAGTTGCATTTGTGACTGAAGAAATAGAGACAGAAAAGCAAATACTTGATGAAGAGGATTCAAAAGAGATTGATACGTCCTCAGATACTCTATCAAAAGTTTTTACTGTTCCCTTCTTTTCCCAGTTCACCGACATCACATCTCCAAAATGGAAAAAGGTTGGTTGTGGTATTGCAAGCTTAGCAATGCTTATAGATTTTTATAAACCAGGCGATGTCAGTGTTGATACCTTACTTTCGGAAGGAATCGAAGCACACGCCTACACAGACGCTGGATGGACACATGCCGGTCTCATTGGATTATCAAAAATTTATGGTCTTGGCGGAACAAGCCATGACATGGCAGCAAAAACAATGACTGCTGCATTTGATGAGCTTCAAGGCGTTCTCAAAGAAGGACCCGTCATGGTGTCCGTACACTACACCTTCGACCCCAATAATCCCATTCCCCACCTCGTCGTAGTAAATGGTGTGAGCGACGGAATGGTTTACTATAATGATCCTGCGGAGAAAGCAGGTGGGGGTTCAATTACTATCAGTAAATTCCAAAGTTCTTGGAAAAAGAGATATATTCAGATACAACCGGTAACCTAGTGACTTAGTTTGCTAAAGATAAACCTAGATTCCAAAAATATTGTAGATGACAGTTACCATTGGATCCACATCAGGACCATACACAAGAGCTGCCCCAAGACCACCAACGACAAACATAAGTACTGCAGCAACTACAGCGAGTGGCACTGCAAATTTTTGGGTGTATGTAGAAATACATCCCAAAAACGTAACACGAATCAATGCAGGAAATATTGTATTCTTTTTACAATATTCAAAAACATAACTGAAGGCGAGTAGCGAGAAAACTGTAGTCATTGCACCCGCAAACAGTGAGTGTTGCTCAACAAGCGGCATCATCGATGCTCCGACAACTGAGTTTTTTCCACCTTCAACTAATTCTTCGGCAAGCCCTCCTGTAATTGAAGCAAAGAAGGCAGAAACAGTTCCAAGTACCACGAGGACAGTCTTCAATTCTGTATAAAACGATTGTTTTGTGATTACACGAACTCGTACTAATTCAAAAAAAATATAGAGAGTTAGTATCCCTATTGGAAAATGGACAAAAAGAGGATGGATGTTCATAGAGTAAATATTAGTTAAATAATTGCATAGTAAGTATAGTCTTAAAATGTATTAATACTACAAGTACTATACACAATGTTACATAGACGTTTAAAAAACTCCTGATTCCCAGGAGTTTTTCTACAACATACCAAACTAATTAGAATGCTCAGAATTTGACACTCTGTCTCGGTGAACAAGCCGTGGTACATGAAGCATTGAAAGTGACGCGATTGTAGAAACGACTCCTATTAAGTAGAATCCAAAACCAAAAGCCATACCTATAGCAGCCGCAAACCAGAGACTCGCTGCTGTCGTGAGATTATGGACCGTGGTTCCCTCTTTGAGAATGAGTCCTGCCCCAAGGAAACCAATTCCACTCACCACTTGGGCAGCAATACGAGATGAGTGCTCTGGTTCTATTGCGAGTGAAAGAAAGGTAAACAACATTGAACCCATAATGACGAGGGTATGTGTACTGATTCCTGCATCTTTACCGCGTGATTCGCGCTCAAGACCTATCGCAAATCCTGCAAGAACACAGAGGATCAAATTAAACAAAAAAATAACTTCTGGACTCGAAGAAATAATTTCAAACATATACAAAAACTATACGGTACACACCCTATTTTTCATAGAGATCTAAGTGCACAGGAGTATGAACAATACTGGACAGGTTGACATCAAATCAAATCTATATTACTATCTTGTCACCTTAAGATTCTCGTGTAGGGCTCTCTTGGTTCGGATTTATTCGATTTACTATCTGCACACAGAGCCCCACATCACTCGAGAACTTTCACACTAGTGCTAAGTTCGAGCGGAAGTGTCCCAGTTTCATTACAAATGATACCAGGACAGGTTAGAAATTTTTTAATATCTAACCCACAAAGAAATTTGCAAGCAGTGGAAGTTCTACTAACTACAATTTAAATGAACAATTCATATCGACCTAGTCGTGGTGCATCTTCTGATAGAAGCGCACGACCGGCCAAGCCTTTTACTCGGAGCACCAGTGGTTCGTTTGCAAAACGATCTGATTCGTCGAGCGCGCGACCATCTTCTTCGTCACACCGAACTCATTCTGCACCAAGAAGTGATAGTCATGCAGGACCTGCACGTCACACAGCTCGTCGTGAAGGGTCAAGTTTTGGTGACCGAAGAACTGAAGGACGAACGAGTAGCCATAGAGATGGTGGACGTTCTAGCTCAGGTCACCGTGGCGAATCATCTGGAAGTCGAACCTTTACACACAATCGCCCTCAACGAGGTGGCGGAGGACGCGGTGGTCGTGTACAAAAAACGTTTGATGTTTCTAAATTCATTAACAAGAATCCAGCACCAATCGTAGAAGAAGAGGTATTTACTCCAAAGCACTCATTTACGAGTTTCGGTTTGGATAAAAAACTAGCCTTCACGGTTACCTCTGCAGGACTTACTGCCCCAACTCCGATTCAAGACGAAATCATTCCACACATCCTTCAAGGAAAGGATGTTATTGGTCTTGCAAACACCGGTACAGGAAAGACTGCAGCATTCCTTATTCCACTTATCGACAAGACGCTTCGTGAATACTCACGACAGACGCTTATTCTCACCCCAACACGTGAGCTCGCAATTCA
>CAZWYM010000009.1:0-45367 GCA_964638425.1 uncultured Candidatus Saccharibacteria bacterium
AACCTCGATACTCAGGACCAAAACCTGATGTCCTACCATTAGACGATACCCCAAGAATATTTACTATACTACGCGACTTGTTCGAGCCCAAGGGCTCGAATTCTACGAATTCTGTTCAGGTTGTATGACTTTTCCTCCGGAAAATTCGACAACCTTTTGAAATAGTATCCCATACTATTTCAACCTCGATACTTCAGGACAAACCTGAATGTCCTACTTGAACAAACGAGTACGGGGATGAAAGTTCATTTTCATCCATTGTGCGAGTGCCGTTCAAGGAAGCTTTGCTTACCATTAGACGATACCCCAAGAATATTTACTATACTACGCGACTTGTTCGAGCCCAAGGGCTCGAATTCTACGAATTCTGTTCAGTACCAATATATTTGCCGGTTTAAATCCGACGAGTCGATTATTACATAATCGGCTCAAGATGTCACCATTTTGAGAAAAATAAACGGCGTACATATCTTTGATATGTACGCCGTGGTGATACGCCGTAAACGGCTATCTGCTAGACACAATCATGTTGTGCTTCAAACTTTCGCTTCTGAAGGATTGAAGGATCAACTGTTGTTTCAGCATTTGCTACTGGAACATTTGGTGTCGTCGACTTTCGTTCAAATTTTGCATATTCTGCAAACTTTATTGGATCCATTTTATATGAATCCACCGCACAGGCTACTAACTTTCTACCTGCCCCTGTGAGCTCATAACCCTCTACTTCTGGGTCATAGCCAATTAAGCGAGGCAGGTCACATCCAGAACATAGCTTGAGTACCTTTTCTTTAGGGTATTCATGCTCAAATCGAAAAATAATCCCTTCAATTATTTTACCAATAGATAATTTTTCTTTTGATTCGAAAAGAACTCTGAGTATTCGCGCCTTACTCACCGGGACTGTCTCGACCCGCATTTGTTTTACTTCTTTTGTAGTTTTTCTTACTCCTGCTTCTGTAGCACTCATTCCTATCTCCTAATTTGCGTTCGTTGAAGGGACTATTTTATACCACCATATTAAGTAACTGGCAAGTCGCCCCATGCACAGGAGCGTGTGCCCAAAATAAACGGTTAGGCAAAGACGAGACCATGAGAAGGGTATACAATATGAAGCTATGGAGTCATTTCACGCGTCAGAACGCACACCAAACCTTCCATCCGAAGAACTTTCTCTTGAAGAGACGAATGGTATTCAAATTGAGCTCATGTCACGAACAGAGATAAATCCTGCTGATTGGGTTCTTCGATACTCAGCTGAGTTTCGAACACTCCTCAGAGACGAGCCAGATCTCAAAGAACGATACCGGAAGGATAAAGAAGCCTGCCTTATCTATATACAAGAAGCACTCGAACGAAGAGTAATACACTGATTTTCTTTTTCGCTTGTTTGATTTACGGAATGATATAAAATAGGTACTCACTGAACACATTCAGAGTATTAAAAATTAGAAGAGCGTAGCTCACAATAAAACAGATATGGAAAATTTAATTGGAACACAAGTCCCAAATGTTACCTTCAAGGTGCGCGTTCCTAAGCCAACAGCGGTAGGGACATGTTCAGCTATTGATGCAGAGTGGAATGAAATTACCACAGACGAAATTTTTAAGGGAAAGAAAGTGGTACTGTTCGCACTTCCAGGAGCATACACACCAACTTGTTCTTCAACACACCTTCCAGGATATGAAGGGAAGTATGAGGAATTAAAGGCGCTTGGTGTAGACGATGTTGTATGTCTCAGCGTTAATGACCCATTCGTTATGTATGAGTGGGGAAGAGGACAAGGGGTAACCAAGGTCCGACTCATTCCTGATGGTTCAGGAACATTTACCGAAAAGATTGGTATGCTCGTAAAGAAGGACAATCTCGGATTCGGTAATCGTTCATGGCGATACAGTATGCTCGTCGATAATGGCGAAATTAAACAAGTATTTAGCGAACCAGGTTTTGGCGACAATGCAGAATCAGACCCATTTGAGGTGAGTGGTGTCGATACAATGCTCGCGTACCTAAAAGGGTAGTGAGTAACTACTAAAAATAAAACACCGCACGTTTGTGCGGTGTTTTATTTTTATATTGGATGTTATGTCGTTTCGATTCCTTCGTGTGCAAATGCTTGTGCAAGAAGAAGAGAAAGTTCAGTGAGTGAATTCACCACTTTTCCATCGACGATGTAGTGGTAGTGTTCTTGGATTTCAAAGCGCTGGATGCGCATCCCGTATGGACTCGAGATTGGATATTGACGGAAGGGGATGCCAGTTTCAGTTACCCCATAACTACTGCCGTCATTCAGTACCGTAAAGCTCAGTACTCGTGGGTGTAGAACAGTCTCCCAGTTTTCATTCGTAAAATAGGCAGGAGTACTCTCACCCATACCGAAAACAATCGGGGACGGTGAATACACGAGGATTCCTATAAGGATAAGATTACATACTCTTTGCATAGAATAAAACGGCTCATGCGCGCGACACTCTGTACGATAAAGCATCGCCACATACGTGGCATAAAACAGGCTCAAACTCCAAAAACAACAAGAGAACAGATTTGAGTACACAATACGCCTGTGGGTGGTTGCGTCAAGCCTTTTGAGATATGCACAGTTTTACCTCGTGACATCGACAAATTACCATTACGTGGTAATATAGAGATAACAAAACGAGGCCCCGAGCTAGTCGGATCAGAGGCAAACGGTTTTGGTTATTCAATAAATGATAGATCAATGAAAGGAAAAATCGCGCGTCTTACTGACCGAGGGTTTGGATTCATTACTCCTGATGAGGGAGGCGACAAGGATCTCTTCTTCCATGCACGATCACTCGTGGACGGACTTATGTACGACTCACTCAAGGAGGGTGATTCAGTAGCATATGACGTTGAGGAAGGAGATAAGGGACTTGCTGCAGTGAACGTTAAGCTTGCTTAACCCAAACTACATAAAAAACCACAGACTTCGGTCTGTGGTTTTTTATTTTGTGAACAACTCGCTCGCGAATACTGCACACTCTGATTATAATGGGAGGAATTAATCGTTCATTTTATTTTGTTCTATGAAAAGAGATAGTCTTGTTGCTGAAATTATGAATCACATTGTTTCAGGATACGTGTACTTTGTTGCGCTCACGCTCGTCCTCTACATGGTGAGTTCGCTCATTACTGGAGTACTCGGTCTCGTGACCGGACTCTTCGACATCTCTTCTTCAGCGAAGGTTCTCCTCGCAGCTCCTGAACGAGCAGCACTTGAACTTCAACTCCTCCACACCATTGCGTTCACTATCGTTCTCGTAAAGGCGTACAAGATACTCATTGCTTACGCAGAAACACGACATATCAACGTGAAGTACCTCGTCGAAATCGCAATCATCGCCCCTACTATCGAGCTCATCTTCAATTCACGAAGCTACGCTCTTGAAATCAATATTCTCTTTGCGGTCTTTGCATTCTGTAACCTCGTCGCGTATCTCTTCTTCTATAAGACCATTAAGTTGGTAAACACAGACCACGAAAAGGAGGTTCGGGCACTTACGAAGGAATAAGTACGACAACAAAAAAGAGGGTGCATGTGCACCCTCTTTTTTAGTGGAGTCCGAGCTCTCCTTGGAGAGCGCGTATTTCGTTTTTCTTCAGTGTGTAAATAGCTCCTGGCTTCAAATTCTTTAATTCGAGGTTGAGCATGCGTGTTCGTTTGAGGCTTCGTACTTGGTACCCAAGTGCGGCACACATACGTCGAATTTGATGCTTCTTACCTTCGGTAAGAACGATAGTGAATGCTTTGTCATTTCCTGGGTCAATGGTCGTCTGTGCGGGCTTTGTGTTGTACCCTTCGATGTTTACGCCCTTTGCGAGACGGGTGAGTACCGTTTGGGTAACACGCTTATCGACAACAACTTCATACTCGCGCTCATGGCCTTGTTCAGGATTAAGAATACGTTCGGTAACTCGCCCGTCGTTGGTGAGAAGAATGAGTCCTTCTGAGTCCTTATCGAGTCGACCAATAGGGAAGACACCAGTGAGGCTGTGGTCCTTCTTAATGCGCGTTACGATATCTACCTCGCCTTCAGCAGGTGAGTGGGTGATAACGCCACGAGGCTTGTTGTAGAGGACGTACCTAAAGTGTGAAGTGTCGTGGTCCTTAAGTTCCACAAGGTCATCTTCGGTGACCTTTTGCCCAATTACTGCTGGTTTTCCGTTCACAAAAACACGCTTCTCTTCAATGAGTGTGTCTGCACTTCTTCGGGTTGCAAAACCCTTGTGTGCCAAAAATTTGTTGAGTCGCATTGGAAATTCCATAGGTCTTTTATTTGAGCGTTGATTATGCTATTATTTCGCGAATATGTCAATCAAGCCTACATACGACGTCATTGTTATTGGCGGAGGGCCAGCAGGGATGATGGCGGCAGGACGCGCAGGAGAGCGCGGTCTTCGTGTGCTCCTTATTGAGAAAAATGCGGTTTTGGGGAAGAAACTTTCTATTACTGGTGGTGGCAGATGCAACATTACCAATGCAGAATTCGACACACGCGCACTTCTTGCACACTATGGAGATGCACAAGCGTTCCTTTTTTCACCTTTTTCACAGTTTGGCGTACAAGAGACCTTTGATTTTTTTACGACCCGCAAACTCCCACTCATTGTGGAAGAAAGAAAGCGCGCATTTCCGCATACAGAAAAAGCGACTGACGTAACGCGTGTCATGGAGAGCTATGTACAGAAAAATAATGTGACCGTTCTCACTAATACTGCTGTGCGTGGATTTGAAACTGATGGGGGTACCCTTACCGGAGTGATTACCGATAGTGGTCGCTTTGAAGCACGTTCGTATATCATCGCGAGCGGTGGTAAGTCGCACGCAGAGACTGGTTCGACTGGTGAAGTCATATCGTGGCTTAAGGACATTGGGCACACTACATTCGAATCAAATCCTAACCTCGTACCACTCGTTGTTTCTGATGCATGGGTAAAGCAACTTTCGGGTACGACTCTACCAAACATACGAATTCAATTCGTTCAAGGGAAAACGAAGCTCATTAAGGAGGGGAATGTCCTCGTTACTCACTTTGGGCTTTCAGGGCCGCTCATTTTAAACAGTGCGCATGCGGTGAAAGAAATGCTCAAGGATGGGAAGGTGAGCGCATCTATCGATATATTTCCAAAGGATGATGTAGGAGCGCTCCGCGCAAAACTGCAAACACTCTTTGAAGAAAATGGAAACAAAACACTCATGAATGCACTGAGGGTCTGGTTTCCAAAGGGAATTGTTGAAGCTGTCTTGATTCCGTTTACTGACGACATTGTGATGAGTAAGGTGCATAGTCTTTCACGCGAGGTGAGACACACACTCGTAGACCGTATGAAGGCTATTACACTCACCGTCATCGGCACTATGGGCTACGATTGGGCAGTCGTTTCTGATGGAGGTGTTGATTTAAAGGAAATTGATACACGTACAATGCAATCCAAACTGCATCCAAATCTGTACGTTGTTGGCGATGTTCTCCATGTAAATCGTCCGTCAGGAGGGTATTCACTCCAACTCTGTTGGACAACAGGGTGGGTCGCTGGAAGTAGTGTGAAGAAATAAAAAAGACCGCCCATGGGCGGTCTTTTATATCTCTAGAATGAGCGTTAGTTTACGACAGTACCAACGAGGTACTTCGTGAGTATTTTAACTGCGTTTGAAGAGTGTACGTGCCCTGCGCTACTTGTGGTGAATGCAGATGTTGCATCGCTTCCACATCGGTTTACGATTGCGCTCTTTCCACCTGGGTGAGATGAGGCGTATGTCGTTACATCGTATGCCTTACCGCTTATGATAAGCCAACAATTACTTGCTGTGTTGTGTGTCGCAACAGTTGCCTTTGTAACGTTGGTTGGAGTGGTAGTAGGTGTTGTTGATGGTGAGGTGCTCCCGTTTGAGTTGTTGTAGTCATCATCTTCATCCTCATCCTCATCCTCATCCTCATCTTCATCCTCATCTTCATCTTCATCTTCATCCTCATCCTCATCTTCATCTTCATCTTGTGATTTCCGCTCCATTTTTTCCTTGTAGCTTCGTCCCTTGAAGAAATCATCCCCGAGAGCTCCTCGTCTCTTTTCCCCGACATATTTTCCGAGTAAACTTCGTGTCTCGTTATCAATAGTACCAGTCACTTCGAGTCCATGGCGCTGTTGGAATCGCTTAAGCGCTTCTTTCGTGAGTGGACCAAAATATCCAGTAACCTTTCCTTCTGGGTAGATAGTAGTGTCAGTACCAAGTACTTCCTGAATCTTCTTGATATCCTCATCAGTCATTCCTTCAGAGAGACCGCTCTTAATTGCATCATTCACGTCACCCTTGAGTGTTGCAAGTTGGGCCTGTAACTCAGAGAGTTTAGCAGTGAGTACCTTAATTTGTTCAAGCATTGCATCAAGTGAACCAGTGGTGGCTGCTTGTGCGTTTGGTACGAGTGCTACTCCTACAAAGAGAAGCGTGAGCGCTGCACCGGCGATGTATTTTTTCATAATGGATAGTTATTCAAATTACGAGTATAAAAGCACCCGAAGCGGGTAGCTTACTTAATATATAGCACTATAAAGCAACTTCGTTACAACAGCTGTGTATAAGGCAATAACGCTCAGTATCTGTAAAGAACGGAGTTCTTCTTGCTCTAGAGTGAGATTGGCTTTGTAGTGTAGTACTTAAGTTCAGAAGGATTGAGCTGTAATGCCTGTGTTCCATCAAAATCAAAAGGGAGGTGCGTTACCTGAAGCCTGTATGTTTTCTCTGGTTTTGGGGTTGTTGGGGTAAAAATGACTGCAAGGGTAAACTTCCTTCCGAGATTTTTAGATACTCGATACATACCATTTCTTTGAAGTGATGCGTTGCTGAGCACAACTGCTGTTGCCGTTCCTTCTACAACTGCATTGTTTTCATCAAGAATAGTAAACGAAACAGCACTCGGTGAATTCGTACCATTATTTTGCGCGTGTACTGGAAGGTGAACCTCATGTTTTGCTACCCCGAATGTGTAGTCAATAAGAAATAATCCCGAATGATTATCGAGAGCTACTGCCTCTTGTGCAGTTGTGAAGTATGCAAGTGCCTGGTTTGTCCCAAAGGTGATAAACGATAACCCAAGGAGGAACGCGAGTACAATAAATCGCATAAGATGCAGTGTTGTGTATGTCATACGTTCATTATACATCATCTTTAGATACACAAAATAGTAAACCCTTCGTGAAAGGTATCGTATTGGAGGAGTTTATTTGCCAGTACTGCCTGATATACTTAGTGGGTATCTATGTTCTCAAAATCCACAAATGAATGGCAGCTCCTTAAGGAATTCAATACTCCAGAAAAGATTCAAACATTTCTTGAGTCTATCCCTTTTAACCATGAGCGTAATGGAGAGACCTGTATGTCTCCCGTACGCGTACTTGCTGAAAATAAGGCGCATTGCATTGAAGGAGCGATGCTTGCGTGTGTATGTCTCATAATGCACGGACAAAAGCCACTCATAGTAAATCTGAAGGTAGACGATGATGATTACGACCACATCATTACCATCTTTACGCAGAATGGATACTATGGGGCGATAAGTAAGACCAATCACGCAGTACTTCGGTACCGTGACCCTGTATACAAGACGCTTCGCGAGCTGGTAATGTCGTATTACCACGAGTATTTCCTTGTCACGAATGGTAGAAAGACACTCCTCGGGTACACAAAACCTATCAATATGCGACGATTTGGTACCAAATGGATTACCGCAAAAGAAAACCTTTGGGATATTGCCGAAAAAATCTACGATACCCCGTACATATCGGTTGTTCCAAAAAATAACAAAAGATATATCCGTCCAGCACAGCCCTATGAACGAAAGGTGGCGGGGATACAGGAATGGAAGTGAGGCACTTCCAGCAGTCGTCTTTCTTCCCTTCGGCTTTTTAATTCAGTACAATAGACATACCTATGCATCAGAAAGATCTCAAGGATCTCTTCATTCCTTCTGAAGATAACAAATTTAAACCAATTTTTTTGGAGCGATTTTCGATGGGCGTCATGCTCGCGCTCGTTCTCCTTTCCTTTGCAATGGCAAATATCCAAGCATTGGTATGGATTAGCTCGGACAGGCTCGTCTCCACAGTGCTTCCTGCAGTTATTGTTGAACTCACCAATGAAGAGCGAACAGGCGAACAGCTTGCAGTATTGCGTCGAAATACCGTACTCGACTCTGCAGCACAACTAAAGGCCGATGATATGGCAAAGAATGCTTACTTTGCGCACTATAGCCCTGAAGGTCTTTCCCCGTGGTATTGGTTTGACCAAGTTTCGTATTCGTTTATACACGCAGGGGAGAACCTTGCTGTACATTTTACCGACTCTGGAGACGTTGTTGAAGCGTGGATGGATTCACCAACCCACCGAGCCAACATTATGAACGGTAATTACACAGAAATAGGTGTTGGTACCGCTAAGGGAACATACAAAGGTGTACCGACCATATTTGTTGTGCAGCTCTTTGGTACACCGAGCACAGGAGCTCTCGTAACAGAAGAAATAATCCGCCCAAGCGCGCCAGTCGTTGCGCTTGCTCAAAATGGCACTTCTTCAAATGTTGCTGGAGAAACGACGGTAAATAATAACGTTCTCGCTGAGGAAATCAGTACAATTGAACAAAATGAAGCATCTTCTACACCGGCAGACGTCGCTCTTGCGTCGACAACTGAAATGCTTAGGGCAGAAGAAACAGCATCATCAACCGAGGTAATTGCTCAAGATATTCAAGTGGAAGAGGAAAAAGTTCTTTACTCTGATTTTGCATCGACGTCACGCCCTGGGGTTCCTGCGGTGCTCACACAAGACGGGACGGGTAGTCAGACACCACTTTCATTAGGCGTCCTCGATAGGACTGCTACACAGCCAAATATATGGCTCCAGATGGTCTACATCCTTCTTGCGGTCATGGTTACTATTGCACTCATTCTTTCCATTGTTATCGAGTGGCGAAAACAGAATCCAATACAAATCGCCTATGCAGGTGGACTTCTCGTCATTATGGCGTTCCTCCTCCATGTGCATGTCTTATTAACGAGTGGGGTAACAATTGCATAGTAATTTCAATATGAATAATGAATCACCGAAGGTAGAAGCAGTTGCTACAGTACTCGGAGGGGTTGCAACGAATGCTATGGCGATTCCGCTCTATAGTTCACGCCCACAAGCGGGTTTCCCAGCGCCTGGAGATGACCATCTTGAGCGTGTTCTTGATATTAACGACCTCGTTATTAAAAACCCTGCATCAACATTTTTTGTACGGGTTGAAGGGGATTCTATGGAGGGAGCAGGTATTTTCAGTGGGGATGTGCTCGTTGTTGATAAGTCAGTTACCGCAAAGGATAGTTCTATTGTCGTTGCGGCAGTGTTTGGAGAGATGGTAGTAAAACGCCTTAAGGCAGTAGGGAACACACACCTTCTTATTTCTGAGAACGAAAATTATGCACCAATTACCGTTTCGGGGAATGATGATGCTTTTATTTGGGGAGTTGTTGTAGGAAGTGTCCGACAGTTTTAAAAGAGTAGGGTACATTCGTCCGTCTGCGGGCAATATCGTTTTATAATTCTTGTATACTAGGTCTATGATTGGACTCGTAGATTGCAATAACTTTTTTGTGTCGTGCGAACGACTCTTTCGACCTGATTTGCTCAAAAAACCAGTTGCGGTCCTCTCTTCTAATGATGGTTGTATTGTTGCGCGAAGTCAGGAGGTGAAAGACTTGGGTATTGGAATGGGGGTTCCGTATTTTGAGGTGAAGGATATTTGTGAAAAGAATGATATTGCCCTATTTTCAACAAATCTCACGCTCTATCGCGACATTTCAGCGCGTGTTATGAGTGCGGTGAAGGCTGAATGTGAGTTGTTCGAGGTCTATTCAATAGATGAAGCCTTTTTTGAGGTGAAGGATGACATTACTGAAGCAGAAATAGCTGAGATGCGCGCGAGAATCATCCAAAAGACGGGTATTCCTGTGTCTATTGGGATTGCTACGACCAAAACACGAGCAAAGGTCGCAAATGGTATCGCAAAGAAGGGAACAGGCGTTTGTATTATGAGTGAGCCATTGTGGGATGAGGTAAAAATGAGCACAAAATGCGGGAGTATTTGGGGGATTGGTCGACAGACGTCGCTTTTCCTCTCCAAGCAGAATATTAATACCGTATCTGAGTTTCTTTCACTCGATAAGGCATTTGTGAAGCAATCTTTGGGTATCGTTGGGGAGCGATTATATATGGAACTTTTGGGTGTATCTGTATATGGCGTGGGCGAAAATGCGGATGATGACCAACAGAGTTATACGAGTACGCGTTCGTTCGAGAAGCCCATTATGGACAAGTTGGTGATGCGAAGTGCTCTCGGATACCATGTAGCGCACCTCGCAGAAAAACTGAGACGTGATGGATGTGTTGCTTCACGAATTTCTATCATTGCACGAGGGAGTCGTTTTGGTGTGTATGCGCACAGAAACGGAACTGCATCTACCACCCTCGCGATACCGACAAATGACACGATTACTCTAACCCAAGAAGTTTCTCGACTGTTTGACACAATCTTTGACCCAGAAATTCCGTATAAAAAAGCAGGGGTACTTCTGAGCATGATTGAGAAAAATGAGTACACGTCGAAGTCGCTTTTTGAATCAGAAGAAGTTGGATTAAAGAGAGGTGCCCTCAGTGCTCTTTTCGATTCCCTCAACCAAAAATTTGGAGCAGGGACACTTGCTACAGGGGTCGTCCTTTCCTCAAATAAGTGGAGACATAAGAGAAAATTGCTTTCACAGGAGTATACGACAAAATGGTCCGAAATAGCTTCTGTTAAAGCCACATAGCGACATGTCTCTGACGATGTCTGAGACAAGAGTCCTTTTCAGAGTGAAACATTATTTCCGAAACATAAGTTATCAACACAACTATTATTACGCAGACTCAAAGACGTTATATAATAAGTGAGGTCGGTAGAGGAGTTAAAAAGTCACTGATGTGTCTTAAAGAAAAATGGCTGTATCATTTTTTGGTACGTCTTAAAGATACATCTCTCCACAGACTTTCCTCATCCGAAATCATTGTGCTTCGAACACAATGAAAGTTATTTAAAATTATTAATACAAAAAGTACATGTACGTTTCTAAACGACAAGTTACTACGCAACGCGGGATCGCGACCCTACTTGCAATAGCGCTTGTACTCTGGGCAGTTGGTGCAAACATGTTCACAACGGCTGAGGCAGCGAGTCTCACCTATGTGAAAGACACCCTCTCAGACTCAGCCCCAAGTTCACTTTCGAACCATACGATACAATTTTTAAGTCCAACGGGTGTTGCTTCAGGGCAAACAATCACTGTGACTTTCCCAGCAGGATTTAGCATGGGATCAGTCGCAGTAGGAGACATCGACCTTGCAGAAGCAGGCGTTGATGAAACACTCGTAGCGTCTGGAGCAACAGCATCACAGTGGAACACAACTGTTTCAGGTCAGATTGTTACCTTCACAAGTGGAGGAGCATCTGCAACTATTGGATCAAATGCAACGGTAACAATTGAGATTGGTACAAATGCAGCAGGTCCAGGAGTTAATCAGGTTACTAACCCAACCGCAACAACTTCACACGAGTTCACTATTACTGCAGGTACTGCTGATTCAGGACAATTCCGAGTTGCTATCATCAACAACGTTCTCGTAACTGCTAACGTTGACACCACACTTACATTCACTGTAAACGGAACAACAACAGGAGCAACAGTTAACGGAAGTCCAACCACAACAGCAACAACAACTACAAGCACAGCGCTTCCATTTGGAACACTTGCTGCTGGAGTTTCGAAGACACTTGGTCAGGACCTCACTGTTACAACAAACGCACGAAATGGATACGTTGTAACTGTAGAGCAAGATCAAAACCTTCTTTCTTCAACAGGTGCTGACATTGATGGATTTATCGATGGAGCATACACAAACTCGCCAGTAGCATGGCAAGGACCATCAAATAACATTGCAAGTGAAAGCACATGGGGTCACTGGGGTCTCACCTCAAGCGATCCAACATTACTTGGTAATGGAGTTGATTTCACAAGTAATACATGGGTAGCTGCAAGTTCTACACCACGAGCTATCATGGCTCACGGAGGTCCGGCTGACGGAACTACACTTGGTACAGGACGTGCAACAATTGGTTATCAGATTCAGATTTCTGCATTGCAGGAAGCGGGTGATGACTACAACACTACGCTGACATACATTGCAACTCCTACATTCTAGGTACGCAATAATAAAGCGTAAACAAAAAACTCCCCTCGGGGAGTTTTTTGTTGGTTCTGAAATCATTTATATACAGTGATTTTATAGTGAATTTAATTGTCGAATGATACAATCATACTCATCATATGAAGATGGTTTTAGCTAGTAAGCTTTTTTTGTTCTTTGCAATTGTGTCTTTTTTTGTTGTAGGCACTCATACAACTTACGCTCAGCAGAACGCGGGTATTACACTCATCCCTGCAATGATTGAAGAAGGAGCCGACCCGGGAGCAACACTTTCTGAGACGCTTAAAATTACTAATGAGAGTGTTGAGGACAAGGAGTACTATATCTTTAAGAAAGATATCAAAGGAGTTGAAGCAGGGGGTGTTCCAATATTTGCTGAGGAAGGCGAAGAGATTACCGGATACGAAATGTCTGAGTGGATTCAAATCCCAACAGAACCAGTGAAGGTTTCTGCAGGACAATCAGTGGAACTTCCAATTGTAATAAGCGTACCGATAACAGCCACACCGGGGAGCCACTTCGGGGGTATATTTATTTCTGCAGAACCGCCGAAGCTACGAGAAATTGGTGCAGGTGTGGGATATGAGGTTGTTTCAATAGTGAGTATTCGTATTAGTGGCGACATAATAGATACCGCTCGTATTCGTTCATTCTCTACCGACAAACTCCTTTATAGTGGCAAGCATGTTTCTTTTAACGCAAAGATTGAAAACCAAGGGAATATTCTTATACGTCCGCGTGGTCCCGTGTCTATCACGAGTATGTTTGGCACCGCACCAGTTGAGTTTGTTGTAAACGAAGACTTGGCAGGAGTATTCCCCGGTACAATGCGCGACCTTTCCTTTAATTGGGACTCCGAGGAAATTGGATTTGGAAGGTACGAAGCAATACTTGCACTTGCCTATGATGGTGAAGAGGGTCAGAAGACCATTGATGCAACATTGGTTTTTTGGATATTCCCAACAAATATAATTCTTTGGATTATTGTTGCACTCCTGGTCATTATTGGAGGTGGATACGCACTTACTCGGTATTATATAAATCAAGCGATTCTTCGTTCTGCTGGGGGTAGGAGGATTACTCCACAGCGCTATCGAAAGCAAGTAGGCATTTCTCGCTTTGCGTTTATCTTTGTAACCTTGATGGGAGTACTCGTAGTATTTATGCTCATTTTGCTCGTGTTCTTTGCATGATGCAGTTAATAACGCGTGATACAATATGACTATGCACGTAACTCGGTACCACAGCTTCCTCAGAGTTTCTCTCCTTGTCTCAGCATTTCTTTTGGTATTTGTGAGCGGAGTGCTGTCTCCTGTTACTAAGCAACTTTCACAAAATACTTTTTTGTATCTCGGGAGTGTGGGTGCGGGAATGTTTGCGAGTGTTCCTGAAAATGAGATTAATACACTCACTGCTCAAATTAGTGAATATGAACGAACGCTCGATGCACGTGAAGCCGCTCTTCGTGAACGCGAGATAGCAGCGCGCGAGTATGAAGCACAAAGTACTATTGATTATCCTATCTATATCATAGCCCTTATTCTTTTTATAAATATTGTTCTTCTCATCCTCAACTACGCAATGGACTGGGCTCGAGTAAAAAAATTCACACATGAAAACTCGATGGGTTAAGGGAGTTGCAACAGTTTTTGGTGCGGTGTTGCTCTCGACACTAGGAATCTATGCTGCTGATTCGCTCCAAGGCATCGACGGAGGTATCGCAAACCTTGCAGGGGTTAAGAATGCGGGTGTGTGTAAAGAAGGGGCGGTGCCACTTAAAATTGATACATCAATTGTTTGTGTTGATATCTACGAGGCAAGTCCTTCGAGTGCGTGCCCGCATGCAGAAATGACAAACATCATTCAGTCGGAACAAAACGCAAATACAAAGGATTGCTATGCTGCATCTGTAGAAGATCATTTACCATGGACGTTTGTATCGTTGCCACAGGCACAGCGACTCTGTGCAGGGGCAGGGAAGCGACTCCCAACAAGTAAAGAATGGTACCAAATAGCACTCGGCACAAATCCAGATACCTGCACAATACAAGGAAGTGCAGTGGTAAGAACGGGTAATCCCGAGTGTATTTCAGGTTCCGGTGCATATGATGTGATTGGAAATGTGTGGGAATGGGTAGATGCGAATGTTGTTGGAAATTCGTTTGAAGGAAGACAGCTTCCAGAAGAAGGGTATGTAACGTCTGTCGATGCTGGGGGAATTGCCATCACATCGAGTGAGTCAACAGACGAACTCTATGGAAGTGACTACTTCTGGTCAAAACAAGATGGTGTGTTTGGAATGATTCGAGGAGGTTTCTACGGTAGTAATAAAGATGCTGGACTCTATACCGTAAACGCGGGTGTCCCTACGACATTCGCAACACAAGGAGTTGGCTTCCGCTGTGTAGAAGACGTCCTCTAAACGCCTAGGGCCGAGTATAATGGTTAGTATGAAATGGGGGAAAGTTGTCCTTGTTGTTTTTGGCGCAGTGGTTATTACTGCGCTTGGTATTGATGCTTCTGACACCTTCACTGGCTCAAGCGGGACGTTGCTCTCACAGGTAATCTCAAAGGATTCGGGCAAATGTCCACAAGGGATGAGTGTTGTCGAAAATATATCCTCAGTCACGTGTATTGATATTTACGAGAATTCAGTAGGTGAAGCGTGCCCTATGGAGAACCCTGAACAAATGCTCGCAACTATCAAGAATGTTGAGGCGAGTAGCTGTACATCTGTATCTAAGAAAGATGCACTTCCGTGGAGGTTTATTACGCGTGATCAGGCAATGCAAATGTGCGCGCGCTCTGGCAAGCGCATTCCTACCAATGGTGAGTGGTACGCCCTCAGTCTTGGTATGTCTGACACTGAAAATAATTGTAACGTACGTGAGAAAGATGTCTCGAAAACAGGAGCAAAGACCGCATGTGTTTCACCACATGGTGCGTATGATCTTGTTGGTAATGTTTGGGAATGGGTAAGTGATGATGTAAAAAATGGTGAGTACAATTCATCGCAAGTTCCTGATTCGGGATATGTTGCTCAGGTGGATACCGAAGGTATGGCAGTTCTCGTCGATGAAAATCCGCAAGTCCTCTTTGGTAAGGATTATTTTTGGTCTAAAAAGGATGGAGTATATGGAATTATCCGAGGAGGATATTATGACAGTGACAGTGACGCGGGAGTGTATACCGTGCACGCCGATACACTTCCGACAACTGCGAGTATCGGTATCGGCTTTCGTTGTATCAAATGAAGTGAGCAAACGAGCGCTAGCGACTATTGCGGTCAGAATTGGCTCAATGATAGAACAAATTCTGACATAAGTTCATAATAGTCATTACATTCCTTTATTCACTTAACTTCCTTGGCCTAGAAGTTGTTGAGCGTAGCGATTACAACTTCAGGTCTGCACTACTTTATGAATCAAAAAATAAAGTAGGGCCAAGATTTTCTATTCATAATGAAAATCGCTGGAAGCGCCACTCAAGAATTAGCGACATCAAGTATTTAGTCTCATCGCAACATACATAAGAAGCGCCAGCGACTATTCAACCTCCCCTGATTTTAATCTGAGATGATACGGTACAATAGATACATACCATGCGAATGCAGGGATTTTTAGAGTATGTTAATAGAAGGCGGTATTTCGCGGCGGTAATTTCTGTTGCCTTTATTTTTATTGGGTACCATTTGGTGAGCGCAGCAACTATTGCAACCTACAGTGACCGTATTTCTAATTCTGCCCCGAGTGAGTCAGCCAATCATACCGTTCAGTTCACAACAACCGTTACGATACCTGCAGGAGGTTTTATTCGATTTACACCTGATTATGGTGATTTCAATATTCCCACAGCTGATTTTGATATTGATAATGTTGAACTCTATGTAAAAACCTCATCGGACTTCAACCTCCGCCCAAACGCACTCGCACAAACTGCCACTGAAGATGGTGTGACGATTACCACAGGGACTTCAGGTAATATTGAAATCACTCTTAATTCCACTGATGAGATTCCTGCAAACGCAATCATTAAACTCCTTATTGGAACACAAACGACTAATGCCACTACTACCGACGTAGGAATTACCAACCCACCAACTACGGGTACATATGCGTACACCATCACTGCAGGCGATATGTCAGTGACGAGTCAGGTGACCGGACGAGTGGCGATCGTTGATCAAGTGCGTATTCAAGATGTCGACACGAGAGAGACCGATGCACCGGTACGATTTAATGGAGCTCCAACGGGAAATATTTCAGGAACGACCCAGGTAGTACAAATGTCACTTGAAACTGATGAGTTTGCGAAGTGTCGGTATTCCGCAGCCTCAGGTACACCGTACTTCAGTATCGGAACTGAATTCTCAACGAATTTTGCAACGGTGCACTCAGCGAATATTACTGTTTCTTCAAGTACATCATACACATACTATGTCCGTTGTATTGACGATGAAGGAAACGCAAACCTAGATGACTACGCAATTACTTTCACCGTACTCGCACCACCAGAGGGTACGCCAGGAGGAAGTGGTGACGACCAAGGAGAAGGGACAGGAGGAGGAACTGATGGTTCAGGAAGTAATGGGTCAGGTTCAGGTTCTTCAGGTGGTAGTTCGAGTGGAGGAGGGAGTAGTGGTGGAGGAGGAAGCGGGGGGAGTGGGGGTACAGGCAATCAAGAAGGAACAGGATCAGGAGGAGGGGCAGGTTTCGAAAGTGTGACAAAACCATATCAGAGTGGTGATGGACGCGTCATCATTACAGGATACGCTTTTCCACGAAGCAAGGTCGTCATTCTCGTTGATGCGCACATTACGGATGAAGTAACAAGTGACGCAAACGGAAGGTTTACAAGTACAATTGATCAAATTGCTCGCGGTGCCTACACGTTTGGTGTATACGGAGTCGACAAGAACAATATAAAGTCGAGTACGTTCTCTACTACTTTTACCGTTACAGGATCTCTCGGGTCTACGCTATCAAACATTAATGTAATGCCATCTATTAAAGTGTCGCCTGACCCTGTACAGCCTAATAGCACACTTACGGTGAGTGGGTACTCAATTCCAAATGCGACGATAACCATCGAAAATCAAAATGATAAATCGAGCGCAAGCCTCAAGACATTCACGGCTACGTCAGATGCAAACGGTGCATGGAGTACAGAAATCAGCACACAAGGTTTCAATCAAGGAACCTACAAGGTTCGTGCAAAAGCAAAACAAGAGTTAGGAGTTTCTACCAACTTCTCTGGATATACTTTCTATGGAGTAGGACAATCAGCAGATGTTCCGCGGTCATCTGACCTTAACCGAGATGGAAAGGTAAACTTAACCGACTTCTCGATACTTCTTTTCTGGTGGGGAACAGCAGGTGGAGCTTCAAACCCTCCTGCGGATATCAATCGTGATGGGAAGGTATCGCTTACAGACTTCTCTATCATGATCTTTAACTGGACAGGCTAAGCATAACGGATTTATAGGTCCATCTGTTTCCATTCAATTTGTTTTAAATTTATTAAACAAAAATAAAATGCTTCAAAATTAATTTGAAGCATTTTGTGTATAACTGAGTACAACATTGTTGTGTGAGTATCGTATAATGTCGTGGTATGTCCTTTCTGCAAAGACTCAAAGGAAGAGGTATTCGCACTGAGCAACGCTTGCAATCAAGTGAGGAAGAAACAGCGCTCGATAAAATTGTTCAACTCGACGTTGATGTATTCCAAACGACAGATTTGATTGTCGTGTACGCACAAGCAGCAGGTGCCGAACTCTCTGATATCCACGTCTCTATTGAAGGAGACGCTGATGTCGTTCTCATTGAAGGTAAGCGGCTTCGACCGACGCATCTCGCGTTCCAAAAAAAGAAGCCAGAGGGAGCATTCTTTACGGAAGAATGTATTTGGGGTGATTTTTATCGAAGAATCATTCTTCCTGAAAGTGTCGATATTGTGAATGCTGAAGCGAAGGTAAAAAATGGCGTTCTCGTTCTTATCCTCCCACTCCTTAAGCCAGAGGAGAAAGAAAAGGTTCGGCTTAAGATTAATCGCGTGAAGGGCAAGCCAACGAGGTAGCACAAGAAAGATATGTTTGTTCTTAAAGTTCATCACACAATCAAATACGCATCACTAGCACTCGGTATACTCATCGGGCTTCTTTTAGTGTCTCCGCAGATGACACAAGCTGCAGAAGTGGCGGTGTCTCCTTCAACAGGTTCATACACCGTCGGGCAGTCATTTACAACAACACTTCAAGTAAACCCTCAGGGGAAGAGCGTTAACGCGGTAGAGGCTAAATTTTCTTTTGATAATACAAAACTCTCTGTCGTCAGTGTCTCAAAAACTGGTTCGGTATTTTCACTCTGGACGACAGAACCAACATTTTCGAACACTGCAGGAACAATCGATTTTGGAGGAGGAAGCCCAACTCCATTTTCTGCACGATCAAATTTGATTACCGTCACCTTTAGAGTTTTGAAAGAAGGTTCAGCAACTGTATCTGTTGCGTCTGCGTCTGTCCTTGCAGCGGATGGTCTTGGTACCGATGTATACACTGGTGCAGGAAATGGCACGTTCACTTTAGGAGCAGCAACAACACCAACCCCAAAGCCAGCTGAACCAGAAGAAGAGCCAGTAGCAGAACCAGACACAGAAGATCCAAATGCCGCAATCACCTTTGGTGATCCACCGCGACCACCAGAGGCTGGTTCTACAACCTTCCTTGACCCTGAAACATGGTATGCAACCAAAGTGGGTATTTTCACCTGGGACGTACCGTTTGATGTAGATGTTCTCGCGCTTGATATTTCGACATCGTCTGAGTTCGAACCAAAGACCGTATATGACCCACCAACAGACCAATTGTCACTCACTGCCGAACTTCTTACTGACGGAGTGCAGTACCTAACGATGCAATACAAGAATCAAGTTGGATGGGGAGGAATCCTCCACCGAAAGCTTCTTATTGACACAATCCCACCAGAAAAGTTTACGGTTAACGTTCGAGCGGGTAACTCTGCATCAGATTTCCCACTCCTCAACTTTGAGGCAAATGACGTAACCTCCGGTATCCAGAAGTACGAGATGACGATACCAGGAAGTGAAGCCATTGAGATTACCCCTGATGAAGCGAAGCTCGGATACTTACTCAAGAATCTTGAAGACGGAACCTACACCATTAAGGTTGTAGCATTTGACTTTGCAGGAAATGAAACAGAGTCTACTGCTGCAGTACTTATTACAGCCGGGTGGCACCCAACAGTTGAAGTGGTTGCGTCTACATCAATATGGGATTTCTTTAAGGGAAAGAATCTTCTTATAATTATCCTCCTCCTTGTCATTATTGGCCAGTTCATTTTCTCACTGTTTACCAAAAAGCAACACGAGCAAAAGGAACAAAAACTAAGAAAGGAAACAAAGGAAATTCAAGATCAGATGGAAAAGATTTTCTCTGCACTTCGCGATGAGATATACGACCAAATCAATTTGATTACCAAGCACGAACGACTCTCTAAGAAAGAGCGAGAAGCGGTTGAGGGTCTTAATCAGGCACTTGAGGTTTCAGAAACACTCATCGAAAAGGAAATCACTGATGTCAGCAAAATCTTAAAATAAATGGTATACTCAAATTAACAAAATAGTCAGGGAAGGGAGCAAAAAAATACTTCTAATCCACAGTTATAGCGCGTCAAACTTCAGTTTGGCGCGCTATAATTATAATTGGCCCGTACTCTAATTCGAGTATTGGGTCGCTTCCTAGTGTGATGAGATTTCATTCTCAAAAATTGAGGGGGGAAAATAGAATATCCATAATTACAGCGCTAAAACAGAGAGTGTGGCGTTTTGTTAGTGCGTACCCACTTCACTCTATACATGCATTCCTCAAATCTATTTATACACTCGTGTCTCTATCACGAAAGAGAATGCGTACCGTTAGACTTATTTCAGCTTCAGTCCTTGGAATAGCACTGTTACTCATCACTTCTACTGCCGAGTCAAATATCTCTCTTACACGGAAACTCGACACGCTCCATGTGATTCCGAGCGATGTGGACAGTACTCTTTGGCAAAATACGAATGCGACTTTGATACAAGATGTTAGTGAGGATGCGATTTATCAACATTTTTCAAAATCAAATTCAGCTTTCATTTCTTCATCGAATGTTTCAAGTGGTAAGTCTTCAGATTCTGTAAATGAGCCAGTTGAAACGACACCGCAAACTGATAGTGTTGATACGAACCAAGAGAGTAGTACCAATGAGAACAATCTCGACGAGACGCCAGTAGATGCAGATGAGCAAATTGATACGAATATAAGTGAACCAGAAAGTTCAAGTGAGCAATCAACAGATGCGGTTTCAGGCGAGACAGCTCTCCAGAGCATGAGTAAGAGTTTCTTTACCTTCACAAAGATTGCTCGATCGATGCTTCCATTTGCACAAGAATCGATAATTACACCAATCGAAAGTGAACCAACCCCTCAAGCTGAAGAGGTGGTGACTAACCCTGAACCTCAGCCAGAAGACGGTCAAGCATCACAAGATGAGGTTGCTCCTCAAAGTACTGAGACCCCCCAAACAGACGCGCAAGTTTCTGATGTTAATGCTGAGCTCGAAACTCAAAATGTAGACAATGAGGCTGATGCGATATCTGACGGACACGAAGATGATGAAGAGCCAGAACTGCCACAAGAAGTAGCCAATAATTCATCAATTACATTTACTGATTTTGATTTACCACAACTTAGTTCTGGACAATTTATCACCAATGCACAATTGCGCGTTTCACTCGCAGGGCTAACACATATCAAAGAAGGTGGGTTGGCACCGAGTGTTGAGGTTGAGTATTCCTCAAACGGAGAATGGTTTAGCGCTGGGTCTGTTCTCCTCGATGGTGAAGTTTCAAACGCGCTCAATGGAGGATATTTCCTCTTTGCACTACCACAAATAGCAAACACCTCTGAGCTTACCAACTTTGCGGTGCGGTTGTCGTATGTAGGAGATTTTGGAGTACTTGATGAATTGTATATTGATTCGGTCTGGCTCGATATCGATACCGAGACGTTTGACCGGACAACGCTCGAAGAGCGACTTATTCCTGAGGACCTTTCGTATGTAAAACTTCCTGAAATGCACGAACTCATCAGCCCTGAACTCGATTTTGGACGAACTGAAGATTTATCGTTTGTGCTTCGTTACGAGTCGCAGCGGAATGCCGTTGTCCGTTTCTTTAGAAGTATTTTTGCATCTAACTTAGCAATGGTGGATTCGGTTAAGTTTATCCGTAAAGACGGCGGAGTCGCTGACATTAAGCCAGAAGTTAATACAACAGCAGACGGACTCTGGACAATCCAACTTTCTCCAGAAGATGAAGAGAAGTTACAGCCAGGAACGTACACCATTCAGCTGATCGTTGATGAGGGTGGAAAAATGTATACCGATACGCTCGACTTCCAATGGGGAATGCTCGCAATAAACCCAAATCAAACTGAGTACACTGTGGGCGACACCGCACACGTCTCACTTGCGGCACTTTCATCAAGCGGTAACACCATCTGTGATGCTGAACTTGCGCTCTATGTCATTGACCCAAATCAATTCATTACCCGCGTGCCAGTAGTCCAGTCTGGATTGTGTGTCGGTAACAATGTCATCGACAGTCCGGATTATCTATCTCAGGTTTCTATTGATACCGTTGGTACCTACGAAATGTACGTTGAACATTTGAGTCCAAGTGGGGAAGTGCTTGCACATACAAGTGATACGTTCACCGTTGCCCCCGAACAAGACATTTGGATTGAACGAAATGGTCCGACACGTATTTATCCACCAGCGCTGTATCCGATGCAAATTACCGTGTCGTCGATGGATGCGTTCACGGGGCGACTTATAGAACGTGTCCCAGGAAACTTTACCGTTTCTGATACTGATGCACTCATTACTCAGGTGGGTGATGAGCAAGAGCTTTCGTGGGAGGTATCACTCAGCGCAAGTTCATCAGCAACATTTGCCTACTCATTTGATGCACCTGATATTTCTCCATACTTATACAATCTTGGTCCCGCAGAAGTGTTGTCTGAGGACACAAGTGTTGTTATTAGTGAAACACTTCCAACCGTGACTGAAGAGATGCTCGCAGAAACAGTCACGACACCAATAGATAATCCAGAGCAAACAGCGAGTGCGGAAGAAACGATTAGCGCAGAGCCTGTCGTTGAGACAGTGCCTGAACCTGAGGTGATACATGAGGATGACGCACCAATCGAGGAGGCTCCAGTAGTCGAAGAGGTTCCCGTGACTCTAGCAGAAGAACCAGGTTTCTTCGAGCAGATTGTTGATACGTTATTTGGTAGTGATGAAAGTGTACCAAGTGAACCCGTTCCTCAAAATGAAGAAGCGGGACAAATCCCTGTAACTCCAGCAGAAGAACCAGGTTTCTTCGAACAAGTTGTCGATACTCTTTTTGGAGAAGAGATTGTCCCACCGCCAAGCGAACCCGAAGTAGTTCCTCTGGCAACATCAACAGAAATTATCACTTCTGACACAGGAGCTACAGGGACACAAAAATTTGTTGAGCACCGCAAGTGGCAAATCGCATCTGACGCGACGGGTAGTATGCTCCTCTACTGGGCAAGTACTACCATCCCAAGCGGATGGACATGTGTGTCGTGTAGGACTACTGATGTTTTCTATCAGCGATTTATTCTTGGTTCTTCAACTCCTGGTATTAATGGAGGAACAACGACTCACACCCATACAGCGTCAGGCGCTGTAGGTGTGTCGGGAGCAACGGGAGTAAGTGCCACAGGAGGCGGTGGAGCAGACACCGCAGTACAGGGTCACGGGCATTCGTTCACCCCTACAATTGCATCGGCAAGTAATACGCCCCCTTATCGAAATCTCGTTGTCATTCAAAGTAACTCTGCAGGGTCACCTTCCTCTATCCCTCAAAACGCGATTGCAATATTTGATGCAACCGTACCGTCGGGATGGACTCGCTATTCACCACAAGATGGTGTGTATCCTCGAGCTGAAAGTACCACAACTGTTGGTACGGTAGGCGGTACGGCAACGCATACGCATGCAATTTCTGGAACAACAGGTACTTCGGATACAAATACGAACGGTCCCGGAACAACAGGTGTTTCTGTGGCAACCAATAACCACACACATACGGTAAGCACAACAACGGTAGCCCTTAACCACGAACCGAAGTATATCGAAGTAATTCTGGGTAAGCTTACATCGACGTCGTCTCCAACAGACGCCATGATTGCTATGTGGACTGATACACCGCCGTCTGGGTGGAGTGATCTTTCAACCACCTCGGGTGCATTTTCTGAAAGATTTATTAAGGCAAGTACCACCTATGGAGGCACTGGAGGAGCAGCGACAAGTACCCACCCAAATATTGCAAATATTGTTTCAGCGGCACCTGTTGGAACGGCACTCCGCACAGCAGGAGGAACAAGTGATGCAACAGGAGCGCATACACACCCAGTGAGTGTTACTGGTTTTTCTGTAGCATCAAATTCACCACCGTATCGAACAGCAATATTTGCAAAACGGGGAATAGGAGGAGCTGTACCATCGGCGCCAACAGTGCATGTTCTCTTTGATAACGAAAAAACAGGAACCTCAACACCTCAATTTGAATTTACTGGAGATGATCCAGACGGAGTTGATACACTTGTGTACCAGTTCCAGTGGGACGATGACAGCGACCTTGAATCTGCTCCAATTGGAGACAGAACCTCTGACAACGAAAGTGGATGTTCTCCTAATTGCTTTAGTAATACCGCTTCGACGAGTGACACGAGTCCGTTTAATGATAACGAAAGAATACGTTTCACCATACAAACCCCACTCACCACAAACACAACGTACTATTGGCGCGTGCGCGCTAAAGAGTCGGTTGGAGACACGTGGAGTAGTTGGACTACGGTGCGAAGTGTTACGTATGAGTCGGGTGTTGACCCCTCTATGTGGTACCAAACACAAGGTTCACAGTTTACACAGGGGACACTTTCAAATGTGGCGACAACATCAGGAGAAGTTCAACTGTCAACAACGTCGGTGAGTGTTCCGACTGTGGCAACGGGATGGAGAACTAACACCGCAGCGGGGTCGGCGTCACTCACGCTTGCTAAGCCATCAAGTGTTGAGGTGGGAGATTTGCTCATTATTATGGTTGGTAATGATGACAATACTGCAACAGCTCAGTGGAATGATACAACGCTAAAACCAACAGGCTTTTCGCTCATTAATGAAACTGGAGACAACACTTCAGACGCTCATTCTGCTGCCTTTTACCGTATTGCAGACGGAACAGAAAGTGCAACAACGAGTGTGCCTGCGCAAGTTGCAGCGAATTACTGGGGATTCTATATGCGCGTAACTGGCGCGTCGACAACAAACCCTATTAACGTCGTCGGCACTGATTACTCAGTAAACAATCTCGCAAGTCACCCAATTACAAGTATCACCTCAGCGACAAACACACTCGCTTTCTACCTTCTCTCAGCTGATGGAGGTGATACATATCCATTTAGTGTATCGGGAACGGGATGGACAGAAAGTGCAGAAATACAAACAAACACTGGAGCAACTGATGCAGCGGGTACGTGGGGAACGCGAAGCATGACGGCGTTTGGGTCCACAGGAAATGCAACCGTAGCAATGACTGTGACAGATGGTGCATCCGGATTCCAGTTCTCGGTCAACCCTTCGTTGCCAAAAGGCTCGATTATGTCACAGGAGGTGGACTTCGATTCTGTCCTTGGTCAAACTGATTGGGGTGAAGTTGCATGGAGCGTCACTGAACCTTCAAATACCGACACCAAGCTTCGTGTGTACTACTCAAGTACCACCGCATGTGACACGATTGTTCCGGATTCAGCGCTTGTAGGTAATAGTGCAGGTTTCGATGCTTCTGCTTCTGGGTTCCACATTAATAATCTTTCTACCACAACGTACAACCGTATCTGCGTGAAGATGAATTTTGATTTAGGAACAGGAGCGTCTTCGCCAATTCTTAATGAATGGAGCATTCGCTGGATTATTACCACTCAGTTCATTCAATCGAATTACCAATGGTATGTGAATGAAGACAGTCTTACACCGACAGATCCCTGGCCGGTTGGGGCGACGGACTTGGTTGAGAATGAAGCAATTGATATTGAAGATGGCCTCCTTGGAGACGATACTATACGACTCCGTATGTCACTCACTGGCTCAAGCACGCTCGCTGCTACAAGCTCCGTTTCATTTAAGCTACAGTACGCAGAGGGAAGTACGTGTAGTGTGAACATGAGTTGGCAAGATGTGGGTGATACCGGAAGTACCACTGCGCTATGGCGCGGATACAACAACCCAAGCGTTGCTGATGCCACAGATCTTCCGTCGACACTCCTCACTGGTTCAACGGTATACGAAACCTACGAAGAACAAAACAATTCCTTTGCTGCACCGAGATCAATCGGGGTTGGTTCGGTCGCTGAATGGGATTGGGTACTTCATAATAACGCTGCAACAGCGGGTGCAACATTCTGTTTCCGTATGGTGTACTCGGACGGTACGATACTTAATACCTATACGAATTATCCAACTCTCTTTACGAACAGCGCTCCAGGTATCCCGGTCACCTATACCCCATTTGATAATGAAAAAATCGCAAGCACCTCACCACAATTTGAGTTTGTAAGTGATGACCCTGAGGGTCAGGATATCGACTACCAAGTTGTGATTGATAATGATAGTGATTTTAGCTCTGCAGTAATTGATACAGAATCATCATCAAACCTTGATGATTTTATAAACACAATTGTACCTTCAGATAAGTCACCATTTAATAATGCGCAACGAATGCGGTATACCATTCCATCTGCTCTTACAAACGGCGTAACGTATTATTGGCGCGTTCGTGCAATTGATCCTAATGGTTCAAATAGCTATGGTGAGTGGTCAACTTCTCAGAGCTTCACTGTTGATACATCAGTTACGATATCGACATGGTTTCAAACAACAGAGGCTCAGTTTGATACCGATACGCTTGAGGGAACAGATGCAACGGGAGCAAACGTAGTGGCGTTTGCGTCAGGTTCGACAACGGGAACAACGACATCAAGCGTAATTGATTTCAGCGATGCGACAATCGGAAATGCGTGGGGAGAATTTTCATTCAATGAAACAGGCTCTGCCGGAAATATCTTGTACCACCTTGAATACTTCGACGGTAGTGTTTGGACACTCATTCCTGATACGGGACTAGCAGGAAATAGTACTGGCTTTGATACTTCCCCAGTTGATCTTCTTGACCTTGACACATCTGTGTATAGTAGTATTCGCATTCGTGCAAATTTCATCAGCGGGACACCAACAATACTTGATTGGACTATTACATGGGGTCAGCGAGTATCTGTAGCGACACATCAGAGTCCGTTTGATAACGAAAAATTTGCAACAACGTCACCTACATTCCAATTCTCTACAACCGACCCCGAAAGTGATGACCTTGAATACGAAATATCGTGGTCGACCGATTACAATTTCTTGACAGGAAGTACCACAAGGAATTCAAGCACCTCACCAACAGGCTTCGTAAATCTCACGACAGGAAGTGATACACAAAGCCCATTCATTTCAGGCGATACTATTTCGTACACGGTGCAATCAGGGGATGTTCTTACTGCAAGCACTACATATTGGTGGCGTGTACGTGCAAAGGATCCAGCGGATAGCAACAGTTACTCATTCTGGTCTGAGCCATGGAGCTTTACGACAGCTACCTCAGGTGAGTCAATTGTGGTCTCGACATGGTTCCAGACACTTGGTCTCCAATTTGATAAAGGTTCCTTGTCAGGAGTAACGTCGGCGACGGGAAGCGTTAGTATTGGTTCTGGTATCGCAATTGATACTGGGTGGACATCAAACACTGCTGTACCAGGGGTGACACTTTCGCTTAATAAACCAGCAAACATAGTTGCAGGAGACCTCCTTCTTATCTTGGTGGGTAACGACAACAATACAGCAACAGCACAATGGAACAATACAACACTCAAACCGCAAGGGTTCACCCTTATTAATGAGGCGGGAAATGCAACTCCGGATACACATACCGCTGCATTTTATCGAATTGCAAACGGTACAGAAAGCTCAGCAACATCGACGACAGCACAAGCGTCTGCAAACTATTGGGGATACTACATTCGTGTGACAGGTGTGGATGGAAATAACCCTATTGATGCAACAAGTACTGATTATGCAGTGAACAACCTTCTCAGTCACCCTATTACCGCTACGACCACTAGGACAGATGGAGCCCTCGCATTCTACCTCCTTGGCGGAGACGGGGGAGACACCTTCCCATTTAGTGTGTCGGGAACAGGATGGTCTGAACGCGCAGAAATACAAGCTGGTGTTGGGGCATTGAATGCTGCAGGTACTTGGGGGACAAGGGATATGACGACAGCTGGGGCGACTGGTAATGCAACCGTACTCATGACGGTAAACGATGGTGCGTCCGGATTTCAGTTTGCGTTAAAGCCGTCAGCGGTTTCATCGGGTTCAGTGTATTCTCCGGGGATAGACTTTGACGATGGAAGTGGTCCTGTATGGGGAACGCTCGCATGGCGTGATACAGAGCCGGGCTCGAGTCAGATCATTTACCAAATTGAGTACCGTAACTCACTCAGTGAATGGGGACTCATTCCAGATATAGACCTCGCAGGAAATTCCACGGGTTTTACATCTACCCCTGTTGATTTAGGTTCGCTTGATACGAATACGTATAATGAAATTCGCCTCGTCGCCAACTTCAACTGTAGTGGAGGTAACTGTCCGACATTGAATGACTGGACCGTCACTTGGTCTCGAGGATTCACCATTTCTGGAACAGCATTTGAATATGATGGTGTTTCTTCGACAACGAGTGGGACAGTCGCTGTCGCTGTTGATGGTGTCTTACAAACAGGGAAGACTGGAACGATTGCATCAAATGGTACATGGTCAATAGATTACGTAACCTTCTTCTCTGGGGATGTCGTAACCGTGTTTGTGAGTGACGCAACCACAACAGCGACTGCAGAAGCTGTTGCTATAACGCAGTATGATGGCACACCCGGTATCACGGGTATGCGACTACAGAAGCGTCATCTCACCATTGGCTCTGATGATTACGCAACTATCTCGAATGATGAAATCAAACTCTACGACTTCTCAAACAACGAAAACCTCTTTTTTGACGTAGACGCAGGGAATGACCTCACCGTGTGTGCTGATGTCGGGTGTTCTGATGCAAGTATCCGAGTACTCGCTCGAAATACATACAACCCAGGCACCGGAGCAAATGTGACAACACATGACTTCATTAACTACGGTACCTTCACCGCAGGAGCAAACACAGTGCGTGTGAGTGGTTCGTGGGATGATAATGCAACATCAACACTTACCGGTTCATCAGTTATTTTCACTGCCACATCGAGTTCTGAAACAATCGATGAGACCTCAGCATCAACGACCGGATTTAACAATGTGACGTTCGGAGAGACGAGCGGTACTGCAACATGGAGAGCATCTTCTACACTCGACATCAACGGAAACCTCAATGTTACCTTTGGTACTTTCAATCGTGCTACATCTTCTATTACCATAGCGGGTAATCTCACGACTGGCGCTTCAGGATTCTGGACTGGAATGGGAACTACTACATTTGACGGAACCAACCCTTCAACGTGGACAGACCAAAACACGTCACTTCAAAATATTGGACGCGTTGTCGTCGATGGAAACGCAAAGACACTTCTCCTTGGAAGTACAACCACACTGCAGTCACTTACCGTAGGAGCTGATGACGCCTTTGATGCATCAGTCACTGGATACACGGTTTCAGTCTACGAAAACTGGGTAATCAATAACACATTCACTGCGCGTACAGGAAAAGTAATATTTATTGCAACGACAACGAACAGAGTAATTACTGCAGGTGGTGATGCTTTCTACAATCTTAGCTTCAACGGAGTTGGAGGTTCGTGGTCATTCACTGAGTCAGACCTTGGCGTCACCAATGATTTTAGCGTTTCAACCGGTACGGTGACTATGCCAACAGGAACTACAACGATTGCGGGGTCGTTTGCATCTGTCGGTGGAACCTTTGCACATAATAATGCGCTCATGTACTTCACTTCAGGAAGTGCAGAAACAATTGCCGCGAGTACAACGCAGTTTACGAATAATTTCTACAATCTTCGGTTCACCGGAAGCGGTTCTTGGTCGTTCCTCGACACGAGTGCAACAACATCGAATGACATCACTATCACGCAAGGAACGGTAACCTTCCCAAGCAACACTCTTACCATAGGAGGATCATTTGCACAGTCAGGTGGTTCATTTGCACACAATGCTGGAGTTGTTCGATTTACAAGCGCGCTCTCTGAGACTATTGATATCAATAGTTCATCATTCAATAGTCTTACTTTTGCAGGTACTGGAAGCTGGTCGTTTATGGATGCGTCAGTAACCGCACTTGATGACATACTCGTAAGTGCAGGAACACTCACACTTCCTTCAGGTACGCTTACACTTGGTGGTTCATTCACTAATACAGCAACCACAACACACAATAGTGGTACCATTCTCTTTAACTCAACTGATGGAGGAGAGACGATTAGTCTTGGAAATTCAACTCTCTACAACATGACCTTTAACGGTGCTAATGGAGGATGGACCATTACGAGTCCGGCAACAACAACCAATAATTTCACACTTTCATCGACATCTTCATTTACACTTTCAAGTGGTCAGACTCTCGCAGTATTTGGTACATTCACCAATAGTGTCGGAGGTGCATCAACCACATGGACTGGTTCAATACTCTCACTTGAAGCAGGAAATTACGCACTCAATAATAAGACCAACACCGGCGACAGTTACGAGACGCTCCGGGTGAAGTCAAATACTGATATTAAGATGTGGAATTCATCAGCTGTTTCATATGCCATTGATGCAACAGGGTCACTCTATTCACAAGACCACAATGCGGTTGATGGTGACCTATACATATTTGGAGAATACGTCCGAACGAGTGGAACTGAGTACTGGAGCTACGCAACTGATTTTGATGGCACGACACTCATCGCCTCAACATCACGACAAGTTGATGTTCGTTTTGCGAATGGAGCGAGCGCCCTTATGAGTACGAGTACTCTCGCTGTTGTTGGAACTGCAGGGGCTACAACCACAATCCAAAACCAAGGAAGTGGAACGTACCTCGTGAACGTGCTCAATGGTACGACGACAGCGTCATATTATGATTTCTCTAACTTAGGGCTCACCGGAGTCACACTTGCAAGTACTACAAAGGTAACGACACTTGCAGATGGACGCTTTGCTCCAGGTATTGCTTCGGGCACAGGACTCACTGTTTCAGCGACAACCATTGACGCAAACCCTGGTTTGCAAATCTATCGTGTCGATTTCTCTACAACGACAGCAATCTCAGCTCGAAACGTGACACAAAATGACGCAGTGCCAACATCGTACTGGTGGTTCCGTGATTCAAGAGGAAATATTGGTGGAGAAGCATTCGATAATGATTCCGGAGATCCAGGGTCAGTGCGCTGGGATGATAGTTCACTCGTGGTGACGCTTTCAGGCTCTGTGTATAGCGATGATGGAGTGACGAAGATGAGCTCATCAACCTGTAACGGTGTTACACAAAATATACGCGTTGTCGTACAAGGAGGTGCTTCATACACTGGAAGTTGTGCAGCCCTCGATGGTACGTACAGTATTGGAGGTGTGGTTATTGTCGGGGACCCTGTCGTAACGGTGTATCTTGATACAAATGGAGGGGCACAAGGAACCGTTGTAACCAAGACAATTACCGCAAATATTTCTGACCTTGATATCTATCAGAACAGAGTGATGACTCGACATGAAGACGTGAGTCCGCTTACTATCCTCAATATGGCTTCGTTTGATAATGACGATGATAGCGATGTTCGGTACGTAGCAGCTACAGGAACACTTACGGTGATGAGTAATACTGAACTTCATATTGCATCAAGTACTACATTCGCACCGGGAGGTAGTATTACGATTAATGGAAATGCAAGCAGTAGTAGCCATGACGGGTCTCTCCACATTGATGACAATGCAACCCTCACTGAATCAGCATCATCAACGTATACGATTGCTGGTAGCTTCACGATGGATACTGGTGCTCTATTCACGAGTGCGTCAGGGACAGTCATAATGAATGCTACAACAACTGGTAAGACAATTAACACCGGAGCGACACAGGAAATTATCTTCAACACACTTACATTTGATGGAGTAGGGGGCGGATGGAACATAAATGGTGACGTACGAGCAAATCAGAATATCAATGTGACACAAGGAACTGTTACTGGAACGGCTGATGTGCGTGTGGTAAACGGTTCACTCAGTGGAAACGGAACGCTCTCGTTTGGCGCAGGGACAACAACAATTGATAGTACCAACACACTCGGTGGTACCACCGCATGGACTTTTGCAAATCTCGTACTCGGTAGTGGTTCAGTAGTCGGAACAACGACAATGGGAAGTAATGCAACAACCACAATCCTCGGAAAGCTTACCGTAAGTACCGGGCACTTCTTTAATGCAGGAGGATTGGTGCTTAATCTTGCAGGAACAGGAAACGTCTTCACTGAAAGCGGAACATTCGTCGAAGCAACAAGTACTGTTCGATATAGTGGAATGGGAGCGACAAATGTAATTTCAACAAATTA
This sequence comes from uncultured Candidatus Saccharibacteria bacterium, assembly GCA_964638425.1. Classification (GTDB taxonomy): domain Bacteria; phylum Patescibacteriota; class Minisyncoccia; order Phycocordibacterales; family UBA918; genus Damh-18. The sequence continues at coordinate 32,065 of CAZWYM010000009.1, forward strand.
CTACAACCTCGACCTAAAGGCACAAGGACTTTCTCCAACATATACTGGTACCGGACTTGGTATCACCGTTACAAACAATCTCACCATTGGTGGTAGCACGACAACTGTGTTTACTCTGGACACCAATGATCCTGCCCTCGATATTAATGGGAATATTACTATTGATAGTACGGGTACATTGAGTGGTAGTGGAAGCGCAGTATGTACCATTGCAGGAAACTGGGATAATAATGGTACCTATACCGCAAATGGTGGCACCGTAACATTTGACGGAAGTAGTTCATCTGCAATTTCTGCAGGCGCATCGTCGTTTGGGAGCGTCACCCTTAATGGAAGTGGTGCATTTACTATAACTGAACACGCAACTGCGACAAACGCATTTACACTCACGAACACAGGTTCATTTACAGTAACGAGCGGTCAAACCCTGGCTGTTGGGGGAACATTTACTAATGGACAGGGAGGAGCGGTGACTACTTGGACAGGTTCAACGCTATCACTCTATGGAGGTGGAAACTATTCAATTAACGCTTCAACGACAAGTGATGTGTACGAAACACTTCGTGTTGGAAGTGGCACTCAAATCCGAATGTGGAACAGTAGTGCATCCACCTACGACCTCAGTAGCACTGCTTCGCTTTACTCGCAAGATCATGCAGGAGTCAACGGAGATTTGAATATATTCGGTGCGTACACAAAGACATCAGGTACTGACTACTGGAGCTATGCAACTGATTTTGATGGAACGATTATCGGAGGCTCTCCACGTGCTGTTGCGGTGCATATAGCAAGTGGAGGAAGTGTGCTCTACACAGGAGGTGGACTCGCTGTAATTGGAACTACAGGTGCCTCAACTACTATCCAAAACCAAGGAAGTGGTACGTACGCAATGCGTATTGGAGGAAGTGCTTCAACCACGTGGTCACACTATCAAATACGAAATACCGATACATCTGGTCTCACCTTTAGTGGAACCCCGATAGTGAACACACTCTCAAATGGAGATTTTGAAGTTTCTCAAAATTTTGGCACAGGAATCACTGTGGGCGGTACTGTGATTACACAAAATCCAGCAAAGACATTTACGAACCTTGCCTTCGCAACCTCCACGGGAGTAACGCCAGCATTTAACGTTACTGCAACAGGAACAACTATCAGCTCATGGAGATTCACAAACCACGAAGGTACTATTGATGGTGAAGAATATGACAGCGACCCAGGTGGAGACCCTGGATACCTCGTCTGGGCTGACTCTGCATCTCTCATTACGATTGCTGGAGTTGTGTATGCGGATGAAGGGGTGACTTTCTCAGGAGTTTGTGATGATGTAACAGAGAATGTACACCTTCAAGTCGCTGAATTTACAAGCTACACCACAACTTGTAATGCGTTATCAGGAGCGTACTCATTTACGGGTGTCTCCTATGGTCCAAATGACTCATTTATAGTCTACATTGATGGTGAGACAGAAAAAGCAGCGACTGTTTCGGTTGACCCAATTTCAAATATTGGAAACATGGACCTCTACGAAAATCGAGTCATTGTTCGACATGAAAACTCTTCACCAATATCGATTGTTGATTTAGCTGTATGGGATTCGACTGACGACGCTGATGTACCGTTTACCGCAATTGATGGAGCTCCAGACACACTCGTGTTACCTGCAAACAGGAAGCTGATTGTTTGGAACGGAAAGACGTTTACACCAAATGGAAATGTTACCGTTACCGGAGGTGGAGCAGGTCAGGCATATGATGGTACTCTTGAGCTTTATGCAAATGCAACCTTTGATGCTACAGGTGGGGAAGCACATACCATTGGCGGAAGTCTCGTAAGTGGTAGCGGAGCAGTCATAGACGAAGAGACAGCAACATTTACCTTTACGACCACTGGTTCATCTCGAGCAATTGATACCAATGATAGTGGACTCTATAACGTCATCCTTAATGGGTCGGGAAGTTGGTCAGTATCTGACGTTTCATTTAATATCGGGAATGACTTCACCATAGCTCAAGGGGCAGTAACACTACCAAGTGGAACAACGACGGTGACCGGCTCGCTCAGTGTTACAGGAGGTTCATTCAACGCAAATGGTGGAACATTCCTCTTTAATTCAGGTAGCGCAGAAACAATTCGTACTGCAAATTCAAGTTTCAACCGACTCACCCTTAATGGACTCGGTAGCTTTGCGATTGTTGGTTCTAACGCAACAGTAACTGAAGATGTGCGAATCGTTGACGGAACATTTACCGGTGCAACAGGAACACTCGCAGTTGGAGGTAATTTCATCAACAGAGACATCTTCACACATGGAAGCGGAGTTCTTAAATTTACCTCAGCATCACCAGCGCTCATAACCACAAATGGTTCCGACCTATACAGTACCCTTTTCACCGGCAGTGGTGCATTCACCTTTACGAACACGAACGTAGCACTTTTAGGATCACTTACTATTCAGAACGGATCGGTTGCACTTGCTTCAGGAACGATGTCAATTGCAGGTTCGTTCCTTAACACCGGTGGTTCGTTCGAACACTCATCGGGAACAATTCTCTTTAACTCAAGTGATACGGGAGAAAGTATTAATCCAGGTTCATCACCATTCAGTAACGTTACCTTTGCGAGCGCTGGAGGAGGATGGACAATAACCAGTTCTGCAACAACAACAGGAAACTTCTCACTCACAACCGCAACAAACTTTACACAGAGCTCAAGTACGGCACTTACTGTTCGAGGAGTATTTACTAACCTCGTGGGTGGTGCAGCAACAACATGGACAGGAAGTACGATTAATGTACTTACAGGAAGTACGTACACCATTAACTCCAAGACTGCAGGTGGAGATACCTACAACAATATCTATGTTGCGTCGAGCACAGCGCTCCGTGCGTGGGATAGCGCAGGAACCATCACGATGGGTGATGAGTCGAGTTCATTCTACTCACAAGATCATGCAGGGGTTACCGGCTCACTCTACATCTTCGGTAACTATAGTCGAACGACTGGTACCGATTACTGGAGCTATACCGCTGACTTTGATGGAGCGTCTCTACTAGGCGGTAGCTCGAGACAAGTGTTTGTGTATATAGCAGGTGGAGCAACAACAACGCTCAATGGCGGAACACTCAGTATCATCGGAGCAAATGGATTTGATACTACTATTTCAAATCAGGGAAGTGGAACGTACGCTATGAATATTTTGGGTGGTACCCTAAACGCACAATACTATTCACTTTCAAACATGGATGGTAACGGTCTCTCGTTCCAAGGTACACCAACTATTACAGCCCTCACTGAAGGTAATTTCACTCTTGCGGTAGACGGAGGCTCGCTAATAACGCTTTCATCTACAACACTTAATTACAATTCAGGACTTATCGTGACTGGTGCGTCATTCGGCACAACAACAGCGATTACGGGATATAACGTTGAAGTCGTTGGAACAACGCCAAGTACGTGGACGTTCACAACACATACAGGAAATATTGATGGAGAATCGTTTGATAGTGATGGGGGTGATGATTGTGGCTCAGTGCGGTGGGATGATAGTGTGTGTCTCCTCACACAGCAATCAGGGTATCGATGGAGAAATGATAACGGAGGAGAAGGTGTTCCTGATTCTGAATGGTTTGATCTCGACTGGGCAAAGCGAAAACGAGTGAAGGTAACAAATAGCGATGCCGTTTCATACACTGATGCTGCGGTTAAGATGACCGTTACTTATGATTCTGATATGCAGACAGACTTTGATGATTTGCGATTTACGAGTTCAGACGGACTCACTTCGATACCACACTTCATTGAGACATACACCCCGAGTGCATCTGCAGTTGTGTGGGTTAAAGTTCCAACGCTCGCAACCTCTACCGATACAGAAGTCTTTATGTATTACAGCAATGGAACAGCTGGAGATACCAGTACTTCAACCACCTTTAGCATGATTGATACCTTTGAAGATGGAGGTAATACAGAATATTCAGGGGATACGGGTGAATTTACGGTCGACAGTAGCGGTGCGTACGAACGTACCTACCGACTTGAAGCGTCTGACCCTGATAATGGAAAGACTGACCTAGGAGGTATGTACAACAACAGCGCAGTCGTTCAGCAAGGGCAGACATTGAGATTCTTGAAATATATCGACACTGGAACGGGAAGTGGCGATGAGGTGTGTACACTCTTTGGAACGCAGTCTCAAACACAAAACTACGCAGTTTGTTTTGAACTCTATGGTATTGATCGTATTTCACTTGCTCGTGACGTTGATTTCAACGATACATCAGGAACAATCCTCGCAACAACATCTATGACATACACGACGGGATGGTATGAAGTTGAAGTTGATTGGGGTACGAACAATAGAATTGGTGTTAGTGTCTCAAGAAATGGAAGCGTTGTTGCAACGACAGCTGCGACCAGCAGTACCTATACCTCAGGAGGTATAGGATACGCACTTTGGTTCTATCACGGGGCATGGGATGTGTACTCTGCACGACCACTCATAGCGACAGACCCAACTGTTTCTTTTGGAGCTGAACAAGTTCCTGGAGGAGCGACATGGATAGCAGGCCTAAATACCGCTGGATCAGGTATTAACATTGGAGACAAAGCACGTCTGCGTTTTCTTGTTGAAAATACCGGTCTTCCGATTACAAATCAAAACTTTGAAATTGAGTTTGCTCCAAAGGGAGCTTCGCCAAGCTGTGAGGCAGTAAGCTATGCATCGTATGTTGAGGTGCCAAATGTTGCAGTGTGTGGAACGAGTGATATCTGTATGGAATCATCAAGTTACATAACAAATCTCGCTTCAACGACAGATATTCTTGGTGGGGCAGGTACATTTACCTACGGTCAGACGGTAGAAGACCCAGGTAACAATACCGGTAATATTTCCGTCAATGGAGATGAATTCACAGAGCTTGAATACGTTGTTACTCCAACCGTAAACGTAACCGACTCAAATTACTGTTTCCGTGTTTCAAATGAAGGCACTGACCTCGATGCGTATACTCACATCGCAGAATTCAATTTGATGTTTGCACCAAATATCACATCGCTCACACTTAATGGTGGGTATGACATCACCCTTGTCGGTGGAGCAACAACAACAATATATGCAACAGGAACGGTCACCGATCTTAACGGATATGCAGATTTGCGTGGGGCAACCTCAACCATCTTCCGCAGTGGTGTAGGAGAATCATGTTCTGCTGACAATAACAACTGTTATATCTCAGGAAATTCACTTTGTTCGTTCGTTAACTGTTCCGGAGATTCATGTGATGTGGAATGTCGTGCGGACATTTTCTACCATGCTGACCCAACCGATGCAGGAAGCACCTTTGATGCACAGACATGGCGTGCACTTCTTGCTGTTTCTGACTACGGAGGTTCAGTTGCAACCGCGACTGCTCCATCAATTGACCTTCTCACACTGAGCTCACTTTCAGTCGAAGACGGTATTAACTATGGTTCGCTTGGAATTGCGGAAAACACCGGAACATATAACGCAACAACAACACTCCAAAACACTGGAAATAATTCGCTCGATGTTGCCATTGAGGGAACAGACCTTACTGATGGCGTATCTTCTGCAATTCCAGTATGGGAACAAATATTTGCGACTTCGACATTCGATTATAATGCCTGCGTGTACTGTAGTTCTCTTGCAACAACATCGACAAATTATCAAGTTGATTTGACGAAACCAACTACGTACCTATCCCCGGTAACTGATGAAATTTTCTGGGGAATTGAGATCCCGTATGGAGTTTCTGGAGCAGCGCACTCAGGAGTAAACACTTTCTATGCAGTGAGCGACACTCCATAATGGTCATGTGGAGTGCACTGCGAAGTCAGTTGTTCGCAGTTGTGCGTTTCCTAGAACACATTTCTTCATTACAATACGTATATTCATGAATCGGTCATTATCGACATTGGTATTAACGCTTTTTTCACTTGCGTACTACGTGCATCTGTCACCGCTCGTTATTGCTGCGGACGTGACACCTCCAGACATTACTAATGTACAGATTACTGATGTTGCTGAAGACAAGGTAACCATTACGTGGGAAACGGATGAAGATGCAGACTCCACCGTTAACTACGGGTTGCAAGAAGATTACGGCATTGTCCGTGTACCAACAGCAGATAAGACACTTCACTCAATAACAATCGATTCACTCGAACCTGGTCGTACGTATTACTTCCGCGTAGTGTCATCCGATGTCGAAGGTAACCAAGGAATTTCAGCGAACTACAAAGTACTCACGAGCGGAACTCCTCAGTCAGGCGCTGAAGCAGGAGAGGGGAAGGAAACACAAACAGAGACCAATCAAACAGTCCAAAACCAATCACAGTCACAGACAGATGCACAAACATCGCAAGAAATCGTTCAACAAATTCAACAAATTCAATCACCCGAAACTCTTCAAGAGATTCTTAATGAAACAGTGAAGGCAATTCAGGGAATTACCGAAGACCTCACCATTGTGGGTCCTCCAACAGTCATCCCAGAGACAACAAGTGCTGTGGTGAAGTGGGTGACTGACCGTGAATCAAGTTCGGAGGTACTTTTCTCAACATCAGACGCGTATACAGAGGGGTCGTATGATTTTTCTCAGGCAAGCACAGACGGCAATACAAAGGACCATGAAGTAAAAATTATTGGTCTTGAACCGTATACCGAATACCACTTCAAGGTTCGTTCAAAGGACTCATTTAATATCACTGGAGAAAGCCGTGACTATACCTTCAAAACTAAAGCGTCACTCCCTGATATTAAGAATCTTCGTATCGTAAAGGTTGAAGAGGACTCAGCAACACTTGCATGGGACACAACAGTACCAGCCAAGGCGCTCATTGAGTATCAAGACCTCACCACAGGAGGACAAAACTCTATTGGACGTCCAACACTCGCTTCGACACATCAAATGCGTATTGCTGATCTAACACTAGGAACGAGATATGTAGCATTCGTAATCGCAGAAAACGCTGGCGGGGACAGAGTAAAGAGTAATCCGATTACGTTCGTGACCGTTAAGGATACTGCTGCACCAATCATTAGTAACGTTACCAATGATTCAACCCTCTTCCCAGGAAGTGAGTCACGTATTCAGACCATCATCGAATGGATTACGGATGAGCCTGCGCACTGCGCACTGACGTATCGGGAAGGTATCGCAGGAGGAGTTGACCCTACTGTCATAGATTCAAAAGACTCAGGATTTGCAGCTCAACACGTAGAGGTAATTGTTGATTTTGCTCCTGCAACGGTGTACCAGTTTTGGCTCGATTGTGCTGACGAAGCAGGGAATAAAATTAAATCAGAAAACTACGTACTCTTTACGCCAATTCAAGAGAAGAACATCATTGATATTATTCTTGAAAACTTCCAGTCGACATTCGGTTGGGTGAAGAACATCGGAGGTTAAATTAAAAATTTCGGGATCCTTCTTCGTTGCTGCACATATTCACTTATTCACGGTACGTCTGTGTACCGCTCATGCGTGAATATGCTTGCGCCTTGAATTACCCTCGAGATTTTTAATTTAGTCTAACGGGCGCGGGTAAGTAGCATCTACTTTGTTGTCTGCATTATTTTTGCACTCATCGTACATTGAGTACGCCTCGCTTAAAAATAATTTGACGCCACGTATCTTAGGCATCCTGTACACACTAAATATTTCCGTGTGATTGAAGATGGAGAATATTTTTGCGCCTCGAACTATTCTCGTAATTTTTTGTTTTGGTAAGCAATCTAAACCCGTGGATAGAAAAGCAGTAAAAATCTCAAGTAGTGATATAGAATAGAACAAACACATTTGAGTGCAGTTCGAAGCGACGTTACATTTTTTTTGGTGAGTCGTACAAGTCGTACGGTGAAACAAAAAAATGTAACGTAAGCAATGAAATGCGCCAAAGGTGCTTGTTATATATGGCAAAGCCACTAATTACATGCCGAGATTTGGCCATTACCTACAACAAAGGTAAGTCGAATGAATTTAAAGCGCTCCAGGGCGTGAATACTGACATATATGAAGGAGAGTACATTATCCTCTTCGGTTCATCAGGATGTGGTAAGTCAACGCTGATGTATGCTATCCAAGGCTCACTCCCTCCTGCTGAAGGCTCACTGCTTATTCGTGGTGATGATATCTATTCATACCCACCACAAGAGCGTGTCTACTTTCAGAGGTATATCATGGGTATTATTTTCCAGTCGTTCAACCTTATTGGCTCTCTCTCTGTACTCGACAATGTAGCGCTTCCGATGATTTTTTGCGATGCCAACAAAGCGACTCGTGAGCGACGTGCGCAGATGCTCCTTGAACGTTTCGGGGTAGGGCACGTCTCGCACAAAATCCCTTCAATGCTTTCAGGAGGCCAGCAACAGCGTGTTTCTGTAGCTCGTTCGATGGTGAACGATCCACAAATTCTTCTCGCTGACGAGCCGACAGGTAACCTCGACTCCGTTTCTACACAGCAGGTAATGGATAAAATTGATGAAATTAACACCTTTGATATGCGCACCATCATCATGGTGTCACACAATGCTGCACACCTTTCGTATGCACACCGCGTGTATTATTTGAAGGATGGTTTTATCGTTCGTGAGGTTGTTAACCCACAGCGAAAGCAAATTAAGCCTGTGAAGGAAGGGGAAACGATTGTAACTGAGCTTGAACAGCTCGCGAGACTTTTCCCGTATGATTCAGTGGACACGCTCCGTGTGAAAAGTCTTACGAATTTCCTCACCCAAGAGTACACCTTTGACCAACTCATTCGACTCGAAAAAGCGGTACAACTCCTCATTGGTGGAAAAATTCATAAGAAATTATTCATTGATGCTCTTGTAAAGCCATATGAAGATGGAGGAGTGGGCCTCGATAAACAGACTGCAATGCGCATGGCAGATGTGTCGGTAACACTCGTAACACAAGCAAATGACGTTCATCGTTTCCGAAGCGACAATGATTCCGATGTTGCGTTCTTTTCACAGCATAAATTTGCTGAACGTGTTCGTGAGTACCTCCTCATGCATCACCATATCGCACTCAACAAAGCGACTGAAGCAAATCTCACCATTATGGTGGCCGATCGACTTGCAGGAATTCATGGAGACAAGCAATTCCACGAAGGACTTATGGCACCAATAAAAGATGGAGGACTTGCGCTTAAAGAAAAAGTTGCAGATGAGATGGCACGCTACATGGAGAAATTAATTGCGCTCGGTGTCGATGTAAGTTACAAGGCGTAATTATTTCAATTTCTAATTTGATTGTATCTTGCAGTTATAAACATAGGTAAAGATACATATTTTAAAATGAAGATATACTTTATATAAGTCTAAATATAACGCAGAATTTTATGCCTCAAAATACAAATATTTTTAACAGGGTGATTCCGAAATGGGTACTTGGCGTACTTCTTTTGATACTTGTTGCTCTTGTTGTTGGCTTCATTCAGTACATGAATAGTAGAGTTCAGAATTCTTATGAGGTTGTTGCAACTGATACTGAAGTACTCAAACCAAGTGATGAAGAATTGGAACAGCAAAGAATTGAAGAGGCACAACGTCAGCTTGAAGCACTCGACGAAGCAACAAAGGACATGCCCCGACCTACACTTGAAGAATCACAACGTCAACTTGAAGCGCTCGACGCAGAAACAAAGGACATACCACGACCAACCGAGGAAGAATTACGTGCTCAACTAGAAGCACTTGATGCTCAAACGAAGATTCAATAGTTTATTTCATCAACATGTCTATGCAAAATTTAATTTCAAAGGTTGGGGTGTCACTCAAGACAATCGCACTCGTCATTGCTGTTATGGTAATCACCGGGTATGCGCTCTATGCATACGCAGGAGTAGGGGAAAACGTCCGAGGGTTTGCATGGGGAGGGACCCCTTCAGCAGATGGAGCTTACTCAGGTTTGGGCTGGATAAGTATGAACAATATTTCAGATGCATCAGCAACGAGCTATGGGGTAAACATACCTCTCGTGAACGGTGCACTCTCAGGCTATGCATGGAGCGAATACTATGGATGGATTTCCTTCAATGGCGCTGACCTTGCCGGGTGTGCACCAGCACTTTCTCAAGCAACACGAACAGGGAATAACATTACTGGAGGAGCACGTATTATTGCAATTCGAGATCAATTAGCATTAGGTAATGCAGGGGGATACGATGGGTGCATTAGCTTAAGTGGAACAGCTGCTGACACAACCACATACGGACTTACAGTCTCTGGTTCTGCAAGCCCACTTTCAGTAAATGGGTACGCATGGTCATCTGACTTGGGATACATTAGTTTTTCAGGGACTGCATCAGACGGAACTCCGTATCAAGTACAGGTTACGTATACTGCACCAAGCCTTGCTTCGTACAGCGCATCAAACTGTTCAATTCCAGCTGGATCAAACACATGCAATAGTACAGTCGCGTGGGTTATTTCAAATCCTATAACTCCAAGCATCCGACAAAATAGTGTTCAGTTTTCTACACTTGCTTCTTCGATTGGGGTTTCAAGGACACTAAGCTATGGAAACGCAAATCCAGCAAACACGATAAGCTTTTATGATAACGGCACACCACTCAATAGTGTTACTCCTTCAGCAACGTGTGCTAGTGGTTCAACATGGAATGGATCTGTTTGTTCAGCAAACGTAGCGTGTAATGATGGTGCAGATAATGATGGAGACGGAGATACTGACTTTGGAAGTGATCTTGGCTGTACATCTGCCACCGATGCATCAGAAGATGACCCTACGGTCGCACCAACCCTCACTGCAACACCTCGTCTCGTTGAACAAGGCAACACAGGAACCCTCACCTGGGACACTCACGGAGCAAATGAAGCGCTCTGTACACTTACCGGAGGAAGTATTAGCGGTAATCCACTTCTTGTTGATACGAATGCAAATCCACAAACAGGCACGTATAGTGTTACGGTAAACGCAATGACCACGTACACTATGACCTGTGGTTCACTCACTGATACTGCAACCTTCGAAGTTGTTCCAAGAGGATTTGAAACTTGATGTTTAAAAACAAAAACCCCGCGAGCATAGAGCAAACAGAAAACGAGAATTGATTCTCGTTTTTTGCTTTATGAACCGGAGTTATGTTTTGGCTATTCCTAATGCCAAAACCACGAGGTCGGACAGGTGAGAAATGCTGGGAGCATTTCGTAAAACCTTGAGCAGTTTCTGCGAAAGGTGTACTGCGACTGTAAGTCGGCACTTATGAACGTAGTGAATTAGAAACCTGACGTGCGGGGTTTTTTGTTTTAAAGTTGTTCGCATCTATGAACTTCCTTCTTTGTCATTTCTTATTTAGTATAGTGGTATGCAAGTTGCCGATCTCGCTCGTCTCTCGACGAGAATGTTTAAAACGAACCCGCTTCGAACGTGGCTTACTATTCTTGGTATGGGTGTAGGAACTGGAGCGGTGGTAGTGCTCGTAGGATTGGGGTTTGGACTTCAACAAATTATTCTTGAGCAAATTGTGTTTGGAGAAACGCTCCTTTCTTTGGGTGTGTCTGCAACAGGAGCGCATAACCTTTCTATCAACGATGATGTAATTACACATTTCGAAGAACAAGATCATATCCTTGACGTAGCACCGCTCGCTCGCTATCCAGCTCTCGTTACCTACAAAGGACTTACGGGTAACGTCTTTATTCAAGGTGCAGAACCTGCCTATATACGCTATGCGGGAGTTACTGCATCTGCAGGAGACGTATTCGTCGATGAAGATATTACCAATACCAATGAAGTAATGCTTTCGCCAGCTGTCTTGAAGCTCTTTGGTGTTGAAGATATTGAAGGCTTTATTGGTCAGGAAGTTTCATTTCGTCTTTTGGTACCGGCTGGTGATGGAACAGAAAATATTAATGAAATTAATATTGATAAGAAATTCATCGTTAAGGGAATTACCAAAGAAGAAGGAGTACTCAATGCACTCATGATGCTCCCAGAACTTCGTAACTATGTGGGTATTGAAGAGTATGACCGCGCGCAGGTTCGAGTTGAATCAAGTGAGTTTCTTCCAGTCATTGAAGAACTCCTCATTAAAGAAGGGTATCGTGTTACCGCACTTTCTAAGACAGTAGAACAAGCGTCAAAGATTTTTCAAGGTATTCAAGTGGTGCTTGCGACTTTCGGAGGTATCGCGCTCCTCGTATCCGCTATTGGTATGTTCAACACTATGACGGTTACCCTCCTCGAACGTACTAAGGAAATTGGAATCATGCGTACCATTGGTGCTTCACCGCGTGATATCAAATTCCTCTTCGTTTCTGAGTCAATCGTCGTGGGATTTCTCGGGGGAGTAAGTGGGATAGTGATGGGGGTAAGTCTGGGATTTACTGTGAATATCCTGTTGAATGTGGCTGCAAGCCAATTTGGAGGGAAGGCTGTAAACTTGTTTTCTTTTCCCATGCCTTTCCTTCTGTTTATTGCACTTTTCTCAGCAGCGGTGGGGTATTTGACGGGGATTTTCCCCGCACGACGTGCCTCGCTCCTTAATCCACTCGACGCTATTCGATACGAATGAAGTAAACAAAGGAGCGTAGCGACTATTGTGAATTTCCTTCCAAATTTTCTAATACCAATGAAAATTTCTGGAAGCACTGCTCAATCGTTACTTTACAACAAGAGTCAATACCAATAATTTTGTAGGAGAGGCTATTTACTGCCTGTGTATAAGTCACTGCATTCTATATCCACATGACGTACAATTAAGTAAACAAGTTCATATGTCATATAACACAGATCATTTACGTACGGCAGGTAAAATCACTGTGTACACCACGTTTATTGGAGTGGTAGTTTTCGCATTAGTATTTATTTTTAATCTAGGAGAGTCGCACATTAAGGAAGCAACAGCGCAAAGTAACGCCACGACCACTGTTACTGTAGTCAACACACCACCGCAATGGACAGCGTCTACAACTGAAGTTGTAGAGTCCTCATCTAATATCCCTACAAATGCAGGAGATATTGTATCTTGGAGTGCTATCGGCACAGACTCTAACGGGGAAAGGTACTATCTTCTCATCTGCAGTAACACAAATGCACCGAGCGGAACAAGTAATGGAGCGCCTACCTGTAATGGGGGTACACAGTGGGCAGTTTCAGCTTCAACTACGAGCGGAACACTTGCAACAGCAGCAACGACATCCCTAGATACATGGTCAGAGGTAAATGTGTGGACTGGCTGGATCTGTGACGGTAACACTGGTACACCACGATGTAACGCTGCATACACACAGGGTGAAAATGCAACGAACTCG
>CAZWYM010000010.1:0-41167 GCA_964638425.1 uncultured Candidatus Saccharibacteria bacterium
TTTACGTACGGCAGGTAAAATCACTGTGTACACCACCATGGTGGGAGTAGCAGTTTTTGCATTTGTATTTATCTTAAACCTCAGCACTCAAAAGGTGCGTGAAGCTGACGCACAAAGCTCCGCAACTACAACTGTTACAGTCGTTAATACACCGCCGGCATGGACAGTTGATGCTCAAGAATTAGTTGGTTCATCTACTACGACACCTACAAACGCAGGAGATGTGGTGAGTTGGACTGCAGTAGCAACTGATGCTAACTCTGAAGATTTTTACCTACTTGTCTGTAGCACAAACGCTACACCAACTGCCAACTCAGGAACATCACCAAGCTGTGGTTCAGGTGCAATTAAGTGGGCTGTTTCTGCGACAACAACAAGTGGAACACAGGCAACCGCAGCAACAACAACACTCACTTCATGGTCAGAAATTAACAACTGGTATGCATATGTGTGTGACGGAAATGCAGGAACACCACGTTGTAACTCACTCGCAAAACAGGGAACAGGTACAACATCTTCACCATTTGAAGTGAATCATCGTCCATCGTTCACTCTATTTACTGATGACTCACCAAAGGAGGCAGGACAACTCGTAACTTTCTACAGCACCTCTTCTGACACAGATGTGTCAGGAACTGCAGACACCGTATTCCTTACCGTTTGTGCAAGTTCTGGATTTAATACAGTGACAGATACCTGTACGGGTACAACACTCGCAACTTCAACAGTATCTGTATCTGCAGATACATCAGCTGCATATACCATAATTATCCCAACACAGGATCAGAACTACAGTGCGTTTGGATATGTTACTGATAATCATGGCTTCGAAGCTTCGGGAGGTGCACATGATACGGATTCTACGCTCACTGTAGCAAACTCAGCACCAACAGTATCTGGAGCAACTGTTTCTCTTGCACAGCCGGGTAACATTATCCTTACCACAGAAGCAGGCGAGACTACTGGATTTATACTTTCATTCACCACAACAGACAACAACAGCTGTGATGCAGCAGGGGGTGGAGCAGCAGATGAGATTGTGGACTATGACCTTAGTGTATTTAGATCAGGTGTAGGTTCTACGACTTGTACATCTTCAGCTGCTGCATACAATGCAAATAACTGTTACCCAAGCGAACTTGCTACTTCTACCTGGAACCTCCTATGTACAGCATCAAGTACGTCATGTACCGGCTCAACTGACATTGATATGCAATGGAACTGTACATTCCCACTCTGGTACATTGCAGATCCAACAGATGGAATCGCAAGTACGACGCAGTACTCTGCACAAGATTGGCAAGCACAAGTTCGTGGGATTGATGACGACACTGCTGTAGGCTCATTTTCACAAAGTACCATTGGAGTTGAAGTAACGAGCTTCCTAGCATTTGCACTCAATACACTTTCAATTCCGTATGGAGCACTTGAACCAGGACAGCAAACAGACCCAATTGTTGCAACGACAACAGTATCTGCTACTGGTAACGTAGGAATTGACAAGGATGTGACTGGTGAGTCGATGTGTACGACTTACACTGGCTCGACACCATGTCCGCAATCTGCATCATCAACAATTCAGGAAAGAGAACAGGTGTTTGCGACGAGCTCAGTAACCTATGCGCAAGGAACAGCACTTTCATCGACAACACCACAGGTAATCCAAATCAACGTTCCAAAGTCAACAGCAACCTCTACACAGGCAAATCGTAATGCATTCTGGGGAATCAGAGTTCCAGGAACAATCACTTTTGCTGGGGATTACAAGGGAGAAAACACCTTCACTGCAATATTGAGTAATTCAACCGAGTGGTAATTTACAAAAGTTTATGTCATAAAAAAGTCTCCTCCGGGAGATTTTTTTGTAGGCTATGAGACGAATCAAAACAAAAGTTAACTTTATACAGCGACTGTTCTTGTATTTATAGCGTAAATATTTGATAATTAAATAACGCACGCATTTCGCGTTGTGTTTATATAATGAAATTTATTCGCTCGTGTGTTTTTGGGCTAGCGCTGTTTATTGCGTGTGCACAGCAGTCATTTGCTGGTTTCGGTGTGACACCACCTTATGTCACCAACCCAAGTCTCACAAGGAATTCAGTCTATGAACAAACTATCTATCTCGTACGAAGTGACCCGAGCACAGACTTAAAAGCAACAATCAGTATTGATGTGCCGGGTGTCAATGATTGGTTTTCTATTAATGAGGGTAACGAATTTTTGCTGAAAAAAGGAGAGCAGAAAGTTAGTATGACCGTGAAGGTCACCATTCCTGACGATGCAGACTACAAGCAGTATGCTGGAAATATCCGCATTAAAACAGGTGCCCCCGACGACTCTGTAGGGAGTGGTGCGGTAAGCATTTCACTCGGAGCTCAAATTGATGTTGACATCACTGTCATCGATAAAAAAATTAGCGACTTCAAAGTACGGAAAGTGGGCATATCGGATTTGAATGAAGGACATAAATTCGGATGGTTGTATTTCCCCGGGAAAATTAGATTTGAGATGCTTATTGAAAACACAGGTAATATTCCTGTAGCACCATCTGATGTCGTTTTTAGAATTTACGATAGATCAGGTAACGTCCTCCTCGAAGAAACGCACAAGAAGGGCTCAATAGATGAAGTTGAACCATTCAATACAAATTCAGTCTATGCTGAATTACCTACAAAGCTCCCTTCAGGTAGTTACCTCGCACGCTTTGAGATTAAGAATGAAGATGAGGTCAAACTTGCTGGTGAGGTTAATCTCAGCGTTCTTCCATACGGAACGCTCCAAACAGCTGGATTTGGTTTCTTAGGATTGTCACTCGCACATAAGCTTTCAGTTATTGTTCCGATACTCTTTGTGTTTGGTGCGTGTATTGTTGCATTTATCCGCATGCGGAGGAGGCGGTAATATGTATGCGAAGAATTTTTGTAGTTGAATATATCGCGGTACTCTTTTTTGCTGTTTTAGTTATATTTGGATTTTCGGGAACGGCATCTGCGCAGACACACATTGCAACAACGACAGTGTTTATTAGTATTTGTGGCGACTCACTTGTGAACTCAGGTGAAGACTGTGATATTCCTGGTGAAACAGGAGTCTACAGCACCACTATCATTGGACGACAATGTGGAACCGATTGTCGCTACGGACCATACTGTGGGGATGGAGTCTTGCAAACACTTGACGGTGAAGAATGCGATGATGGTAACAACGTGAGCAATGACTTCTGTGCCGCTGATTGTACTATTGAAAGTTCCGATAATGGAGGTGGTTCGACAGGAGGAGGTGGAAGTTCAAATAGTGGTGGACAGAGTGAACAACTTGGAGCAACGCAAATATCGATTCAAGGTAAAGCATATCCAAATGTTACCGTAACTATTTTGATTGATGCGGTAATCGTCGGTACCGTGCGTACAAACAGTAGGGGAGAATTTGTTTTCAACGTCGAAACTGAGCCAGGAACAGCATCTCTCGGTTTCTGGGCAAATGATAATTCAGGAACACGTTCTGCAACGGTAAACACCACCTTCGACATCACACAAGGTGCCGTAACGAACCTTAATGGAATTCTCATACCACCAACAATTCGCACGACGTCAGCGACAGTGAACCCTGGAGAAGTCATCACACTTAATGGACAGACGATACCAAGCGCTACCGTTGAGGTATCAATCGATAATGGAAAGAAGACACTCACTACCACTTCGGATGCGTCTGGACTTTGGTCAATCCCATTCGATACCGGAACTGTTTCGGTAGCTCAACATACTGCTAAGGCTCGCTTCATAACCGGTACAAGCGGACTAAAAAATGAAAGTGCCTATGGAACAACACTATCCCTCTTTGTGGGTGTTGAAGGAAAAGCAACAAGTAATGCTGACTTAAACCGTGACGGAAAAGTAAACCTCATTGACTTCTCGATACTTGTTTTTTGGTGGGGAACACCTGGTGGTAGTTCTAATCCACCGGCTGATATCAATGGTAATGGTAAGGTTGGGCTAGAAGATTTCTCTATATTACTCTTTAACTGGACAGGGTAAAGTGAGATACAGAGCGTAGCGACAATATCGAACTTTTACAGGAACTCGTAGATACTTTTGAGGACAAAGCGAAAAAGTATCACGAGTTGTCGTATAGAAAAATAAGAAGCGAATACATGGAGCTTCGCAAGAGATTGTCGACATTTTGACGGAGGAATAATATTCTACAATCTGAACAGTTCCTATAAGGAACTCGTAGATACTTTTGAGGACAAAGCGAAAAAGTATCACGAGTTGTCGTATAGAAAAATAAGGAGTGCAACGACTATAGTTTCTGGTCTGCAAGGTGTACTGCGACTGTCCGTCGGACCGGAAAATTGTGTGTGCGATGATTTTTTGTGTATAACTCAGCGTCATATTTTTTTGCGTACGCTACAATGAAAGTACGTTCATTGGGGGTGTTTATTCCATACATGTGAGGAATGCACATCGCTAATAGAACGAAAGTCTTGTTACCAATGCTTACAGCCAAGCATTGTCTAATGAACGTAGTATGTTCGATAGTGAACATTAGAGAGGTGGAGACTTTCATGTTTACGGAGTGCAATTTTATTGCTGTAAAGAGCAACAGCATACGCACTACTCGTTACTAGAGTCGACATACTTGAAGTAATACAACGTAAAGCTATATGATTCACACAGCAAAAACTGTGCGAACTCTACAAGCTGTTGCGATGACGGTTGGAGTAGCACTATTCCTTTGGAGTACAGGCTTACCAACACTCTTCCGCTTTGCGGAAGCGGCATCAATTACGAGTGCAAGTGACACATTGTCAAACTCAGCACCAGCAAGTCTTTCCAATCACACATTCGCATTTCAAGTTGAAAGCGGTATGTCTGCAGGACAAGATATGACCATTACTTTTCCAGCGCAATTCACAATTCCAGGTCCTCTGGATTTCACTGATATTGACATTTCTGCTTCGGGAACGAATCAGACAGTGGCAGCAACGAACGGTAGTGGGCAGTGGGGAGCTGTATTTAGCGGTCAGGTACTTACCCTTACGTCGCCTAGCAACGTAGGACAAGCATCTGCAACACCATTCATTATTAGGATTGGTACAAATGCAGCAGGTGGTGATCAGCAGATCACTAACCCGAGTGCGACAACGTCATATGCGATTGATATAGCGGGTTCAATGCCTGACTCAGGTCAGGTACGAGTAGCAATTGTTGACCAAGTTACTGTTTCAGCAAGCGTTGATACGTCACTCACATTCACTGTTTCTGGAGTAAATTCTAGTTCATCAGTAAATGGAAGTGCAACAACAACAGCTGCAACAACAACAAGTACAGCATTGCCATTTGGAACTTTGACACTCAGTACATCAAAGACACTTGCACAAGATCTCACTGTCTCGACTAACGCCGCAAACGGCTATACCGTAACTGTAGAGCAAACAGGTGACCTACAATCGACAACAGGAGCAACCATCGATGGATTCATCAATGGAGCGGACACCGCAACGCCAACGGCGTGGCAAGGACCAAGCGCACTTGTTGCAAATCCTGATACGTATGGACATTGGGGGTTAACCTCAAATGACATAGCAATCCCTGCACGAACCGCACAATTCGGTTCTGACCAGTGGGTTTCAGGAAGTACAACACCAATTGCTATTATGGGACACGGAGGTCCAGCACTAGCTACCACAACACGTGTTGGCTATCAAATTGAGATTTCGGGGTTACAAGAAGCAGGTGACGACTATACAACGACACTTCGCTACGTAGCAACACCGACGTTCTAAGCAACAACTAAGAGTTATGAAAAAACCCTATCTCCCACCACGAGAGGGGTTTTTTCCTTTTGTAGTTAATGACAGTTTTGAGTACTTCTTGCTTTTCTAATTCGAAGCAATTTCTCATAAGAAAACAAAGTCGCACCACGAGACGGGTTTTTTCTTTTAAGTGAACAAACGAGCGTAAGCGATTATTGTGAACTTACACAGGCAAATGTAATACATTAAGGAGACATAACGACTATAATGTATACATTTGGTCGTGTAGAATTTCCATTTCCACACAACAACGACGATTGAAAGTGGATACGCTAGTATTTTTTCTCATATAGGTTGCTATACTATTACTACGATATGGTACGTGCATGCACACGAGTAGGTATTTTGATGAGCGCAGTTTTTATTGTGTACGCCACACTTTTTGCAACACCCGCTCACGCTGCACTTTTATATTTTGATCCGGGTGAAGTGTCAGTATTCAGAGGAGACTCAGTTACCCTTGAGCTCCGTATCGATACCGATGAGGGTGAGTGTATCAATACGGTGAATGCGGTCATTCACTATGACCCAAGTATTCAAGTCGTTGATGTAACACGTGGAGATTCCATTCTTAACCTCTGGGTTGAGAATCCTGTCATCAATACTGAAGCACACACCGTAACCTTCGCTGGGGGAATACCTGGTGGATACTGTGGACGTATTCAGGGTGACCCACGCCTCACTAACGTGCTTTTGGGAATTGTCGTTCGCTCACCAGGCTTTAGCATTGGCGCTGGTGAAAACCCTTCAGCTCGAATTTGGCTCGATGAAAATTCAGAAGTATTTCTCCATGATGGATACGGCACGAATGCAACAGTGCGACTTCAAGATGCAAAAATTTTGCTCCAGAGTAGCGCTGGTGGTACTACACAAGATGAATGGAGAAACCAAGTACAAGGAGATAATGACCTCCCCTCAGACTTCACCATCACACTATCAAAAGATGAATTTGCTTTTAGTGGAAAGTATTTCATTACCTTTAATTCAATTGATAAGCAATCAGGAATTGACCACTATGAGGTAATGGAGGAGCCTTTCTCTGAATTTTACTCATTCAACTGGGGAAGAGCAGATGCTCCATGGATTGTTACAGAAAGCCCGTACCTTCTCGAAGACCAAACGCTCAACAGTACTATCCGTGTAAAAGCCATCGATAAAGCGGGGAACGAGCGCATTGCCGTACTTGTACCAGACACAGCACTCCGTGCAATTTCAAGAGATACACTCATTGCGGTGACGCTCAGTATTGCATTCCTTGTTATGATTGGCGGGCTCGTGTGGTATGCACTCTGGAAGAGAAGACAACGACTTGAATTAGAATCTGATGTTCACCATGAATAAACCACATCTATCGATATTTGTAGTGTTTGTTTTCGCATTCTTTTTATCTGTTTCTGATGCGAGTGCAGCAACACTTAAAGTAAGTCCGAGTACTGGAGTCTATACTGTTGGTAAAGCATTTACCGTTTCAGTACTTCTCAGTACCGAAGGGAAGGCGGTGAACGCAGCTGATGGAATACTCTCTTTTAATCCACGCGAACTTCAAGTAATCGGTGCATCGAGAGCAAGTTCGATTTTTAATCTTTGGACAGAGGAACCAACATACTCAAATGCAGCAGGGACGGTATCGTTTGGAGGCGGTTCACCAACAGGCTACAAAGGAACGACTGGAGGCATTATTACCATTACTTTCAAACCACTCGGTGCAGGAACCCCAAAGGTTAATTTTAAGAGCGGGTCAATACTTGCAGCGGATGGACTTGGTACCAATGTGCTCACCGGGATGACTGGTGCAAGCTTCACCATTGCTGCAGCTTCAGAGAGTCCAGCACCTGAGTATATTGCCCCGGCAAATGCACCCAAAGCTCCTGTGGTGACGTCAGGGTCACACCCAGAGCAAGGTGCGTGGTACAAGGAGAAAACCGCTACACTATCATGGGTTGTACCAAATGATGTTACTGCGCTCCGGACGCTTCTCGATAGTAACGAGGGTTCAGTTCCTACTAATGTATACGAAGAACTCATAACTCAGAAATCGATTGACGACCTCGATGAAGGAGTTTCCTATTTTCATATTCAATTCAAGAATAAAGATGGCTGGGGCAAGATTGCCCACTACCGCCTAGGTGTGGATAGTGAGGCACCAAAGAACTTTACTATCACACAGGCGACATCGTCTGACCCAACAGCTCCAGGAACAGTGCTCAAATTTAGTTTTGAAGATGTTTCTCCGGTACTAACATACAAAATCCAAATTGACGGAGCAGAACCTCTTACCTATACCGACGAAAAACAGACAAAGATGTATGTCACCGAACCACTTACTCCTGGCTACCATACCTTAATCATTGAAGCAGAGGATAGTGCAGGGAACAGCACGGGCGCAACAATCTCGTTTACTGTGGAAGCGATTGAGAAGCCAAGATTTTTTGAATTCCCAACACGCATTAATACAGATGTCATTCCAGCTATTAAGGGAAAGACGGTTCCTCATGCGCGAGTGGCAGTCGAGGTAAAGAGGGCTGCAGACGGGTCATATATTCAAACAGTTGAAGGAAGTGATGGTGTTGACCCCTACTCTATCGTAAGTGATGAGAATGGTGAATTTATTTATGTGCCTGATACTGCGTTTGAACGAGGTGTCTATATATTGAGTGCAAAAGCTCGTGATGAGTCAGGGAGACTCAGTGAGAAATCAGACGAAATTAAAATAATTGTTGAAGCTCCTGGGTATGTCGTAATCGGGACTATGGTGGTAAACGCACTCTCTGTCATCATTCCGCTTTTCGCACTCGTTCTCCTTCTTATATTTGGTTCGTGGTACCTCTGGCACAGACTCTCTTCTTGGAGGAGACGTGTTCGTAAGGAAACTATTGAGGCAGAAGATAGCCTCACTGTTTCGTTTAATACCATTATTAAAAACCTTAACGAGAAAGTGGCGGTACTCAAAGATTCGAGGAAGGGGAAGCTTACCAAGGCTGAATCAGAACTAATTTCGCAAATTGAAGACGACTTGAGGAGCGCGCGAAGTAAAATTTCAAAAGAAATTGTTGATATTGAGGACACGCTTATGTAGTATACTGAAGATATGAAAGAGACCCTTGCACGACATCTACAGATTTCACTCGCACTCCTCGCAATTGCATGTGCGATTGTGGGGAGTGTATGGCTCACCCACTACAACCAAAAGACCCTTGAACAACAAATACTCGAGCAAAGGGCGGGGCTTGATTTTGAACTCACGACACTTGCTGAAATCACTGATAGGAATGGAGCAGATGCATCAATTGAAAATATTGTTACCGATTGCCCACGTCGCGATGAGTATGAAACGCTCCTTATCAAATTAAGCTCACTTACCAAAAAAGATTTAATTATCGTCCAAAACTTGTATGAAAGTTGTGGGAATTTTTATGCGGAAAGAAAAGCGCTTATGGTGGGGAGGCTCGAGCGAGAGCTTAAGAGCTATGAGGATATGACGGACCTCCTTAGGACACTTGATGTAAAGGAGGTTAACGATAGTCGTTTGGCAACATGGAAGAGTATCGTCTCTCTCGAAAAAACGAGAAGCTCACTCCTTACTGAACAGAGTGCTATTCAATCAAAAATCATTTCGTACTTAGTTACCGGATACACTGAGTATAGTAAAGAGGTGAGTGAGCTCACACGGAACGCTCAGGAGATTGGTGAACTTCTCACTGTACACGATCACCGTATTGATGAACTCAGAGCGAGTTTAATGAATTAGCGTATGTTCAAAGTACTTTGGAAGATGCTTTTCCCTGACTACACTGGTAAGCATTATGATACCGTTCGTTACGCATTCCCACTCGTTGTTATTGGGGCACTTCTTGCAGGTCTTGCAGCGGTAATAAGTGGGAGTACATCGTATGTGACTATTAGTACAAGTGCGGGGACGGTTGCGAAAGATCAACAATTTACTATCGATGTAAGTGTAAATGCGCACGTGCCCGTGAACGCAGTAGATCTCATCATAAGCTACCCCGAAGATAAAATGGAGGTTGAAAACATTGACATCGGTACATCGGTCATCACCCTCTGGACACAAGACCCGTATGTGAAGGATGGAAACATTTACTTACAAGGGGGAACCTTTAGAAAGGGGTTTGTGGGGGAACATACAATCGCACGCATTAAGGCGCACGGGATTGGTGCAGGTGAGGCAAGAATCCTTGTTAAGGATTCTCAACTTGTTGCAGGAGATGGACAAGGTACTCCCGTTGCAACAACAGACAGCGCAACACACAATGAAACTCGAATAATCGTTACGGGGACAGAAGATGGGGTAGTAACCGCAAAGGCAGTGTTAGGGATTGTGACTGATACCGATGGTGACGGGGATGTTGATTTGGGTGATATATCCGCATTTATGTCTGCGTGGCTTACAAAAGGAAGTACCTTTGATTTTAATGGTGACGGAAGGATGACTTTTAAGGATTTTTCTATACTTCTCGCTGATTCATTCAGGAAGTAACTGTTGATAAATGTGTTAATAACTAAGTAATTAGTTGTTAGTATATAGATACAGTACATCACACTCCCACCACAAGGATTGCGTGTGTCTGTACGTAGAGTATGAAGCAAAAATTAGTAAGGCAAAAACCGCATACGAATATGCGAGGTTTTGAGTATCTGATGTACAGTGCTTTTTCTCTCTGCCTACTTGTTTCGCTAACACTACTTCCACTAGCTCCAGTATTCGCAGATGAGCTGACACCTGAAGCATCTACTGCCCCACAAGAAACAGTTACAGAACCAGCACAAGAACCAGAAATAGTTGCAGATGTTCTGCCAGAAGTTGAACAAACTCAACTAGTTACTCCAGATATTGAAGCAGTTACTGAAAATGTCACCGACGCTATTGTAGAAGACCCGGCTTCAATCGATGAAACGTTGATTGAAGATGTTGTAGACACAACACTTGTCCCAACCGAGGAAGTTATTGATGTGATATCCGAAGAAGTACCGTTAGCAGACGAAACAGTTAGTCCAAATGAAGAGGTTGCAACGAGTTCTCCTGAAGTCGTGAGTGATGCTTTGCCAGACGCAGTTCCCTTTGAGGATACCGCCTCTTTAACAACAGCAACGACGAGTGAAGAAAGTGTAGCCCTACCTGTTGAAGTGACTCCCCCTGTCGCTCCAGAATCAACGACGACTGAAGGTGTGCTTCCTGACGAAGCGTTAAGTCAGCCCCCAGTTACCCCAGTAGTTAACGATGAAAATAGATTTAGTTTTTCAAAAGATGAATGTACGCTTGTTGGCGATGGGACGTTCTACTGCGCTAAGTCAACGCTTGCTCCAGAGGTAATTTACACTGACCGGGTATTTGCAGCTCCAGATGTAGATGGAGATAAGGAAATTTATATTGAAAAAAACGGTGCATTAACGCAAGTTACACAAAATACCGAGGATGATGACGCCCCGTACTTTGACCAGCTTTCAGATACCATTGTTTGGCATAGACTTATTGATGGTCGCTACCAAATTATCTCTTACGATATTCAGGGGAGAGAAGAAACACAAATTACCGCTGACCGCTACAACAACATGGAACCAAATCGTTTTGGTGATGCCCTTGTGTGGCAGGGATGGGTCGGTAATGACTGGGAGATATTTTTACTTGAGGGGGATGAACTCTCTATGCTCACCGACAATTTGCACCATGATATAACTCCAAGTATCAATGGCAACCATATCATGTGGCAGTCTTTTGAGAATGACGCTTGGAAAATAAAAGTGTATGACACAAGAACGAAGCAAACACAAACTATCGAAGATAGTGAAGGTGGTTCTATTGAAAATCCACGATTTGTTCTCGTGTATGATTCCAAATTTGAGTCGGGTGACGTGGAAACACGCGGATTTGACTTGGAAAGTGGGAAAGTTGTCCCACTTGGCTCAACGCCAGCACCAACCCCAGAAAAGATACCTGACCCAGACCAAACCGGTGAAAAGCGAGCGTTGGTTACACCTCCTACACAGCCAAAGACAAAAGTTGATGGTGAGGCTGATGATGTCCCGCCACCTGATGACCCAACCCTTGATACGGGAGATCTAATAATTGACCCACTCCTCGGAAGTGAGCTTGATTTGAGTATTGGATCATCAACACAAGATACTTTTGCATCGAGTACCGATGTTGTTGTAACACCTATTTCTGAAATAGGGACAAGTTCTATAGGACATATTGAAGATCTCATTATTACACCATACACAGAACCTATAGAGTTAGACATTGACCCACAGGCTGAGGTCGCTTCAAGCACCTAAGTAACTTATACTAATGAGAATGGGAGGGAAATTCACAAAAATGCTTTTTCAGAGCAGAAAGTTTGTTGCTGCTTTATTGACGCTTGTCATACTCGTGAGTAGTTTTGGAATGGGACTTATTCGCGATACGGTGCCTGTTGCTGAAGCGGCTCAAACAACCGTGGACTCTGACGCTGCAATTAACGGTACTTCACACCTACAGTCTGGTTCGCAAACAGTTTTTATCGATGACCAGACAGGTTATAAGTTTTTCCGTGACGCACTTGGATACTGTGTATACCGAAAGACAACAAACGCCGGTGCGTCATGGACAGGAACAACGACCGTTGATTCTCAAACAGACTGTGTTCAGATTACAGTGTGGTATGACAAATGGACACCGGGTTCAGCGAGTTCAAGTATTCATATAGCAACACTCGATACCACAAGTGATATCGTTTGGTATAACAGACTCGACACCACAAACGACAACCTTCTTTTGGGAGGTTCACCGGTAAACGCTGCGGTAAACTCTGGGCAAACAGGAACAATTACGGAAGGAGGTAATACTATTTCAATAACACGTGGTACTGATGGAACGATTTATATTGGGAGTATCGACAACACCGATGCGTATGTCGTCGAGTGTACAGTGACGTGTCAGACTACAACGAATTGGACGGAGACGGGTACGCGACCGTTTGGACGTACTAACAATTACGCAATGCTGCGCCCTCTAGCTGGCGGTGACATCATTGCAATTCACCGTGACATTAACGTAGAAGATATGGGGAGTAAGGTGTGGCATAACGGAACAGGACTCTGGGATGCAGCGACGACGACATTTGATGCTAATGCAACGGACAACACCACCTACGACGTCGGAATGGCAGCGGTGGTAAGCTCAACGACACCTGGAAACGTGTATCTTGCATATATTGCAAGAAATGCTGCGCTCGGCACGGACGACCAAATTCGCGGTGCCATTTACAATGGAACCTCGTGGGCGACAACAACTGATGTTATCACTGCAACAACGAGTGGGTTAACAAATGTGGCGATGGGTCTCGATAGCGCAACAAATGATGTGTACGTTGCCTATACTGGACGTACCATTGCAGCGACTGCAAATACAGGTAACGTGTATTGGAAGTGGGCGACAAGCTCAATGAGAAACTGGAGTCCAGATAAAGTGAGAATAAATACGACAGCTGACGATTTCTACGGACTCGATGTAAACATTGCAAGTGACCAACGACTCTTTGCTACTTGGTTTGATAACACTGACGACGATATATATAGTGAAACTATCGTTGATGTTTTCCCGGGGATACACGCCTCAGGTACAGGCACACAAAGAGCCTCAATTACAGCAAGCACCACAAATGTGTATGTGGGGGGAACCTTTCTGCTTTACGAAAATTATAAACAAAATGATGTCACCGATATCACCATTACCGAGAATGGAACGATAGATGCCTCAACAGACCTGACAAATATTAAACTGCTTTATGAGATGGATACGAGCGTGCCCTACAACTGTATCAGTGAGTCATATGCAGGAACCGAAAGTCAGTTCGGCTCTACTGATACTAATGGGTTCTCAGGCGCAAACGGTGTTTCGACTTTTTCAGGATCCAGCGTGAGTGTGAGTACCACAAGCGCCATGTGCGCATACATCGTCCTTGATATTTTGGATTCTGCACAGAGTAGTTCAACCATTGATGTATCTATCGCAAATCCTGCCACCGATGTTGTTGTAACAGGTAGTACTGCAGGCCCAACAACAGCACAAGGAATTGCGAGTTCAACACTCGTGTACAACGATATTACGACGCAAACCCACTTTCACTTCAGAAGTGATAACGGGAGTGAAGCAACAGCATCTTCTTCAACAAGTGGCACCGAAGACACGGCCCTTGGTGCACTGAAGCAAGGTTCTTCGACACGACTCCGTATTGAAGTTTCTAATGAAGGAAGTACCTCAACCCCCGCAATGCAGTATCGACTTGAATACGGTGAAAGTTCAGGACTTTGTAGTGAGATATCGAGCTGGACGGATGTCGGCTCTACAGGGGGAGATTTTGACATGCGTGATACACCCAATCTTCTTGATGGAGGGAATACAACCAACATCTCAGTTACACTCGGAGGAGTCACTGACTCAAATCCTTCGTTCCTTACCCCGAATGCAGGAGTCAAAGACACATCGTCGCAAACAGCAAATATTACCCTTACATCACTGCAATTTGTTGAGCTTGAATACTCATTTACTGCATCCACCACCGCAACACAGGGAAGTACGTATTGCTTCAGAGTGACCGATCAAGGGAATGCACTGTATACCTATTCTACATATCCGAGTCTTGTCATCAACGCCGACGTCGCTGTAGATATTGCTACGTCAACACAAATTGCTACAACCACTATTCCTTCCACTAACTTTTATGTCGGAGGTGCATTCACCATTAAAGAAAACACTACCTCAAGAAATGTAAC
Organism: uncultured Candidatus Saccharibacteria bacterium; assembly: GCA_964638425.1. Classification (GTDB taxonomy): domain Bacteria; phylum Patescibacteriota; class Minisyncoccia; order Phycocordibacterales; family UBA918; genus Damh-18. Next base: position 14,588 of record CAZWYM010000010.1, read on the forward strand.
GAGCATTATGCTCACTGAGAATGGCACCATTGATGCTCAGAATTCACTTGAAAACATAAAGTTATTTTACGACCAAGACACCACCTCCCCGTACAACTGCGCTGACCAATCGTACACAGGAGTAGAGTCGCAATTTGGCTCAACCGATACGGATGGCTTTGCGGGAGTAAATGGTACTTCCACCTTCACGGGGAGTGTGCTTATTTCAACTTCGAGTACACTTTGTGTGTATGTCGTTCTTGATGTAACCAATACGGGACTAAATGGGGAAACGATAAACCTCATTATTGATCAGCCGTCATCAGACATTGTTGTTTCTGGGGGAGGTTCTGTCAGTCCATCGACTCCAAAGGATATGAGTTCTTCAACGGCACTCATTGGAGCCGTGCTCACACAGACGCACTACCACTGGCGAAACGATAACGGAAGCGAAGCAACATCTACCTCTGCTACAGGTGGGTCCGAAGACACAGCAGTCACTAACGTCTCTCAATCCACACCTCTACGACTTCGTATGCAAGTTTCTAACGAGGGGACGGCAACTGCTCCATCGAAACCACTACGATTGGAATACGGAACACGTATAACCACGTGTAGTGCAGTTGCGAGTTGGGTGAATGTGGGGGATACCGGAGGAGCATTTGATATGTTCAATTCATCTAATTTTACTGATGGTACTAACACTACTAACATCGCAGTACCAACAGGAGGAGTCACTGATGAAAACACCACATTCCTCACCCCAAATAGCGCTTTGAAAGATACCTCTTCAAGTGTTGCCTCATCGTCGCTTACCTCAACTCAATTTATAGAGCCAGAATTTTCAATTCGTCAGACAGCAGACGCTGGATACGACATTCCGTACTGTTTTAGACTTTCCGCGGATGGAACTGCACTCAATACCTATACAAATTATGCACAACTTACGACCGCTCCTGATAGAGACTTTGAAATTCAGCGTGGAACCTCGACGATTACAGGAGTGACGCTCACCATCACAGCTGGGGTTAATTATACTGCGCCAGCTGCATCAACAAGCGCTTTTATACGGATTACAAACTACGGATTTACTGGTGCAGGTAACACAACCGGAGGAGCAACACAAAACGCCCGCAACGTTACTGCGTACATACTCAACCCGTCAAATATCACAAATTCTATTACCTTCTCAAGACCAGCAGGAGCGACAAGTAACACGTGGGTGGCGTGGGAAATCATTGAGTTTGTCGGTGATCCGGGATCAGACAACGAAATGAAGGTTCGCAGTCAATCGTCGTTGGCTTATGGCGCAACATCGGTGACAGCGACAGGTACAGCAGCTACAGGGATTGTTGATGATGCTGATGTGGTGGTATTCATCACCGGACAGGGAAATCCGCTCAACAACACAACAGGATATGATTCTGGACTCTCTACTTCCGCATGGCTTGCATCAAGTGATTCTCCTGTCTTTACACGGGGTTCGCAAGCAAACAACGCCGTGATTACCAGTTACGCTGTCGTTGAATTCACGGGGCAAAACTGGTTTGTACAAAGAAATCAACACAACTACACAACAGCAGGTACAACGGAGACAGAAGCAATTACTGCTGTTAATAGCCTCTCTCGCACCTTCATTCATGCACAAAAACGAAACACTACTGGCCTCACTGGTCAAGACGAGTTTGGGCACGAAGTCTGGCTTTCAAGTATTGGAAACATTTCATACTTTATTGAGTCCGGGGGAACGGCGGCGGGACAAACATCCGTGGCGTGGATTATCGAGAATACTCAAACCACTGCTGGTGCAATGGAGGTGACTCGTTCAAATTGGAATACTACCGGAGGAACTGCACCATACGTTCTAAGTGTTGATCCTGGAAAAACACTTACCGACCTAACCAACGCCTCCATTTTTTCTTATGCACGAAGTGCGGGGACAGGGACAACGTACCCGATTCCAATCGCGGCTGTTCGAATTGCATCGTCAACGCGGTATGAACTTTGGAGAAGTAACACAGGGGCAAACCTTACATTCAGAACAGAAATTGTTGAGTGGCCAACTGCAGGGCTCGCCATTCGGCAAAACTATTATCGCCTGTACACTGACAGTAATACTCTTAACCCAACAGACCCATGGCCAGCTGGTGGTGTTGATTTGGGTGAAAATACCGTTCTTACAGGTTCGGATGAACCACTTGGTGAAGGTGAGCGTATCCGTATCCGTATGACCCTTGAGGCGGTGAATGCGACGTTCCCCGCAAGTACAAAGTCCTTCAGGCTCCAGTATGGTGCAATGATTTCAACCTGTAGTGCTATTACTACATGGTCTACCGTTGGAGGCGTCTCCTCAAGTACGGTATGGACAGGGTATAACGCAACAGGAACAACCGATGGGACACAGCTTTCAGGAGACCCACCAACAGGCGGAGACCTCACCATTTCAGTTTCTGATGTAGCGGGAACATTCGAAGAAGAAAATGATACGAGTGTAAATGCATACGCTGTACCGTCAGGGAGTGATATCGAGTATGACTGGCTCATAGAACAAAACGGAGCAAATGCGGAAACCTACTACTGCTTCAGAATGGTGGAGTCAGACAACACGCCACTCGATGGGTATTTACAGTATCCGCAAATTCGTACTGCAAGTTTCTCACCACGAACGCAAAATTGGCGTTGGTATGATAACGAACTAAATGAGACGCCAACAACAACACTCGCAGTAGAGAATGTTGCACCAATAAATATTGCGAATGGGCAAATAATTAAGCTCCGTGTTGCAGTAAAGGAAATTGAAAACATTTCCCGAGATGATGTTCGCTTCAGACTACAATACTCTGAGTATGCTGATTTCTCTGTTGCTGGTGATGTCGTAGGGACAAGTACTTGTACCGGCACCTCGACATGGTGTTACGCTAATGGCGGCGGTGCCGATAATGGTGTAATTACCACAGGAACACTTTCTGATGTAGAAAGTTGTGTCGCAAGTGTTGGAAATGGCTGTGGAACCCACAACGAGTCTCCTGATTATCTCACCGGGTTTAGACATAACAACAATCGCACCATAGAGTATGAATTCACCATTCAATCAGCAGGACCTCGAGTGAACCGTGTCTACTACTTCAGACTCTACGATATTGCGCAGAGCATTCCTGTTCCTGCCAATACAAGTGAGTCATATCCAAGTCTTGTTACTGAAGGAGCAGGGCTCACCTTCGCTATGGCAGGACTCGCCTCTTCGACGGTTATTGAAGGGGTAACACTCGACTTCTCAACGACGCCGACGCGTATTGCATTCGGAACAGTAGCAATTGATTCTATGATAGAAGGTGCGCATAGACTCTCTATTGATACAAACGGAACACAAGGACATCAAATCCTTATGGTGACAACAGGAGATTTGACGAGTTCATCTGGGGCTGTAATGGACTCGGTAACTGGTACAAATGCTGTTCCAACGGCATGGAATACCGGTTGTACAGGCTCTGCGCCAAGCTGTTTTGGATACCACACAAGTGATGATACCCTAGAAGGAGGGTCGACACGCTTTTCTGCGATAGACACCTATGCACGACTCAGTTCGACAACACCTGAGGAAGTCTCGTACAGCTCACAGCCAGTTGTGGGTGAAACAACTGACGTCATCTTCAGGTTGTATGTGCGCCAATTACAAGATGCAGGACAGTACGAAAGTGCTATCCGATACATTTCAATTCCACTCTTTTAGTATGATTCAAAGTACCAAAGCAATTAACATTCTACTCGGCACATTATTTTTCGTATTGTTTTTTGCTTGCTCAGGAACGAGTGTGTATGCGTCTGCAACCTATTCCGTTTCCCCACTTATCATTGATACAAAGATTGAGCCGAGGGACATACTTAAAAAGACCATTACGGTTACTAATATCGGAGACCAACCAGTCACTGTATATCCAACGGTCAATAATATTTCGTTAAAAGATGGAGAAACAATCGAAGCGTTCTTGCCACCTGTTGCAAGCGACAGAACACAATCGCTTGCATCATGGATAGAAATAAGTAGGCAAGGGATTGACCTTCAACCAGGAGCATCAAAAGTGGTGGATATAACACTTCATATAAATCCAGATCCAAAGCCAGGAACGTACCATGCATTTATTGGTTTTGGGAAGGGACGCAATCGCGATGAGGCAGAAGCACAGGTGCGAGCAGGACAAGCTCCCGGAACAATTGTGACTGCGACACTCGAAGCCAAGAAGAATGAATTTCTAAAACTCTCAGGATTTGTAATTGATAGATTCATAACAGCACACGACAATCAAGCTGCGGTTTTTACATTCAAAAACCCAGGAGAAGAGACCCTTGTACCAAAAGGTGAAATAATTTTATATGACAGTGCAGGGAAAGAGGTTGGGGCGATTCCTGTAAATGACCAAAATGTTACCATTGAAGCAGGGGGTGAGTATTCTTTTGTTGCTCAGGTTCCCACAGATGGGTTGTTTGGGAAATATAAAGCATTCCTCTCAGTTGAGTATGGTACGACACAGAGAGCGTCTGTGCAGGATACGAGTTTCTTTTATGTATTCCCTCTAAAAATTATTTTAACAATTCTCAGTATCATTATTGTCATTGTTGGTGGGGGTGCGTGGTATGTTCATAAAAAATATTTTGATGAAGAAACTGACGATAGTGACCGGCTCATGTTCCATGTACGAGATTCAGAAAGTGAACCAAAGCACCACGACGTAGACCTCAAAAATCAAAATGAAATATCTTCTTAACATCACAAGATTTATATTTGTCTTTGTACTCTTTGGATTTTTTAGTGCAGGGATTTCATATGCACAAGAGAGTCAGAGTTTGAGCGTGACCCCACCACTGTTCCAGCTCTCAATCCTTCCTGGAGACATCTGGCAAAGTAGCATTAAGGTAGTGAATGTGAATCCATATCCACTTACTATTTATACAGAAGTTGTGAACTTCTCAGCAATGGGAGAAAACGGGCAAGGAAGATTTCTGCCTCTTATAAACGAAACCCAAGACAAAGCTACACTCGCTGAATGGATTGAGATTCCTAAAGGGCCATATACCATTCCTGCAGAACAGAGTACGGAGCTTACCTTTTTTGTTGAGGTCCCTAAAGATGCATCTCCAGGGGGGCACTATGCAGCAATTCTCATTACGACAGATGCACCGAGTACTAATGATGGTAAGCAAATTGTACAAACATCACAAACGGTGACCTCGCTCTTTTTTGTTCGCATTGAAGGAGATGTTGAGGAGCTAGGTACCATTAGGGAATTCCGAGCAATTGATTCTTTTTTGCCGACACCGGAAGCAGAATTTTCACTCCGATTTGAGAATAAAGGTAATGTGCACTTACAACCACGAGGCGACATTGTCATTACAAACATGTGGGGTACAGAACGGGGTATCATTCCTATAAACTATCAAACACATTTTGGAAATGTTCTTCCGCAAAGTATTCGTGATTTTACTTTTGCATGGAAGAGTGAATTCAATATTACCGACATAGGTAGGTATAAGGCTGTGGCGACACTCGCCTATGGTCAAGATGGAATTAAGAGCGTGACGTCAACTACCTACTTTTGGGTAATTCCAATCAAATCAACACTCATTACGCTCGCGGTACTCATGGCGTTCATTGCAGTAATAGTTTGGATGATAAAGGCGTATGTTCGCAAAATGCTCACGTTAGCAGGAGTTGATGTTGAAACCTTGCGAGATGACGAGTCTGCACACGAGGAGAATCACCAGGAGGAGGTTGTTGTAAAAGCTTCAAAGAGAGGTGTTCGTGCAGCAGCTCCTATAGAACATGGGGTTCTTGATTTGCGAAAACGATTGAGTTCTGTTGAGGAGTCGGTGGATGTCATTAAAACAATAATTCACTTTGTTGTTAGCTATAAGGTTTTCTTTATCTCCATATTAGTACTCGTAGGAATATTCGTGAGTGCAGTTATATACATAGGTAGGGCAACAGAAGAGAACCAAGATTATGAAGTAATCATTGATGAAAACGGAAGCGAAATGATTCTTAAGGGCGAGGAAATTAAAAACTAAATGTACTGAGTGCGTTGCCATGATACAATGATAGATAATAGGTTAATCTCGTAATAAATCTAAATTATGGAACACAAAAATATCATTGCAGCAGGTTTGGTACTCGTTCTTATCATTGTTGGGATGTTTGTATTTGCATATCTCAAAAAGGCTGAAATTCAAAAGGGTGAAGATGCACCAAAGACAGTAACTGAAGATATAAATGCCCCTTACGGGAATATCACCCGTGTAGATGCAAAGCACTTCTATGTTGCACCAACACACACAATTGTCGGTGAGATTCTCATGCCGACACCGTGTGACCTTCTCAATTGGGAGACGCGAATACTTGAATCAGCACCAGAACAAGTAATTGTAGATTTTAACGTTGTTAATCATGCCGAAACGTGTGCGGAAACGGTTACACCCCAGCGATTTAAAGTTTCTTTTGATGCCCCAGAAAATGCAAAGATCCGAGCAACACTCCAAGGTAGAGAGATTGAAGTAAACCTAGTTCCCGCTGGCGCTAACGAGTCTCCAGAGGACTTCGAACTATTCATTAAGGGGTAGGCCTACAACTGTAGTATGGGAGTATCAATGTATCTAAAGCAATATTGGAAGGTAATCGTCACACTCATTGTAGTCCTTGTTATCCTTGGTGGCATCACATACTCATTCATATCACCATTTGGATTTTTTGCCGGTCTTTCAAACGACCTCAAAGCAATTGCTCCCACAAGCGAAGCAGCCGCATATACTGACTTAAATGGAGTTCCGGTGGACTTGAGTCAGTTTAAAGGGAAGCCACTCATTATTAATGCCTGGGCAACATGGACCCCTTTTTCTGCGACTGAACTTCCACTTCTTACAAGCGTGAAAGTGACTCATGGGGATGCGATTAATGTCATTGCTATTAATAGAATGGAACAAACTGCGCTTATACGTTCATTTCTTACAACATTTAGTATTCCAGAAACCCTCGTTTTTCTCACTGACCCCACTGATTACTTTTACACAGCTGTTGGTGGATTTTCAATGCCGGAGACACTTTTCTATTCAAGTGACGGAGTTCTCGTTGCCCATAAAAGGGGGGTGCTCACAGAATCTGAACTCCAAGAATTGGTAAAAAGTATTACCGAATAAACACTAAGACAAGCATTTCCTAAATTCAATTTGAGGTATACAATCAAGGCTATGAATAAGGAAACACACAAAACACTCGAATACATATTCCTACTTTTGATTCTTTGTTTTTCAGGGTATTTAGTTTTGAGACTTTTTGCGCCATTTTTGAGTGCCATTGCACTCGCTGCCATTGTTGCAACTATTTGTTTTCCTTTATTTGAAAGGATTAAGAATATTCTCCCTAATAAAAATGCATCCATTGCATCTCTTCTCTCAATTTTATTCGTTGTCACAACAGCAGTGTTGCCACTCACATTTCTTGGTTCACTTATTTTGCATGAAGCTGTTTCAATCTATGAAATTTCAAATACAACTGGAAATTCCTCAGTCGTTGATACCATATCTAAGCTTGAAACATTCGTACAGAACTTTATACCGAGCTTCTCAATTGATATCACAGAGATAGTGCGACAGGCAGCGAGCTATGTAGCAGATAACCTCGTAAATATTTTCGCAGGAACTGCATCAACAATATTCCTTCTCTTCATTTCGCTTATGGCACTCTTCTACTTTTTTCGAGACGGAAAATACTTCACCTCGTTTCTCATTCAATTAAGCCCGCTTAAAGATTCAGACGACTCACAAATTCTAAGAAGACTTGCCGTAGCCGTTCGTTCAGTGGCATTGGGAACGGTATTTATTGCAATGCTCCAAGGAGTGCTTACAGCCTTTGGACTTGGTCTATTTGGGTTTGATAGAGCAATTCTTTGGGGATGCGTTGCTGCTATAGGAGCATTAATTCCCGGTATTGGAACCACTATCGTTTTTGTTCCAGCGGTAGTATATCTTGTGTATACCGGTGCGCATATTCCTGCAATTATTCTTGGTGTATGGGGCGTACTCGCTGTAGGCCTTATTGACAACATCATTGGTCCACACGTACTCAGTAGAGGAAACAATGTGCATCCATTCATGATGCTCCTCTCAGTATTGGGAGGAATCGCACTCTTTGGTCCAATTGGATTTATTCTCGGTCCAGTTATTTCAAGTCTTTTCCTTGTACTGCTCGAAATTTACCACGTGCATGCGAAGAAGGCAGAGTAGCGACTGAAATACCGTATTATTAAATATGTATGATTGTTCGATTTGGACTTATTTGTATAGTCATGTCAGTACTCGTATTTTTTGTACTTGGTGAGCCAAAATATATTTCCGAGGCACTCCCTGGATCTCTTGTTGCCACAATCCAATCAAGTAACGAAAAAAAGCAAACCACAGATACTATTCTTTTTGTTGGAGATATCATGATGGGTAGGCATGTAGAAAACTTAATTGAGGAATTTGGAGAAGATTATCCTTTCAGAAATGTTATGCAGCTGTTTGAGTCACATACTATTACAGTTGGAAACTTTGAAGGGGTCGTCAGTGAGGAACATAGCAAGACCCCATCAATGGTTATGAGGTTTTCCGTTCGGGATACGTACCTTACGTATTTAACGTGGCTTGGATTCGATGTGCTCTCTCTTGCAAATAACCACAGTCTTGATTATGGACATTCAGCACTGAGTTACACACGTTTACTTTGCAAAGGGGTCCAACTCTCCTGCATTGGTTCACCTACAGGGATAGATGAATCCTCCGCGACAGTAGTTACTGTTGGTCAAACGAAAGTAGGGATCATTTCTCTGCATACACTCTATAGTGAACCTTCTGATGATGCGTTGTTTCCAGAACTTGAAAAGCTTACAGAGGAGAGTGATATTCAAATTGCCTATATCCATTGGGGAAACGAATATGAACTTAAACACAACAGAGGACAGGAGTTATTTGCTCAGAAGCTCATCGATCACGGAATTGATGCTGTTATCGGACATCATCCGCACGTGATTCAAGATATTGATATTTATAGCAGTAAGCCAATTTTTTATTCTCTTGGGAATTTTGTCTTTGATCAATATTTTAGTACAGACGTACAGGAGGGGATTGGTGTTCAAATGATAATCGCTGACGATGTTGTTAGCTACCAACTCATTCCTTTTAAAAGTACAAAATCCCAACCAGATTATATGAGTGAGGAAGAGGTGCAGGTTCTCTACAGTAGAATTTTCGCTGATACTGCCTCAATAGCACAGGTCAATACCGAGCGGGGGGCGATTGTATCAAAATGGTAACAATTAATGTCTTCTAGCGTGTACGTTGCATATTCTCTGAAGATGGCTATGATAGTCAGGTAATTATCCCATTTTTAGATAGATATGAATCCATTCAATAAAACAGAAGCGGTAGGTATATTTTTAAGTGTTGCTGTCATGGCGATTGCACTCAGTGTTATTCGATTTAAGACCGATGTGTTTGTAGCAAGTGATGCTCAAATGGGTGACACACAAGGCGCTGTTGTAGCAGTATCACAGGAGGCAGAAAAGGGAAATGAAGACTTAAAGGAAACGCTTACGAAGGCATTTACTGCAGACGGAAGACTTGTGAATATGGTTACTGATGATGTACGAATTGGTTCTGGAGATGAAGTAAAGAAGGGAAGTACAGTTGTTGTGCAGTATGTAGGAACAACACAAGACGGAGTACGATTTGATAGTTCGTACGAACGAGGACAACCATTCGAATTTACAGTAGGTGCTGGGAAGGTTATCGAAGGATGGGAAAAGGGACTCATTGGTATGAAGGTAGGAGGTCAACGAATTCTCGTAATCCCTAGTGATATGGCATATGGAAATAGACAAGTAGGAACCATTCCACCAAATTCTCCACTCGTGTTTTCAATTGAACTTCTTGAAGTTAAATAATGTCATCACCGATCAATTTTGAAGTTGTAAAGCAGAGTGCAACATCACTCGCACGAGCAGGTGTCATTCATACTCCTCATGGAGATATTGAGACACCTGCTTTTGTCGTTGTTGGGACAAAGGGTACGGTGAAATCAATAAAGCCTGAAGACTTAGAACAGTATGTGGGGAATCAGGTGACGCTGGCGAATACCTACCACCTCTTTCTACAGCCAGGTCAGGAGGTTATTAAATCAGCTGGAGGGCTTAATGCATTTGCAAACATTAAAACCCCCACAATGACTGATTCTGGAGGGTTTCAGGTATTTTCTCTTGGAGCTGCGTTTGGAAAGGGGGTAACAAAATTTGCAAAGAACGAGGTGAGTGTTGACGCAAAAGAAGGGCTTCACGTCTACTCAAAGGAGCTTGCTCTCGATCATGGGAAACTCTGCATTATTGATGAGGAGGGAGTTACCTTCACGTCACATATCGATGGTTCGATGCACCGATTCACCGCAGAACGTTCAATCGAAATTCAGCACGCAATAGGTGCCGATATCATCATTGCATTTGATGAATGTACATCACCGACAGCAAGCTATGAGTATCAGATAGAAGCAATGGAGAGGACACACCGGTGGGCAAAGCGCTCTATCATGGCACATAAACACAATTACGAAGCGTTGAAGAAGCAAGGCTTGTATGGTGTCGTACAAGGGGGGCAGTTTCATGATTTACGTAAGCAAAGTGCAAAGATTCTCAGCGACATGGATTTTGATGGGTATGGCATTGGTGGAGCCTTCACCAAAGCTGATTTAGGTGAATCACTGAGAGTTGTCAATGAAATTCTCCCGACAAACAAACCACGACACCTTCTTGGTATTGGTGAACCTGAAGATGTGCGTGCTGGCGTCCATATGGGATGTGATACATTTGATTGTGTTGCACCAACTCGAATTGGACGAACGGGAAGTATCTACACACACACGCATGAGGGAATACAAAAGATCAACCTCAAGAATGCAAAGTACCAAAGTGACCTCGGAAAGCCAGATGAAGGGTGTAACTGTTACGTGTGCACCCATTACACAAGGGCATATCTTGCACATTTGTTCCGCGCTGGAGAAATGCTTGGTCCACACTTAGCGTCACTCCATAATCTTTATTTTATTGTGCAGTTCACTAAAAAACTGAGAGAAGAAATATTGACAAATTAATTTAATCTGTTACTTTGTGGGTAGATACATTCGTTACCAAAGGAGGTGACTCATGAACGTACTTCCAAAACTGAAAAATAGAATCAAGCAATTTAATCGTAGAGAAGTGATTTGCCAAAAAATGGCACTCCGTTTTGAAACCGGCTCCAAAAAATTTAATTTAATTATTAAAGCGTGTGATGAGTCATGCAGTACACACCATGGAGGTAAGCGAGACAATGGAGATTCTTTGATTAGCCACGAACGAGCAATGATCGCCATTGCTGATTACATTGGAGTTAATGATCATCATGTGTATGTTGCAATTTTTTTGCATGACATGCACGAAGATTATCCCAATGTGTGGTCTATCGATAGAATACATAACGACTACGGTCTAGTTGTTGCAAAACTAGTTGATGCTTTATCAAAACCAAATAAAAAAAGTTTTCTCAGTGAAACAGAATACAACGAGGAAATTTTTAACAAGGTGAGATCAGGTGGATACTGGGCAATGGTAATCAAATGCATTGATCGTTTGCATAATATGATTACCTTGTACGGCACAAAGGAAAAAGTTGTTAAAAAAACAAACCAGACAGTTAAGTATGTACTCCCTCTGTCAATTGATTGCAATACATTAACCTATGAACTTATGGTGGCGACCACCGAACAGATTCGAAAACGCGGTATGAAATCGCAGTTAATCCCTCATTAGCCAATTGGATACCTATCCGATTGGCTTTTTTTTACCGTACAACTTAGGGTATACTCATTACTACGTATGTCCGGATTTAAGATTTCAACAGAAAAAACCCCGGCTGGAGATCAGCCAAAAGCAATAGCCCAGCTCGTTTCTGGGATAAACGCTGGTATGCGACACCAGACACTTCTTGGTGTTACGGGCTCAGGAAAGACGTTTACTGCTGCGAACATCATCCAACAAGTACAGAAGCCGACATTAGTGATTGCACACAACAAGACACTTGCAGCCCAACTCGCGCAAGAGTACCGAGATTTTTTCCCGAATAATGCTGTTCATTACTTCGTTTCATATTACGACTACTATCAACCGGAGGCGTACATGCCTACTTCTGATACGTACATTGAAAAAGAGGCAATGATCAATGAGGAAATCGATAGACTTCGACACGCATCAACGCAAGCACTTCTCACGAGAAGTGATGTCATTATTGTTGCGTCAGTATCGTGTATATATGGTTTGGGTTCGCCAGTGGAATATGCAAAGGTGCATAAAAAAATTGAGCGAGGGTTTGTTATTTCGCGAGGTGAGATGATGCGACTTCTCGTATCGATGTACTTTGAGCGCACGAACGCAGACTTAACCCCAGGTCATTTCCGTGCAGTGGGAAATACCGTCGAGGTGATGCCAACGAATGAACGCGTCATCTATCGACTTAACTTCAGGGGTGATTCCATAGACTCAATTACCAAAATTGATGCCATCTCACGTTCTGTTATTGAAGAGAGTGATGTTTTCTTCCTCTTTCCCGCAAAGCACTTTGTAACGCCAGAAGATGAGCGCAAGCGAGCTTTGGTTGATATTAAAGATGAACTTGACGTTCAACTAAAGAAATTTAATGCTGAAGGGAAATTGCTTGAAGCACAGCGACTGAAACGAAGAAGTGACCATGACCTAGCGCTCATTAGAGAAGTTGGCTACTGCAATGGAATTGAAAACTACTCAAGACATTTTGACGGGCGAAAAGAAGGAGAAGCTCCATATACACTACTCTCATATTTTCCTGTTACTAAAGAAGGAAAGCCAGATTTTCTCACCATTATTGATGAGTCCCACGTTACCATCCCACAGCTTGGAGGAATGTATGCTGGAGATAGAGCAAGAAAGCTAACACTTGTCGAACACGGCTTTAGACTACCGAGTGCGATAGACAACCGGCCACTCAATTTCAAAGAATTTGAAGAACGGGTAGGGCAATGTGTATACACATCTGCAACTCCAGGTAAGTTTGAGTTTGAGCACTCTGTAGGTAAAGAAGGGCAGGTAGTGGAGCAAATTATTCGACCGACTGGACTCGTAGACCCAATAATCGATATACGACCTGTGATTGAGAAAGGGAAATACCCCGGGCAGGTAAAGGATTTTATTGAAGAGTCTGTAAAAGTAATTGCTGGTGGAACTCGAGTACTTGTCACTACACTTACAAAGCAAATGGCTGAGGATTTGTCTGAATTTTTAACCGAGCGGGGTGTTAATTCAAAATACATTCACAGCGACATTAAAACAATGGAACGTATCCAAATACTGACGGATTTTCGTAGAGGCAAATTTGACTGTCTGGTGGGGGTAAACCTCCTTCGTGAAGGTCTCGACTTACCTGAGGTTGAGCTCGTTGCAATACTTGATGCAGATAAAGAAGGCTTCCTCAGGTCAGAAACATCGCTCATTCAAACAATAGGACGCGCAGCTCGAAATGTGAATGGTAGAGTAATTCTCTATGCCGACAACATGACCGCATCACTCACGAAAGCAATAGGGGAGACAAATCGAAGACGAAATGAGCAACTTGCGTATAACAAAGAACATAACATTACGCCAATAACAATCGCAAAAGAAATTAAAGACATTACTGAGCAGATGCGCACAGAACACCAAGAGACCGTTGCGACACTCCTTGCTGTTGATATTGAGCTCTATCGAAAGAATCCAAAAGCAACTATCGCAGAGAAGCGTGAGCAAATGGAGGAAGCGGTAAAAATTCTCGACTTTGAAACCGCTGCAATCATTAGAGATGAAATTCTTGCATTAGAGAATTTGAAGAAAAAGAAGTAACCCAGAGATGCTGTATTTACTTGGAGTATCTCAGCGGTAGTTGTTGACAGTATGTAGAGCAAAATCCGAATTTTATCTATATAATAAGATGATATTCATGGCACGTGAGGTAACGAAAAAGACAATTTCGACAACGACACCTTCTCTAGATAAGAAGGTGGCTAAAAAAGTGCCAAAAACTAAAATTATTGAAACTGAACTCGAGAAAAAGGAAAAACGAACATCTGCAACAAAAGCATCAAAAACAGTAAAAAAGAAAGGTGTTACATTGTCACTTACACACGATGACACGACTACACATCCAAAAATTAGGATAACTGACAATACAAAACAACTTCATACGAGTGCAGTTGGTCTTCGTCGACAGCTTCAGGTATCAATACTTTCCCCCTTTCGTTTTCCCCTTGTCAGTGAAAAGTATGTGTCAAATTTTGCACGCATTGCAGGAATTTTCTTTGTAACTGCAGGTGCTCTTTTGTCTCTTGTTAATCTTGAGTCAATCTCTAATACGATTGCTCTTTCACAAGACATTAAGCAAGGTGCGGTTGCCGTTGATGCAACAGGAACGGCACCAACGATAGACACACTCAGTTCTATTGATCAAACACCAGACGCACGAATCTTTATTGATGCGGTAACACCGCTTATGAGCTCTGTACCCGTAATTGTCGCAGTACCAAATGCCACGGAAGTTAAGTTGATTGCTAAGAGATTAGCGACAAATTCTTTAACACATCTTGGAACTGCAACAAAAATTGACGACACTTCGTGGAAGTATAATTGGTCGACAGGTCAGTACCCTGACGGTGAATATACATTAATCATGGTGATAAAAAACCAATATGGAAACTATGAGTATGCAGATATCAAGGTGTACACTGTTCTCAATAATCAACTCGTGTCACCTGGTGGAACTATACCTGGTACAACCCAGTCTATACAGGGAACAAGTACCTCAGGAACCGCAACAACATCTTCAGGTACTTCAAATGTAACACCGACAGTAGAGCTCAAACGAACATCGAGTGAGCCAATGACAGGAATTGCATCGTTTAGAGTTTCTGTGAAAGAAGCAACAGAAGTGAAGGTGTACGGACGAAATAATGATACACACACTCTCTATTATGTTGGATCTGCAGTACACGAGTCAGGGGATAATTGGGTGATAAGTTGGAATATAAAATTTGTTCCAAATGGAATGTATAGCCTTGAAGCGACTGCTTTCATTGGTGGAGTTTCACATGCAAGCAATAAACTTGTAGCAGAAATTAAAAATCCAACAGCGATTTCGACAATCTCCGTTTCAACGACCAGCAAAGACGTGACAATAGATAGTAACAAAGCTGTTGCCCTCAATCCGTCAATTCAAATTGAGTTACCTTCTACCGATTCTGTTAAAAGCTTTGTTAGTGTAAAAGTACGAACATCTGATGTTTTGTGGGTAGAACTGTATCTTCTCCCAAAAAATGCGCTTAATCCATTTTTCCTTGGTTTGGCACGAAAGGTATCCTCAAACGATTGGAGATACGAGTGGCAAACAACACAATCGCCAAACGGTGAATACTCTATGTATGCTCGAGTAAAGACAGACTATGGATTCACTGAAGGAGTGCATAATTCGGTAACAGTACTCAATGATGTTGTTTCTACGTATTCAAAGGAGCAAGAGTCATCGATTGATAGTCTTATTAAGATAAATTCCACTTTGATAAAGACGAGTGATGTTCCAAATGAAATTGTCAGTGTTGATGAAGAAGGTTTACAGCAAAATTACACTCCGCCTGACACGGTATATATTGAGACCATTGATTCATTCGTGCAATCAGTTGAAGCTGAAGATTCATTAAAAAACAAAATTGGGCTAACTGTTTCTGACTTTAATACTGCACTCAATGATAAATTGAATCAACTTGCAAAAGCTATACGTACAGGTGATGCAGAGACAACAGAACGAATTAAGCAAGAGATTGAAGCCCTGAAGAAAGAGCTTATTGAGAAGACCGCATCTACTGTTAATGATCCAAATATTGCAGATGCAGTAGAAGATTACATTACCAAACTTGCAAATGATTTGTCAGACCTCACTATTAAAAATGAGCTAACACTCAAGGATAGAATTGGGGATGCGATTGCAACAGATTCTGATAAAGACGAAATATCTGATTATGATGAAATCAATTTGTACAAAACAAATCCTTTCGCTGCTGATACTGATGGAGACTCATATATCGACAGTGCAGAAATCTCTCATGGGTACAACCCTCATGACAGCAGGGCTGAAGCACTCGTCCGTTATGAATCACCTAAGGAAGGTGGAATCATACGAGAGGATTTGCTCTTTATAGACAGTATTACAACATTGGGTAGCACAAAAGCTAATGTTGAAAAACAATCGACTGAGTCAAGTCTAAAGCGCGCAATTCTTTCAGGTAAAGGACTACCAAATAGCTTTGTGACGTTGTACATCTACAGCACCCCAATTGTGGTTACCGTAAAAACAGATGACAAGGGAAGCTGGAGCTATATTCTTGATAAGGAACTCGAAGATGGAGAGCATTCAGTGTATGTTGGCATTACCGATAATGCTGGTAGGGTTGTTGCAAAAAGTAACCCATTTGCCTTTGTAAAGACAGCAGAAGCGTTCACGAAAGCAGACTCAGTCACTGCAGCTATCGCAGCAGATAATTCTGCGCCTGCACTCTTTGGTGACAGCATCCTTCTTCTTGTTGCATCAATTGCAGTTGTTGCTATTGGTCTCGTGTTAATACTCCTTGGAATTCATGTGCGCGATAGAAGATTACTCGAACCAATTGCACTCTGACTATGATTGATACTATCAGTGTCTTACTTCAGGATGGATACGAGTACATACGGAAGCATCCCCAGCTTCTCATGACGCTGATACTCATCGTTGTCATACCCGTTGGCTTCTTGATGAGTGGCCAGCAATTTCTCAATGCAGCAAAAGATAATCAGGAGCGCTTGGAGAAAGATAGAATTGGAATGATGCACGATGTATTTGCATCACTTCTTAAAACAACAAATTTCAACAGTCAACTTGTTCAAAATGAAATTGAATCTGTTGCAAGCCATAACCCTGATATCAAAAAATTTCGCGTGGCAAAAGAAGATGGTGATGTGGTCAAAATCATCGCTTCGCTCGACATTGAAAGTGTTGGAACGTGGGATGATGAGCCAGAAACATATAGGATTAGTAATATCAATCCCAATGAGTCACTCATTGTCCCCTATGCAGAAAGTGGAGTGCGTTACTGGGAAAGCTACCGGTTAGTAAGAAGTAATAACGGAGATGATTACTATATTTACACAGAAACATCACTCGAGTATATAGACTCTCTTTTTGCATCGAGGATTGTAACTGCATACTATTGGCTCTGTTCTATTTTGATTGTTGTTCTCTTGTTACTTTTGCGTCATGTAAAACTCATAGACTACGCATACCTATACAAAGAAACAAAAAAAGCGAATGAAATGAAGGACTTGTTTACCAACATGATTGCCCATGAACTCCGCGCACCGCTTACTGCAATGCGAGGGTACGCAAGTATGATTCGTGAGCGAGATGGAGTGTCCGATGAAGTTCTTGAATATGCCTCCCGCATAGAAGATTCATCGCTGAGACTTGTTGCCGTTGTGAGTGATTTACTCGATGTCGCTCGCATCCATTCTGGTAAGCTTTCGATTTCTAAGGAGGAGCTAAATATTCAGAAGACCATTTCTGCAGTAATTGAAGGGATGGAAAGTACGGCAAAAGAAAAGGGAATTTCAATATCAAGAGAAGGAATACTCGGTGACATATACATTACCAGTGATGAAAAACGACTCTTTCAAGCTCTCTCAAATTTGGTAAGCAACTCACTCAAGTATACAAAGGCAGGAGCTATTACGCTCAGTATTGAAGATAGAAAAGATAGAATTGAGATTCGCATTAAGGATACCGGAATGGGTATCAGTGCAGAAAACCAAAAGAACCTCTTCGCACCATTTTTCCGTGTAGAGGGTAAAGAGATGGATTCGACGATTGGGACAGGGCTCGGCATGTGGATTACTAAGCAATTGATTGAACTTCTTCGGGGATCAATTGCTGTTGAGTCAATTCGGGGAGTAGGGACACACGTTGTCGTTACTCTCCCAAAAAAATAAAAAGCGACATCCTTTCCTGAAAATGTATTTACTGTATAATCACCTCCATAATCCTATGCACCTACATAGGAACTGAATCTATGGCATACAAGAAACCAACAAAAATAACACGATGGGAAGACCCAAAGGACTTAAAGATTGTTATTCGAGGTGCTCGAACGCACAATTTGAAGAACATTGACCTCGAAATACCACGCAACAAAATGACCGTTTTTACAGGTCTCTCTGGAAGTGGGAAATCGTCACTTGCATTTGACACCATCTTTGCAGAAGGGCAACGTAGATACGTTGAGTCTCTATCGTCATATGCACGACAGTTCCTTAAGCAAATGCAGAAACCTGATGTCGATGAAATTAGTGGTCTTTCACCGGCGATTTCTATTGACCAGAAGTCAGCTTCGCGAAACCCACGTTCAACAGTTGCAACCATAACCGAGATTTATGACTACCTTCGTATTTTGTATGCGCGCATAGGTCAGCCGTACTGCCTCGATACAGACGTAAAAATTCAGAAACTTTCACAAGACGAAATCCTCGGTATCATTCAAAAGTCTATTGAAGATAGGGAAATCAAGCGCATGAAATCTGAAACAACCAAGAATGTACTTGGTGTAGAAGTGAGTTCTGCTCGTGTTTCTATTTTTGCTCCCCTCGTTGTGGGTCGTAAAGGTGAGTACTATCAAATGCTCTATGACTTACTCAGTAAGGGGTATGAGGTTGTTCGTATCGATGGGGAAATCAAACAGCTTCGTGAAAAGATTGTTTTAACGAAGACAAAGCGACACGACATAGATGTTCTCATTGATGAAATTTATGTGAGTGAATTTACTAATTCCCCTAAGAATGCAAAAGAGCGTCTCTCTGAAGCGGTTGAACTTGCACTCCGTGAATCAAATGGACTCGTAAAAGTTCGGACACCAAATGGGGACAAGCGCATGCTTTCGGCAAAGTTTATCTGTCCAATCGATGGCAGTTCATTCCCTGAAGTTGAACCTCGATTGTTCTCATTTAACTCACCATACGGTGCATGTCCAGAATGTAATGGTTTAGGAACAACGGGAATTTTTAATACCGATACCTGTCCAACATGTAATGGTGCACGACTACGTCCTGAAGCTCTTCGTGTATACCTTGGAGGCGACGGTAAGAATGATTTAGGAAAAAATATTGTTGATTTCACCAACATGACGATTGGTGAAGCTGCTCAGTTTATTTCAACACTTAAACTATCTAAAAAGGATCAAGATATTGCATGGCCAGCACTACGAGAAATCATTGAACGTCTCGAATTCATGATTAACGTCGGTATTGAGTACCTCACGTTAAATAGACGCGCTAATACACTCTCAGGAGGTGAAGCGCAACGAATTAGACTTGCGTCACAGCTTGGTTCAGGGCTGGTGGGAGCGATGTACGTACTTGATGAACCAACGATAGGTCTTCACCAACGTGATAACGACCGGCTCATTAAGACACTCTCTGACTTGCGTGATTTAGGTAATACTATAATCGTTGTTGAGCATGACGAAGATACTATCTTTTCTGCTGACTATCTCGTCGATATTGGACCTGGCGCAGGTATACACGGAGGAGAAGTAGTTGTGGCAGACTATTTACAAAAACTTCTTGATGCACCGAAGAATACCTCAAAGTCAGTGACGCTCGACTACCTTCGAGGAGATAAGAAAATTGAAGTCCCTGAAAAGAGAAGAGAGGGTGAGAAAGGCTCAATAAAAATTAGGGGAGGGAAGGCATTTAATATTAAGAATCTCAATGTCGATATTCCTCTCGGCAGACTCATTGCTATTACGGGTGTATCAGGAAGTGGTAAGTCTACATTCATGTATGAAATCCTTCATAGGAACTTACTTTCACGTCTCGACCGAAAATACCGAACACCACACACCTATAATGCTACGAGTGTAAGCGGAACGGAGTATCTCGGCAGATCAATACTCATTGACCAGTCACCTATCGGAAGAACACCACGCTCAAACCCTGTCACCTACACGGGAGCATTTACCTATATCCGCGAGCTCTTTGCTGCATCGGGAGAAGCACGAGCACGTGGCTGGAAGCCAGGGAGATTCTCTTTTAACGTCAAAGGTGGACGGTGTGAAGCGTGCCAGGGGAATGGTGAAATTGCTGTAGAAATGCACTTCCTTCCAACGGTGTACGTTACCTGTGATGTATGTGATGGAAAACGATTTACTAAGGAAACACTCGAAGTCTATTACAAAGGAAAGAATATTGATGAAGTCCTCCACATGACCATAGAAGAGGCGGACGCATTTTTTATTGATATCCCTGCAATCCATGAACGACTTGCATCACTTCTCGAAGTGGGACTTGGGTACCTTGAACTCGGACAGAGTGCCACGACACTCTCAGGAGGCGAAGCTCAACGTGTAAAGATTTCTTCTGAACTCTACCGTCCGCATACCCAGAAAACAATCTATCTTCTCGATGAGCCGACAATTGGTCTCCATTATGAAGATGTTAAAAAACTCATTGAGATTTTGCAGCAGCTCGTAAATCAAGGAAATACCGTGATGGTCATTGAGCACAACCTTGATCTTATTAAGTGCGCAGATTATGTTCTTGATATTGGACCCGAAGGAGGGGCAAAGGGAGGAAATTTGATTGCTAAAGGAACCCCAGAAGAAATTGCTGAAAACGAAAAATCATTCACTGGTCAGTATCTTAAGAAAATACTCGGATAATACGTATGAAGCGAGAAGATCTAGATAAGAAGAGGATACCTGAAAATCCAGGCGTGTATTTTTTTCTAGGGACAAAGAAAGAAATTCTCTATATCGGAAGAGCAACATCACTTACACATAGAGTGAGGAGTTATTTTGATGGTCACATCCGTGAAAAGAGAAGTCCTGTCATAGAAAAAATGGTGAATGAAGCACGGAGTGTTGAATGGACAGTGACCGATTCAGTGCTTGAAGCAATGCTTCTTGAGGTCAATCTCATCCGTACACACCGACCGACATATAATACAAAATCGAAGGATGATAAGAGTTTTAACCATCTCGTTATCACTAATGACGAATTTCCACGTGTGCTCGTCGTTCGGGGGAAAGACCTAGTGCAAAGCGACGAATCAGCATACCAAGCCATCTACGGTCCATTTCCTAGTGGAACACTATTCAAGGAAGCTCTTAAGATAATCAGAAAGCTTTTTCAATTTTATGACACCCCCGTTGCTTTGGGTGCGGAAAAAAGTAAGGTACTAAAGGGAAAAATTGACTTCAATAGACAGATTGGTTTGTACCCCGAGAATTGCACCAAAGCAGAGTACGGAGTTACCATTCAAAACATAAAACACTTATTTGAAGGTAAAAAGGAAAAAATCCTTAAAAATTTGGAAAAGCAAATGATTCAGAGTGCAAAGAAAGAGCGTTTTGAAGAAGCAAATATCCTAAAGAAGAAAATTTTTGCTCTCCAACATATACAAGACATATCACTCATTAAAGATGAGTCCCGAGCGTATAAAGATGAAAGCACAATACGCATAGAAGCATACGACGTAGCACACCTAAACGGCGATGATATGGTCGGTGTTATGACTGTCGTGCAAGGTGAAGCTCAAATGAAGGACGAGTATCGAAAGTTTAATATTCAAGGCTTTACTGCTTCAAATGACCCTGGAGCACTCCGTGAAATCTTAGTACGTAGACTGAAGCATTCAGAATGGATCTACCCAGATATTATTGTTGTAGATGGAAGTACAGCACAAAAAAACGTTGCACTCGCAGTTCTTAAAGAATTCACACTCACAGTACCTGTTGTCGGTGTTGTTAAAGATGAGCACCATATGCCAAAGCGAATAATCGGAGATAAAAAACTTATTAATTTGCATAAGCAGTCAATCCTCCTTGCAAATGCAGAAGCGCATCGCTTTGCAATTCAGTTTCACCGAAAGACACGCAAAGCTAATTTCCTATAACACTTAATCTCTTTCAACACAAGCGCAATTAGATAGCTTCATACTCATGTATAGTATTTATATGAGTAGTCTTTTAAGAGTAAAGGTAGTTTTTTTCACGTTTTTTGGGTTTCTGTCACTATTACCGTTCACTATTTATGCTCAAGATACCCCCGAAGCAATCAGCTGCTTCGATTACTACCACTTCGGATCCGTACAAGTAGACGTAGCACCCACACTGGAGCAAACGCTCCCAGGAACACCCCTCAGATTTGCAGGAACAATACGCAATGCAAATGAGTATCCCATTGTCGATGGACAAGTCTGGGTCAAAATATTTAAAATAGACGAAGCAAGCGAAGCTCTTACTAAACAAAACGGGTACCCGCTTGTGGATTTCTTGTTAGTAAAAGACGACCTGATCATTGGTGCAAATACGGAACGAGCTATTGATTTTGAGTACTTAGTACCGTCAAATATGGCAGGCGGTGAATATGAAGCAGCTTTTTATTTTACTAGCGCACAGCGATTCAATCTTTTAGGACTTTCGTTCACTGATGATGTTACGGGGAATAAGGCACCGTTTCGTATTGTGAGTGCTGTATCACCCGTCGTTTTGAATAAAAATACCGTATTGTTAAATACAACACTCTTTCGCTTTGCTGCACCGCCACCGCACTTTACAAAGGATGAGTCGGTCACTGCACATGTTGAGCTTGTGAACCCAAGTACTGAACAGCGTATTGTTGAAGTAACATGGATTACCTCAAAGTGGGATGGCATCTTAGAATCAAATGAAGTGAAACGAGAAACCTCAGCAATAGTCCTAGCACCCAACGAGACCAAGTTGTTGTCGTACACACCACCACTTATAGAAACCTCAGTGACGTTCGTGCAGGCGATTTTGAAAGATGCTGATGCAAAGTCCATGCTCCACATACGATTTGTGCGTGATGGCTATGAAGATATCCGTATCAATTTCCCCAGTATCACGAAATATCCACTGAGAGCAGGAGCGGAAAACACACTCTTTTCATGCGTCCACTCAACCAACGAACCTTTGGTGAGCGACAATACACTTATTCTTACTCTCAATGACAGTGCTGGTAATGTCGTGCATACATACACGTACACCGGTGACGTCACCGGTGACATGATGGGACTCAAGAGTACCTTCACTCCAGATACAGACCTCACTACGTTCTCCCTTACAGCCACACTTGCACATAAAGGAGTGGTGGTGGATGAGGTAACTCAAACATATGACTGCACAATCCTTGATCCTGAGCACTGCCTCAAGGAAGCCGTGCACGCGGCCGTTGATACTGATACGACATCACGCACGATGTATATTATTGTGTTGAGCATGATGATACTTACCCTTTTTTCAAGCGTAGCTGTCTACCAAAGACGTAAGAAAAACACATTATCAGATTCACAGATCACTCCACAAAACTAGTATGAAAATTACCTCTTCAAGATTTGTCGTACTTACGATACTTGCCACATTTAGTTTCGCACAGGAGGTGTATGCAGTGAAGAGTATAACTGCGACAGTGAATAATGTACCGAGGCTCCATAGCTACATTGATTGGGCAACTGTATACAACACAGACACGGTTCCTCTTGTAACACCCGCACCTTCTTGCACCGATTCGTCATGCCCTAACGGATGGGAAGTTGCTTTGCGAGATGGTTCATCCGCCTCAGTCACATACAAAGCAAAACTAACGAATGTCGCTACAGGTGTTGAAATTTTGGATGCGAGTAGTATACCTGTGGGAACACAAATTCGTATTGACCGAGCTACGAGTACGCTTACTACTGATATATCGTGGGTAGGGACAGGATATTCAGTTGATAGTCCTTATGGACGATGGGTGGCAAGTGCAGGACCACTTGCGCTCGCATGCCGTAGTGAGGATTTTGCTGGTTCTTTTACACAAGCCTTTGTAGGAGCTACTGAATACATTACTTCAGAAGGTTTCGACTCGTACATTCTTCTCAATGTTAATCCACCAACCACAAGCGTCGTCTCGCCAAGTGCAAATCTTTCATGCGTTAGTAACTTATGCACGGTCACCGCACCTGGCGCAGTCTCAGTTGGATTGAATTTTTCAAGTACAAACGGTAAGTACTATTATAGATACTACGGCGATGGAGAAGCGGGCGTGGGATGTCATGCTAATAATATGCCCATGAGAGCTGGAGGTAATGTGTCATATAATTACGGAGGTTTTGATTATTATGGGTGTTGGGGATATGCATGTTTGAGTTCAGTTCCAGCATACTCTCTTCCAATACCAACTCAAACAATCAACTTCTCCCTCACTGCAGTAGGTGGCAACAATGCACCCATCGCACCCGTCGTCACCCCACAACCATTCACAGGAGTCATCAATGTTAGCTACCCGTTCACCTTTACAGCCACTGATCCAGACAACAACACTCTCCGCTACCAAGTAGACTGGAACAATGATGGACTGACCGATCTTCTTGTTCCGGCAGCAACTTTTGTAAACTCAGGAACTGCTCAAGTAGCCTCCTACACTTGGACAACAGCAGGAGTGAAGCTATTCAAGGTCCGTACAGAGGACAACCAGGGTGGAATATCAACATGGACGAATGCCACTGCAACCATCAATCTCCCCATCGCTCCAACTGTCACCACGCAACCAGCAACAGCAGACACCGCTACAAGTACCACATTGAATGGCACTGGAAACCCGAATGGCACTGCTTCAACAGGATGGTTTAGATACTCAGCAACAAATCCCGGTTCATGTAATGATACCTTCGGCACGAGGGTCCCTGCTTCAGGAGGGGTTGTGCTGGGTTCAGGAAGTAGTGCGGTACCATTTAACCAAACTATTGGAGGACTGATACCGTCCACTACCTACTATTATTGCGCTATTGCTTCAAGCACTGGCGGCATCGCATTTGGTAGTGTTGTGTCTAAACTCACACGACCAAGCGCACCCACAGGTATAACGGCAGTACCAAACGCAAGTTGTGGTTCCGGACAAATTAATATCTCATGGAACACAGTAGTAGGTGCCACCTGTTATGAAATTGAAAAAGATGGAGTCCCGCAGTGTAATGGAGGCTCAACTACGTATAGTCACAACGGTTTACTTCCTGGTTCTGTACATTCGTACCGTTCTCGAGCAAATAACGCGAGTGGGCCGTCACTCTGGTCAAATCTGGTAACTGCTACAGCGTCGGGAGCTTGCCCTGTGTCCGACCTTATAAGTCAGAATCTTACACTTTCAGCTGGCCCATATGTACAAGGACAATCAATTACCCTCAATGCACAAGTGAGAAACGGAGGGGGAGCAAGCACAGGAATTTCATTTAGTGATAATTTCAGCTATCAATGGAATAGTACGAGTGGTGCGTGGACAAATTTGCCAAATATTTCAAAGCCAATTCTAGCAATTTCTGGAGTTTCCTCAGATAATCATACCTTTACTCCAGCACAAACAGGCACTTTGTACATTCAACATTGTGTTGATTCAGCTAATCAAGTAAACGAAGGCGCAGGCGAGACACCAAACTGTACAGTGAGTGCTGGAGTCACCGTAAGCGCTGCTCCAACTGGAAGCATTTCAGCAAATCCGAGCAACATAAATGGAGGTGCAACTTCTACCATTTCTTGGACTTCAACTAATGCAAGCGCATGTACCGTCTCATCAATTGAACCTGCAAATACAGATTCATGGTCAGGATTGTCACATCTAGGTGTCGTTACGACCCCGCTCTACAGTAATACAACGTACACGCTTGTTTGTAGCGGCATACTCGTCGCAGCAGCGTCTATTACAGTCATGAGTGTCCCAACCCTCTCACTTTCTAGTCGTATGGTGGAAGTTGGTTCAAGTACAGTGCTTACGTGGGATACAAGTAACGGAGATGAAGCGGTCTGTACGTTATCAGGCGGTACGTACACTGATCTTATCCCATCAACAATAAATGACCCAAATACAGGTTCTGTAACGGTAGTAGTAAATGCCATGACCACGTACACACTCACGTGTCCTGGAGGAAGTGATTCAGTGACTGTAGAAGTTCCTCCTCTTGGATTTGAGACATAAATGTACATCTGATATTCCCAACCCCCTAGGGGTTGTTAAGGATGAACACAATAAGCCTAAGCGAATTATTGGTGATAAAAACCTCATTAATTTGCATAAGCAGTCAATCCTCCTTGCAAATGCAGAAGCGCATCGCTTTGCAATTCAGTTTCATAGAGTTAAGCGAAACAAAAATTTTCTGTAACATGGAGCTTTCTATCAACAGTACTTAAACAGTAATGTCTAAATAAAGTGCATAATATAGTTATGATTGAGATTTCTTCTTTGGGGAGGGTAGTTATAAAAAGTTTAGTTATTTTCGCTCTATCGCCACTTTTTCTGTTTGCTCAGACGACTCAAACTCTTACAGAACAACAATTCAAAACACTTCCAAAGGAAAGACAGCAAAAGATGATTGAATCAATTCCACCATCACTCGTCTCTCCGAGCGTACCTGCAAATACCCCTG
>CAZWYM010000011.1:0-23248 GCA_964638425.1 uncultured Candidatus Saccharibacteria bacterium
TCCGCCCATAGCTCAGCCGGTAGAGCAGCTCCCTTTTAAGGAGAAGGTCCCAGGTTCGATCCCTGGTGGGCGGACACGAAGAAAAATCCTGCATAGCAGGATTTTTTCGTGTCCGCCCACAGCACAGTCTGGGGGACTGTGCGTCAGGGATCGAAAAGGTTCTCGAAATTTTGCATAAAATTTCATAGAACCTAAACAGTTCATGTAAGCAAAGCTTTCTAAAACTACTCTCAGGTGTTACGAAAATAAACTTTCGTACAGCCCTCGTTTGTTTTAGTAGAGAAAGATCCCTGTTCATGTAAACAGAGCTTCCTAAAACCACCTCAGTTCTTTTTCCGTGGTACCCAAGCGAGTCCAACCCATGTCAGTAATTCAATGAGAGTCCCTGCAAAATCAAACTCATACCATGCATGTGAAAATTTGTACCGCTCTTGATACGCATGGTGATTATTATGAAACTCTTCGCCAACCGCAAGCCCATATGTCGGCACATTAAGAGAGTCACCAATTTTCTCGAATACCTTACCATCAGCACGCAGTTCACCATCTCGATACCGTTTGTACCCATACACATGTGCAATGCCGTTTATGAAGCCAGCAGCAATAATAGGCATCACGAGCATTTGTATAGACCAAATTACGAGTGCCGGCAGTCCAAATAAGAACATTTGTACAATGAGAGCAATACTAATACCGAGGTTGCTTCGCCCGCTATAGAGAAATCTTTCAAGAAAATCATCGGGGGTGCCTTTGCCGTATTCTGCCAATAGTTCAGGATTATTATGCGCAACGCGTTGATAGATATCAGCCCCCTCAAGGAGAATTTTGCGGAGTCCGTAGTATTTTGGACTGTGAGGATCCTCAGGAGTATCACACTTTGCATGATGCTTTCTATGAACGGCAACCCATTCTTTTGTTACCGTTCCCGTAAAGAGCCAGAGGATGAGTCGAAAGAAATGATTGATGGGAGCAACAAAGAAAACACTGCGGTGCGTTTGTGATCGGTGTAGATAGCATGAAATTGCAAGGAGTGTGAGGAAAGAAGTGAGTGCGGTGTAGGAGAGAAGAAACGTCACCGAAGGGGTGAGTGCGCCGTGGAGTAAGTAATTGGATATTTCTGTAATGGTCATTGTTTATATAGGCAAGTCGAATGCAAGAATTCCTGCCCCCGTGATAAAAAGCGAAAGGGACGCCGTAAAAAGAAGGGCAAGAAAAAGCCCATGGGGGAGAAGGGGGTGAGTAAATCGCTTACGAAGTACTACAAGCTTGAGTGTGTAGAGGATTGCAAGAAGCGCAGCAACCTGGGTAAAAAGACCTATGATAAAAAGTACACCAATGATCACTTCCATTATCCCTACATACCAAGCAAAAAAGAGCCCAAAGGGGAGAATAGGAAGTGTAAATACATTCTTCAATTCTTCACGCGCTTTTATATGTGAGTATCCGAGGTATGCAAAAATAACACCAACACAAATACGGAGCAGGGCATATGCAAGTGGGGCAAGAAATTGGATTGGAAAAAGATTAAGCATAGTCCGTATGTAGTACTTAGTGTATCATGCGAGACATTACATCTATGAAGGTATACGTGATATTGCACAATATACGAAGCGCCCACAACGTAGGGTCGGTATTTCGGAGTGCAGACGGGGCAGGGGTGGCAAAGATTTTTCTCACGGGATACACGCCAGCTCCTACAGATCGCTTTGGGAGGGAGCGAGCTGAGATTCAGAAGACATCACTCGGAGCAACACATACCGTACCCTATGAAGTCCAGCCAGAAATAGAAGACGTTCTTAAAACGCTTACAGAAGCAGGGGTACAAATAATCGCGGTTGAGCAGACCCCACAATCAATAGATTATCGTTCATGTACCCCCGCGGGTGACGTCGCATTTGTGTTTGGTAATGAGATTACCGGTGTCGAAAAGGAAGTTTTAAAAATGGTAGATACACACATTGAGATACCAATGGCAGGTATGAAGGAGTCACTTAATGTATCGGTGTGCGCGGGGGTTATTCTTTTTCACTTCGCTGAATAACGAGAAGATTACCCCTCTCCAAAGAGCGCGGTCATTTCTTGTTGTACTACCTTTGCATCACTCCATGGTGTCTTTGTGTTGTGAGGTCCCATAATGTATGGGTCAGTACCTTTACCTGAGATAATCACCACGCTCCCATTAGGTGCTTCTTCGAGTGCAGTATGGATTGCCTTTCGTCGGTCCATAATGATGGTGAGTTTAGCGTCGCTATCAATACCGCGAACCATATCATCAATAATCTTTGCAGGGTCCTCATCGTACGGGTCTTCATTGGTGAGAATGATGCGGTCGCAGTACTTGTGTGCAATACGCGCCATTTCAGGTCGCTTCCACGTATCACGTCCACCTCCGGTGTTTCCAAGGACACATACTTTTTTCTCTTTCTCAAATGCCATATAGAGTTTCTCGAGAGAGTCGGGTGTGTGCGCGTAGTCAACAACCGCGGTTACCTTTCGCTCAGCATTCTTTGGTGTTTTAAATCGTTCTACACGACCTTTAATAGGTGAAAGATTAGTGAGAGCTGTGTTGATGGTTTTGAGGGGCACCCCAAACGCGCGAGCGCAGGTGAGTGCAGCGAGTGTGTTGTATACATTAAAAAGTCCAATGAGTGGCACGCGAATAGTTGAACCTTCGATGACCAGGCTGATATCGTCTTTGTTGAGCGTGTGCAGTTCCAAATCAGAAAGACCGTAGGGGAGGGAGTATTCAACCTTTGTTTCAAGAAACGCCATACCATTTTCATCATCACGGTTTGCAATCATGTACCGTGGGCGCTTGCGTGAAGCCTCGAGCGCGCGAGCGAGTTCGAGCTTTGCGGCAATGTATTTTTCGTATGAGCCGTGTGACTCAATATGCTCAGGTGAGATGTTTGTGAAAACGAGCGCATCGAGGTGAATGAATTTGTGTCGGTATTGGAGTACACCCTGAGACGTCATTTCAATAATAGCCACATCACATCCCGCATTCACCGCATCCCGAAGAAAACGTTGCACGAAGAATCTCCCGGGCATGGTCATCTTGTACATGTTTCGCTCACTCTTTTCTCCAATCTTGAAGCGGATTGTTCCCGCTACCGCTGTTCGTTTTCCATCGGCTTCAAAAATAGCATTAATGAGCTCAACAACGGTTGATTTTCCTTTTGTCCCCGTCACACCGATGACAGTAATTTCTTTTGAGGGGAACTGATAGTAGATTGCGCCAATAAGTGAAAGGAGGAAGTGGTAGGGAGGCTGTATCATTTTGAAGAGTGATACAGGGATAAGGCGCTTTACGTTGTATAAGAAATTATCCATGGTTGAAAGGTTATCGAAATGGTGGGTTAGCTACTAATATATTTTAGCGCATGCTTGATGCGCGCATTCGTATCGGTAATGTCTGCAGGAATTTTCTGCATTGCTTGGAGCGCATCACGCTGTGAGTACCCGAGTGTCATGAGTGCATCCATGACGTCGGAGTCACCCTGATGTTGTGGGGAATGTTCGCCGGGTACGTCAGCGAGTTCGAGAACGTCCTTCAGCCCCGCCACAATCTTTTCGGCACTCTTCTTTCCTATACCCGACATCTTGGTGAGGTACACAGGGTCATCAGTACGCACCGCCTTCTTTAGTGTTTCGAGGTCAGCTTGCGAGAGAATTTGGAGTGCTGTCTTTGGGCCAATCTTCGGTAATTTAATGAGCTGTTCAAACATAACGAGCTCATCTTGAGTACTGAAGCCGTAGAGGTCGAGTGCATTTTCACGAACGGCGAGGTATGTATAGACAGAAGCCTCTGACCCAAGAGCGTACCCACTTCCGTGTGTTACCGCAACGAGATACCCGACACCGTGGACATCAATAACGATATGCATCACCCGTACATCAACGATTTTTCCGGTTAGTCGTGCAATCATATCCTGAATGCTACCGTTAATTATAAAGGAATACAACTTTTCTCCCGCGTATATATAAAGGTATCGTTCTGGCTCCACGTATTGCCAACCCCCCCAACGTACGATATAGTACCCACCACATATGGCAATAACAAAAGGCGCAAAGAAGGCAATACGCACCTCACTCAAAAAACGTGTATTCAACGTACGTCGTAAGGCTGCACTCCATGACACGGTAAAAACCTTCAGAACCCACATAATCAAGGGTCAGACCAAAGAAGCAGAAGCACTCATCCCTAAGGTATACCAAGCAATAGATAAGGCAGAGAAGCGCGGAGTTATCAAGAAAAACACTGCATCTCGCAAGAAATCACGTCTTGTTGCTCAACTAAAGAAAGTAACAACGAAATAATCAAAAAAACCGAACGGGAACGTTCGGTTTTTTTTGTTGGGGAATCTTTCTCTACTAAAACAAACGAGGGCTGTACGAAAGTTTTACTTACATAAACGGGGATCTTTCTCTACGAGAACAGTATCCGTTCAGGATATTTTTGTTCGCCTAAGGCTCCAAAAGTATCTCTGAACAGCTTCGATCCCTGACGCATTGTCTCCCAGACAATGCTGTGAGAGCACGGTGGGGTCAAGTTTCTAAACTCACTACGTTCCTTAAGAACTTTCTCCCCGAGCTCGTCTGTTTTTGCATTATGAATAGCAAAAACATGACTCCGCTTAGCACAGAGGTATGGAAGCAATACAGATTGCTTCCTAAAACAAAGACGCGTCAGTTATATAACTGACGCGTCTTTGTTTTACCTCTGTGCTCTCACCAGGGATCGAACCTGGATCTTAGGTACCGCAAACCTAAATTCTATCCATTAAACTATGAGAGCAATATGTTGTACTAAAACGTTGTGCCGTGAACAGCTTCGCTTGGGTTTGCGTACCGCCCGTCCTACTGCTGAAACAGTTTGGGAAACTGTTTCAGGGTCAGGTTGTGGTTACTTTTGTTCGCTTCGCTCTAAAAGTATCACGCAACCTTCTGAATAGTCTCCCAGACCATTCAGCCTACATTCTATCCATTAAACTATGAGAGCGAACGGTAGGGATAATATCATAATTGTCCCATATTGTAAGTAGCGTTAGAAACCAAGAAATTCGAGAAGGATATGTGAGAACGGTTCTTCAAGATGCTCTTCGCGAAGGCGTGCACTAATCGTTTTTTCAATGATATCAATATACTCTTCAGGAATAGGGAGGATGAGGAGTGGTACAAAAAGTTTTTTTGATTTTACAATCAATTGTGGGTTAATGAGATTTTGCTCATCGAGATAGTACGAGTCGAGTGTCGCGTACGGGTAGAAGTCATTTCGGATACGCACACCGCGCCCAGAAACCTCAAACTCAATAACACGTGGCTTTCGGTGTGAGACGATAAACATCGTCATAGCACCAAGAATAATGACCACTCCAAAGAGCACATTTCCAAATATCATACTGGCAACTGACCCAGCAATGGCAACAATACCGAGTATCCAGTACCAGTCGTTCGATTTTTCAATGTGGTTATGCTCTGGAGCTTCCCAATACACCGAGCGTAGACTACTTTCCATGCAGATATTGTATCATGTGTCATTTTGTTTACGGGAGTCATAGTCGGATTACCTGTGGTGATATTGATTGTTGGTAGCCGTACCTCCTGCCGATATATTTTGATATAGTGGAGCGAATGAACACGGCAGAGAATGAAATAAAAAAGGGACAGTGTCTCTATTGTGGAAATAACCCCACCCCACATACAGCAACGTACATTTCTGAGAGTATTCTTGTACTCGTTTCACCTTTCGGAAAGTTTATTAATGTATTTAATCGACCACTTCTGTACAAAGTGTTTCATCACACACTCATTTCTGGATGGGTGAGATTCCTCGAACTCCTTCACCTCATCCACTTTACGAACGACAGCAGTACGGCCTGTAGTCAGCGGAGTGGAGTTATTTGGGCGGAGGCAATACGTCGCGGGATTACCATGGAGCAAATGGTCATTAGCGATAAACCAGTGGAGCAGTACCGAGCGTACCTCGGTGGGCGGTGGCACTACTTTGGAAGTATCCCAATTCCACCATCTGCAGACCGACGCGCGTATCTCTGGATGGATAGTAAGGTTGCCCTTAAAAAATATCTGAAAGAACATGGAGTACGAGTACCACAGGGAGGGGGAGCCAGTACCCGCGCGCAAGCGGAAGAAATTTTTAATGCCGTTCTGAAGCCGGTCATTGTAAAGCCGGAGAATGGTTCACGTGGACGACATACACTGACCAATCTCTCGACCATAGAAGACTTGCATCATGGTTTTAAAGTAGCGAGTCAGCTCTGTTACCGCGTTGTCGTCGAAGAACACCTCAAGGGGAGTGTGTACCGAGGAACCTATGTGGGAGGGGAGATTGTGGGTGTCTTACGCGGAGACCCACCACGAATAACAGGAGATGGTGTATCAACCATAGAACAACTCATAGAAAAGAAGAATAGGGAGAAGCATGAGGGTGTTAAGGATGTTGTGGTGAGTGAAGTGATTCGTGAGTTTCTCGCGCGACAGGGCTACACCACCATGAGTATTGTCGAGAAGGGGAAAACTATCGACATTATCGAGAAGATAGGACTCTCGTATGGAGGTGATGCTGTTGAGGAATTTCCCCTCGCGCACCCGAAGCTACTCGATGCGCTCAAAAAGGCCGGAGACGTTCTTGGTGTTCCGGTGATTGGTTTTGATTTTATCAGTGAGGATATTACAAAAGACCCCGATACCGTACGATGGGGAATTATCGAGGCAAACTCGGTGCCATTTATCGATTTGCACCATTTTCCGCGTGAAGGTGCGCCAATTAATGTTGCGGGAAAGGTTTGGGATTTATGGTCTCTCTATAGCTATAGCAAGAAATAATGAGCGGAGTATACTAGAAAGAGCAGGTTTCATTTTGTATTACACTAATAAAAATATATGACACAATCAAAAAAAGTTATTTATGCACTTGTCGCGGTTATCGCTCTCGGAGCAGGGTATCTAGCACTCAAACCAGCGACTCCAGAGGTCGCACAACCCGTTGTTACGCAAGAACAACAAGAAGTGGTCACCAATAATACTGAAGTACTCGAAACGCCAAGTGTGCCAACACCGAGCGGAAAGAAGATGGCATTTTCTGAGTTCATTAAGCAGGGTGGTGCCTATAAGTGTACGGTAAACCAATACGTGCAAGATATGGAAATGAAAGGAACGGTATATATAAATGGCGATATGGTTCGCGGTGAGTATGCAATGCAAGTTCAAGGAATGAACGTTGATTCAAATATGGTTGTCCGTGATGGATACACCTACTCATGGTCATCAATGATGCCTACCGGCTATAAGTCAAAGATAGTTGCTCCAGAGGAAACGACAAACCCCGACACAGGAACTTCAGGTACCTACTCATGGAATGCAGAACAAATTGGTGATTACAACTGTGAGTCATGGAGTCCTGACGAAGCTATATTCGCTCTCCCCGCAGGCATGACCTTTACGGAGATGAATTAACTACAACACAAAAGAAAAATCCCCCACACATAATGTGGGGGATTTTTCTTAATAGGGTAGATACATCTAAAGCGGAGGGTCGTGGAGGACGTTAGAACTTACATACAGACTCACAGGGGGAGTTGTTTGTTGCAGAGTGTCGTTTTTGACCCCCATACCCCCCAGAGTGGCCCCCCGTACCTTCAATTGTGGTACCTGTAACATGAAGTTTTCTAAGACTACACATTAATTACCATAAATGACATGATTGAAATGAAATAAATAAGATACGGCCACCATGCTACAATATGTGGGTATTAATTTACCAAGATGTCTCATACAGAAATACACCACATTCGAGAGTCACTTATTCAGTCCATGGCAAATACACTCCATGAGTGTATAGATGGTACAGAGACACTACTCCTGCTTTCCGGCGGATCAAGTATTCCCGTGTCGGTTGCAGTGATTGCTCGATTGCCCAAAGAAGATAAGAAATTAATCACTGTAGGAATGACTGATGAGCGGTATGGTCCATACATGCACAGCGATTCAAATTGGCGCGCTCTAATTGGGGCAGGGGTTTTGGATCTGGGTTTGCGACAGTATGAACCGATACTTACTGAAACAGAGGAAACTATGGATCAAGTCTCTATTCGGTACGAACAGTTTCTTAAAAAACGTATTAAAGAATCACCGAAGAGTATCGGAATATTTGGTATTGGTGCAGACGATCATATTGCGGGGATTTTGCCGGGGAGTACTGCTGTGCATGAGCACACGCGACTGGTGGTGGGTTACGATGCGGGGACGTTTACGCGCATCACGATGACGCCACCCTGCATCGCGATGCTTACCACAGCCTTTGTGTATGCTGAAGGGCAGGGGAAGGCGGGGGCAATTTCGCGCCTCGATGAGGCTCTTGAGATCACAAGTCACCCGAATCAAGTCATTAAGCAGGTTCCGGTGTACAAAATTTTTTACTTCGTAGAATCATAAAATAAGATATGCAAAAAATCGGTTTTGTTGGGTTAGGGAAAATGGGCAGTCAGATTGTACGTCGATTCCTGAGGGCGGGCATCCCAGTTATTGTGTTTGATAAAAATACCGACACGATTGCGGCCCTTGTAGGGCAGGGGGCAGAAGGGGCCGTATCTGAATCTGATCTCGTTTCCAAATTGGGCGAACGACCGATACTCTGGCTTATGATCCCTTCATCGTTTGTCGATGAGACGCTCGCAGTGTACTCACCGCTATTATCAGAAGGGGCAACCATCGTTGATGGGGGAAATTCGGATTTTCGCCGTACACTCGCTCGCGCAATCAATTTGAAAGAAAAAGGAATTGGGTTTGTTGATGTGGGTACGAGCGGTGGAATAATGGGTATGGAAAATGGATTTAGTCTCATGATTGGCGCAGAAGAAAATGAGTATGAAATGCTGAGACCACTTTTTGATGCACTCATTACACCGCGGGGTGGATATGATCGTATGGGAACAGTCGGGTATGGCCATTATGTGAAGATGGTACATAACGGGATAGAGTACGCAATGATGCAGGCACTTGCAGAAGGTTTCCAGGTATTGCGCGAAGGGACACTCCGCAATGTACCACTTGCTCGTGCTGCCCAGGTCTGGCAAAAGGGAAGTGTAATCAACTCAACACTCAATGAACTCATTGCTGAGATACTCTTAAAAAATGAAGCGCTTGATGGAATTGATGGATATGTGCACGCTTCAGGGGAGGGGGCCTGGACAGAAGAGGTTGCAAAAGAGTATGGAATCCCTACACCAGCACTGCATGAAGCACTTCGAGTTCGAACAGAGAGTCAATCAGGTACAGTAAATTATGCAACCAAACTACTTGCAGCAATGCGAAATAAATTTGGAGGGCACATAATCAATAAAAACTAATCACCATGGAATACACTGACCCGTATACAAATGTCCCACAGCCGATACTTACTATTTTTGGTGCCAACGGAAACCTTTCAATTCAGAAGTTGTTGCCAAGTCTCTTTGCCCTGACCGAGAGTAATCATCTTAGGGAAAATTGTTCAATCGTGTGCGTCACACTCGAGCCACTTCAAAAGGAGTTGTTGATGCAGCAGCTTGAAGTGAATATGCTCCGGAGGAAGCGCGAGTGCAACCCAGCAGTGCTCAAACGGCTCGGAGATATGATTACCATGATTCAGATGGATCTCATGAATCAGGAAGACTATCAGTTTTTGGCAACGACTCTCGATATGCTTGATGAGAAAAATGGAGGACAAACACGAAATCGTTTGTTCTACTTGGCAATCCCGCCTTCCATTTTTCAGGATGTTATTAGTCGTCTGCATGTTGCGAACTTGCACAGTGAAAAGAATGGCGCGGCAACCCGCATTTTGATTGAAAAGCCATTTGGTACAAACTTAGAAAGTGCTCAGAAACTAATTGATTTCACTGAACAACATTTTCGAGAAGAACAAATCTATCGAATTGATCACTACCTTGCCAAGGAGACAGCACAAAACATCCTTACATTTCGTACACAAAACCCGCTCATTGAAGATATTTGGGGGAGACAGTTCATAGATCATATTCAGATTACGGTGTCTGAGGTAGATGATATTGGTTGGAGGGGTGCTTTTTATGAAAAAACGGGTGCATTACGAGATATTGTGCAGAGTCATCTCATTCAGCTCATGTCGCTCGTCATGATGGAGGTGCCGCTTGAGATGAATTCAAAGTCCATCCACTCAGAAAAACAAGCGCTCCTTGATGCCATTCAACCAATGAAAGATAATCAGGTCGGTGATCTTGCGGTCCGTGGGCAGTACGACAGCTACAGCATTGACGTCGGGAATCCAGATTCTCGTATTGAGACGTATGCTGCCATCAAACTCGAAGTAACTAATTCACGTTGGGGAGGTGTCCCGGTGTTACTCAGGACAGGAAAAGGTCTTGATAAAAAAGTTACTGAGATACACATTGTGTTTAAAGATCGATCTCGCCGAAATGTCCATCCAAATATTTTAACAATTAGGATTCAGCCTGATGAGGGGATTGTACTCCAGCTACTTGCAAAGCATCCTGGATTTACTGAAGCATTGCAACCAGTTCGTATGGACTTTTGCTACGCAACAGCGTTTTCTGAAAAACAACCTGATGCGTATGAACGAGTACTCATGGATGCGATGATTGGTGATCAAAGTCTGTTTGCAACCAGCAGGGAAGTTCTCCAGGCATGGGCAATAGTTGAACCAATTATACGTGCATGGGACGGTTCTTCTCTGAAACCAGAAATGTATTCCAAGGGGTCAAAAGGCCCACATAAGGCAGAAGCACTTGCAGAAGAATTTGGTAATGAATGGATATAGTAAAGGTTTGCAGGATGCTTAGGTACAAAAAACCACACATGTTGTGTGGTTTTTTGTATGTGCGGAGGGAGAGAAGCGAATACCTGGAGCTTCGCAAGACCATGAGCAGTTTCTGTGCGACCAGATTTTCGTTTAGAAAATCGAAGTACTCCTGTGGTGAAGGGTATACCGCTTCTGTAAGAAGCGAGATTCGAAACTTACAGTTTCAGTTCAGGTTGTATGATATTTTCTTTTAGAAAATCTCGACAACCTTTTCGAATCTCTTACGCAGAAACTAAAAAACCCATACATAAAGTATGAGTTTTCTAGTTTTGCGGAGGGTCGTGGAGGACGTTAGAACTTACATACAGACTCACAGGGGAGAGTTGTTTGTTGCAGAGTGTCGTATTTGACCCCCATACCCCCCAGAGTGACCCCCGTACCTTCTCTACAAGTACCCTTACATCTAAAGATACAAAAAACCACTTTAGCTTGATGCCGTGTGTAAAATGCCCAATTGAGCTGGTCACTAAGGGCAGATCGTTATATTATTACAGTATGAAAAGACAAATTGTCGGGATCGTGGGATTTATATTATTTATAGGGATTTTCCTAGGAGGGTTTGACCGTATCTTGTTGCTTCTTGACTGGAGCACAGCAGAGATGGTTGGTTACAACTTTTTCACTCTCTTTTCGTTAATAGGCGGTGTCTTGATGATGCGATTTTCGATGAAAAAATCTGGTAACAAGGAGACATAATTAGTTGACTTTGCAATTTTGTGGTATACTACAAGTACTCTTCTACAGAAATGATGGGGAGTGGATACACTGGGACGGCACTGATTATTAGTTTGAAGCACAGAGTTTTGAAAAGAACCCGTAGGACAACTGGTAAGCAATGCTTGCCAGTGTGTCCCACGGGCTTTTTTGTTCTAATGTGACCCCTTTAGAAACAGTGGTTGTGGTTTCAAGCGGGGGTCAGATTATTCCGTAACTTGCGGGGTGTGCAGACCCCTAACCCGACGTCGGTTGGACGTAAAGCAATTACAGATGTCATTAATCTGTAGCATGTACATCACTTTGCGTAACGGTAAGAAGTACCGTCGCCCAGACGGACGACCTATCTGCTGGGAGGACAAAGGGAACAAGGTAAACAATGAGGTGGAAAAAGAAGAGACCGCCACCTCCATTGAAGAAGATAACGGTCTCAGTCTTTCCTAATTCTATTTTTTTTACAAAGCATCCTGCAAAGGGTGCTTTGTGTTTGTATTATAACCCGAGCGGTCAGCAAGAGATATTATGCTTATGTGTATATAATGTCAACACACCATAATATAATCCCAATCCTTCAGTAACTTAATGTAAATAGTAGAGATCTAAGAAGCACCATGAGTCCTTCCATGTCACAACATTTCTACTGAACAAAACAGGTGATATCTTTTTTGTATATTTTTGCAAAACGTTGAAGTTCAACGATGTCTACTCTTTGTTGGCCAGATTCCACATTTGATACGTGTGATTGTGGTCGTTTGAGTTTCTTTGCCACTTCAATCTGTGTGAGTCCCGAGTCAATACGAGCATTTCTAAGCTTTTCAACAAAGAACGCGTATTCCTTTGAGTGAATAGACTTAGCCATATACCACTATGGTCTATCCAAAAACTGAATATCCAAACTTTAGATATTTTTATGCTACGATACATGGATATGAATTGGGAGAAAATCAAGGAATTTTTGCAAGCCATAGCGGGGTTTGCCCTCGTGTTTGGTGTGCTTTATCTGATTGCGTATACACCAAGAACGCATGAGCGTATCAAAGAGCAGTTGTTTGATGAGGTTATCCCAAAGTGTGCAAGGGGGATAGTTGAAGATTTGTCCGACTATGACGAAAAAGGAAACATGTATATAGAAATTAGACCAGGATCAGGAATGAACTTTTCACTAGAGGAGAATCTTTCGGAGTGCATATCAGAAAATTACCCTGAGTAATAGTTTACGTATTTATGATTAGTAGAATAATTAAGCACATTCAAGAAAATAAAATTGCAATCTTATTAAGTGTGCTTGTGATTTCAGGGGCAACCTATTATTTGTTTTATTATGAATCGCCCGAAGAATGTTTTTCAAATAAAGTTGAACAATGGAATCGTATACATAAACCCGACCCATTACCATCTTGGCAAGAACAAGATAAATTCCCGTTACAGCTACTGTCTGATGACCAAAAAATTGTGACGGCCTATGGCAAGACAATTTTGCGTGAATTTAACCTTGAGGACATGGATACTACGTATCAAAAGAAACTTTACATGGCACTAGGTACATACGTGGAGTATTGCAAGGTTAAATAAAGCGCATGGAAGCTTTGATGAGAAAAATACTTCTATTTATAAAACGAAATATTCTACTTATCATTCTGTTCTGCATTGTATTTGTTACTGTGATAAGTAGCATCCCACCTCCACATAGTGATAGGGTTGAGTGTGATGCTAGTTATACCAATGGTGACTATACCATCTGTGATGTGTGGCCTGAAGGTTTGGAAGAAATAGCCGAGAAGTATCGGAATTCAACAGGAACTCCAATAGAAAGCACGGAAAAGCCTGTTGATGTTTCATCATATAGTGCTGTGATGCCTGTAGCTGTCGGAACGAAATGGACCTATGAGGGGAAGCGTATCTTTTACGACCTAACAGAGCAAAAAGAAAAGGAAGTGACTATAAAGAAAGTTGCTGAGGTTACAGGTATAGAAAAAGATGGAGATAATCTCAGAGTCCTTGTTCAGGAAACATACACAAATGACCCTGAACTTACTGATCGCGAGATTTCATATTGGATATCAGAATCGGGCATTGCATCAACAGGTAATAATGTCGTTAACTTTCCTTTTACAAAAGGCCAGACACTCTTCAATGATGACCCTAGCCAAGAGCGCACCGATGGATTGTATGCAGATATTGTGAAATCAGTTGATACTAAGGTTATTTTGGGCAAAGAATATCGATGTTATGATATTTCAAACAACACCCTAGGAAGTGCGTCGTTTGAGACATTTTGTGAAGGTGTGGGGTATGTGCGGAATTACTATGAACATCATGGAACGCCAGATGAATGGGACTACAAGTTAGTTAAAATAGATTACATTTAAAAATATGGAAATTGAAAAAGCGTGGGACATAGTTCGAGAGTATGGGAAGTATATGGAAAATTCAAAAGTCGTTCACATGGCATTCGAAGAAGACCTCCCGTTTGGGAAACTAGAAATACTTGACGCTGTTTGGACACTTGTGACCAAAGAGGATTTTACGGAAATAGAAAATGCTGAAAATGTAAAAAATTCTTTGTTCATACTTCTAACGGATTTATTTAAGCATCTTCCGAATCCTGAAAAATACGCTAGCTTGATTGAGTATCAGCAAAATTTACCTAATTAGATTTCAGTACGGTCTCTATAGCCTGTTTCGCTTGGAATAGAATCCTGTCATAGGAAACAGTTTTGTCGTAATTTGCTACTTCGCAAAAAACATCCTTCAAATCCCTAGTAATTTCCAGATATTTATCCAAGGTTGCCATATCTGTAAGATAAGCACAAGCAAAGTCAGCATGAGTAAAATGACTGTCGTTATGAGCGATTACCTTATTTCTGAGAGAAATCGGAAATGCCAAATCCATTCGGGTAATCAGACTTACAAATCTTTTATTTAAGCCAGCACCAGAACTTCCTATAGATTTCAAACCTTTCTGCGCAGTGTAATTTGTAATAGTTATCTCATTGCGTTTCTTGGATAAAAGAAGATTGTGTAAACACATTACACCCTTGGAGAAGTTAAGATTATAAAAGAATGGTAAAAAATCATTCCCTCGCTCATTTACCGGAATTATCTTGCATACGAGAAAACAGGTTTCAGCGATGAGAATCAGATTTACGATTTCATTTTCTATATCAGTAACGCTACGATTCATTTTAAAAAGACACATTCATCGTTCGTCCTTCTGTTTGGAAAAGTAACTGATCTGGTCTGACTTCCGAAGAAGTCTCTATGTGCGGGCGGTCTCGGGCAAGAACCGTGAACGGTCAAGCTGGGCTTGACCGTTTCGCTACCCCAAAGATTTATAAATCGACGCGTCTCGTGCGCACAGGAAAGTGACAAAAGTGACACAGATCAACGATAAAAAGTTACAGTACTGTGTCACTTTTATATTAAGAATAATGAGAATTCCAAGGTAAAATAAAGTCATCAACGTAGCCTCGGTTATAGGGCGATCTAGGAAATTTTTCGCTCATTTTCGCCAATGTATGTTCGCAAACCTTTTCAGCCTGTATTAATCTGCGCTCAGTAAAAACCTCGTTCTCACCGAAAGGTGTATCTCTGTAATTATTCTGAATATGCATTCGATTTCTAATTTTTCTGAGTTCATCTAGTACAATATAAAAATTAGATCCTGCAACATCAAAGAAGTCATGATTCTTTGCACACTTAATCTGAGTCTTAAATTTCCGATACGATGATGTATTTGTCCTCACTTTAGCTACGGTGTCTGCTGATAGATTGGGTACACCTTCCCGAGTATATCCACGAATTTTATAAAACAAATCATCGAGAGCTGCTTCTAAGATAGCAACGATAAACACTGTGATTGGTTTTCTTAAAAACGGACTCCTTTCCTCGTCGCGATAATAGGCTTCATAGAGCTTATTTAATACTTCTAGGTTGTAGCAGATATTATCTCCATCTTTGAAGTTGCCAATAAAGTGGCTATTTATGGTTCTCATGTAACTGATTTATAGATACACAAATCAAGTACTATAGGCGTTAAAACTTTTGAGATCAGAGATATATAGCCGACTATAAATATCGAGTATATAACCATAAGTAGTAACGGTTCCCACTTTTTGGTCTTGATATCTTCTCTCAGTGGTTTGGTATGAGCTTTATAGGCTTCTTGTAGTTTGTTAAAAAACTCGTATAGGATAAAGACGAAACCAATAGTCCATAGAGTGTTTAGCGAAGCTATGCCGTCGGAAGTTTTTGTGTCCAGAGCACAGTATGTCTGTGCCAAGAAAATTAAAACACCAAATCCAACGCTGGCATGAATAGCAGATTTATAAATAGCATGACCAGCCACTAGCATTATTGCGATTAGGACAATAACTAAGAATGTTATTGAGAACACATATGTACTGGTAAGCAGGATGTGGTCGAAGTAGTTACTGTCAAGAAAAATAAGTAAAGTCAGAACAAATGTAAGAACTAGCGAGATGACTTTTTCTTTACTCAAATCTAGTTTGGACAGAAGATTTTTAAATAAATACATACAGTGCCTAGAATCCACCCTTTTGTTTTCTACTAACTCTGGTTACTTTAATTTTGCCATATCGTCCACGCTCACGGGGATTATTAAAGTAGTAACCATTAAGTGTATTCCCGCCATTTGCCAGTTCTAGAAACGCAGATCCGTGGTGGTCTCTCATGTCAGCATCTGCATGCATCGCTGATGTCTTGTTCTGGTAAACATAGACCAGTTCAAAATTTTTAGTGTAGTTTCTGCACATGCTTGCAATAAGGCTGTAAGAGCAAGATCGTTCAGTATATAGAAATACTTGAATGTCAGTAAGTGTTTGTTTAACTTCAATTACAATCGGATATGTACCATTCTGTGTTTTGTC
This sequence comes from uncultured Candidatus Saccharibacteria bacterium, assembly GCA_964638425.1. Lineage (GTDB taxonomy): Bacteria > Patescibacteriota > Minisyncoccia > Phycocordibacterales > UBA918 > Damh-18. Next base: position 16,462 of record CAZWYM010000011.1, read on the forward strand.
TTCAGTATGAGAGCTGACAAGTTCTCCCTCATACCTACCATTAATATTAGGAATACCGAGCAATGTGTCGACATGCTTTATCTTCCATAAGTGATTACTAAAAGACCAAAAGAGCAAAAAGAGAATTATCAGTGCAGTCGGAGCATCGAAGAAACCTACTGAAGATAGGTAGCCTATGATGCCGTCAGTAGGTAACGTCTCCACGAAAGTACTGATCCAGCCAGCAACAATCGTTGCTGGCGTGATAAGTATCAATGCAAATATGAAGTAAAACTTGTAACCTAATTTAACGCATTCCATAAGCTAACGGATATTAAATGTTAAATCCCAGTACCTTTCAGAGTCTTGTATGGTACCAGCGTTATAAGCAGCCAATGCCGTAGAGTGAGCGTTACCTAGAGTTGTCTTAAACAGTTGTCTTGAGCCGAAATCCCAGTTGGCTGTTATATCTTCTGATCCACAAACGCTATGTATTATTACAGGTATAACATCTCGTTGAGCCAATGCTTTTACAATATGGTTGCTAACTAGAATAAAGCTTGTGACAGGATCATTGTTGAAGAGGTTATCTGGAGCTCCGTAAACTAAAGACTCGACTTGGTATGAGGAGACAACGTCTAGTCCGTCAAAATGAGCGGCCTTCCAATTTTTGAACATACGCACGGTTGGCTTGTAGTTGCTATTTGTAGATGCATGCTTAGCCACACCATTCCTCCAGTGGGTTCGAGGGTAGTTGATCTTCTCATGGTCATTATTGAAAGAGTAGATAGCAATTGGATCTTCTAAATGATTTTGGTTTATTTGAACTGCAGGTACTACATCCGCTTTAAAACTCGATGTTCTTACTTCGATGCATTTATCCTTTCTAGTTACCGTCCAAGTGTATAGTCTTTGATTTCTGAGTTTGTGCTCAATTTCTGTAAAAATAGCATCCCACGATATCGAAGATGGAAACCTAACTTGGGAATGAACGCCACTATAAGTAGTCAATCTAACCGCAACAACATCAACATCATTGATGTCGGATATAGAAGTATCGTTTTTGTAAGATCCTTGAAGGAACGTGTGATGTGTATCACCAAGAATTTCTTGTATGTGATTTTGCAGATTTGAAACTTGAGTTCGCTTCGTATCAGAGATGCTGATAGTGTAACGGTTTGCTTTATGAGCAGGTATTTTGTGTGACATAGTTTAATAAAGATCGGCAGGCAATACGGCAACAACGACTCCTTGGATCTGACAGTTATCGGTTAATACAATCGGTTTATGTGTTTTGTTCGAAGACTTTGGTTTTAGAACAATCGCACCAGTCGCTCTTTCAAAGTACTTAAGGGTCGCTTCATCATTGATGAGGGCAACAACCTTATCTCCTGTCTCTGCAGTTTCTTGCTGTCGTACAAGTAGTAGGTCACCACTGTTGATACCTGCAAGATTCATCGAGTCACCCACTGCACGCAAGAGAAAATATGTAAAACCTTTTCTAGCCATCTCAGTTGAGACTGGAATGTAGTCTAGGATATTTTCCTCGGCAAGCATTGGAGTACCACACGTCACGGCACCTACGAGAGGTACATCAATCGTGTTGACTGAGTTATTGAGCTTCGGGGATGTTAAGACGAGACTTCGTCCGCTTCGTTTCACAAGTCCTGCTTTTTCTAGGCGATCGATTACTAGGCTGGCTGATCGGGGTGATTTACCGCCAGTAACATCATTGATCTCCTGTAGGGTAGGGCTTTTGCCATACGTGGTAATCTTGTTGCGGATAAGTGCAAGAGCCTTCTTGTCTTTGTCACTGAGATTATTTGTCATGGTATAAATAGTATAACAAATGCTATACAATCCAGCAAATAGTGATAGAATTGGGTCATCATGAGTAACGAACCAGAACAAGAAATTAAGGTAAAAATACCAGAAGGACTCCTTTCTCTTGCACAACTTCCTGATTTTTCTGCTATTCAAAAATCGCTTCAGCCTGTCTTTGAGATGCGAGAACGCATGCAGGGTATGGTCAAAGACCTACAGCCTGCTATTAATATGGCACTAGAAGCACACAGGCAGTATCAAGAATTTAACACACCGCTCACTCGTGATGTAGTAATCCCGTATAACCGACCAGTCGAATACGACATTCTTGATGAGTTGCGAACTCTTAATGATAATCAGCAAGAGATTATCCAAAACCAACAAAAAATCCTTGCACTCCGCGAAGACGGTATTGATTGTTTACTCTATGATGCCGTAGATGGTTCACTCTCACGTGTACTCGCTGGAAAAAATTACTCATACGATATGACGAGCGACGGTAAACGGAAACAGCTGTTTGAAATACTGTTTCGAGCAAGAAAGTACGTAAAGACTGATGAGCTTAGAGCGGAACTAAAGTGTCCAAGTACTCAAGCGGTGTCAAAAATCGCACAGACTTTCAATGACTATGCCGATAACACTCTTCGGCTTAATGGAGAGAAGCTTATACAGGGAAAGAAAGGTTCCGGTTACCGACTCAATCCAAAAATTTTAATTGAAAGCAGTCGAAATTATTAAGTAGCCACCAAGTTGAGTGGATAAACAAGAAAACAGCCTTACATAATAAGGCTGTTTTCTGTTGCCATCTCTACTTATTGTCTACTACATGACTAGGTACCTATTTGCTTTGATGATGCAATATCAGCTTAAGCAAATAATTATGGAGAAACTAATCTGGCACACCACACAAAAGCGAGTAAAAGACCTTATTCCGCAGGAGATTAATCCTCGCAAGATCACAGATGTACAAATGAAAGCCCTAACCGAAAGCTTGAGGAAGTTTAATTTAGTTGAAATACCAGCCATAGATGCCGACGGTACTATCCTTGCAGGTCACCAGCGTATTAAGGCACTTCAACTCTTAGGGCGAGGTGAAGAATTAATCGATGTACGGGTTCCAAACCGTAAACTCACTGAAAAGGAGTCTAAGCAGTACCTCATAGGTTCAAACAAGCTCGGGGGCGACTGGGATTATGATCTCCTCAAGGCGTTCGATATGGACACCTTGTCTTTCGCTGGCTTTGAATCAATGGAGCTGACGAAGTTTTGGGACGAAGACAACGCTACTAAAGACGATGACTTCGACGTAGAAAAGGAACTAAAGAAAATCGTCACCCCTAAGACGAAACTCGGAGACATTATTCATCTTGGGCGACACAAGCTTATTTGTGGTGACTCCACTAAATCAGAAACCCTTACCCGACTACTCGGTACTGAACGGGCCTCAATGATCTACTCAGACCCCGTATACAACATCAAGATTGATTATGACGGTGGTATCGGTGGCAAGAAAGACTACGGTGGAAACGTGAATGACTCACGTACGTTTGATGAGTACAAGACGTTCATTAAGGACAGTCTCAGTGCCGCCCTAGCAGTCTCTGACCCAAATACACACGTCTTCTACTACTGTGACCAAATTTATATAGGTCTGGTTCAAGACGTATATCGCTCACTTGGTATTGCCAATAAGCGAGTCTGCTTGTGGCTAAAGAATTCACAGAATCCTGTACCTAAAGTGTTCTGCAATAAAGCATACGAGCCAGCCGTTTACGGTGTACGAGGAAAACCGTATTTGGCGGAGAGTATTCAAGATTTAAACGAGGTGCTGAATAAAGAGTTTGGTACAGGAAACGAGCTAGTCACTCAGGTTGATGACTTTATTGAAATCTGGACTGCCAAGCGACTGTCCGCTAAAGACTATCAGCACGCCACCTCAAAACCTCTCACACTCCACGAGAAAGCGATCAAACGCTGTACTAAACCAAATGACATTATCCTTGATAGTTTCCTTGGTTCTGGAAGTACGCTCCTAGCCGCTGAACAGCTTGGTCGTCGGGTGTATGGGTGCGATTTAGAACCTCGATTCTGCGACCTCATTATCAACCGCTTTGAAGCTATGACTGGTACTAAAGCTATCATCGAACGGTATGAAGAAAAGTAAATCTGCTAAGCAGTTTCTCCTTGAACTTGCGAAAGTGCCAATTGTGCAAGTGGCGTGCGAGAAAGCAGGACTCTCTCGCAACACCGTGTACCGCTGGCGAAAAGAAGATAAGGAATTTGAGAAGAAAATGGATCAAGCTCTCGCTGATGGAGTGGCTTTAGTGAACGACATGAGCGAAAGCCAACTTCTTACCCTTATCAAAGAAAAGAACTTTCCAGCGGTACGATTTTGGCTCAATAAACGCCATCCAGCCTATAAGGACAAGCTAGAAGTCACCCGTATGGGTGTCATTGATGAACTTACCCCCGAACAGGAAGCCACTGTGCGAAAGGCACTAGAGATGGCTCGCATTATTCCATCTAAAAAACACGATCATGATAAACAATAATCCTATTTCAGAAGAACTATTTAACTCAATGAAGAAAGACCGAGTGGTACGGCAACAGATTATGAGTGGGAGCTTTAACTACTTCTTCCATTTCTACTTCGCTCACTACGTACAGTTTCCGACCGCTGCCTTCCAGCGAGACTTAATTGGCAAGCTCGAAAATGAGCCAGACGAACATCTATTTGTGGTAGCGTTTCGTGGGTCGGGTAAGTCGACGATTGTAACGACAGCGTTTCCTATTTGGGCAATTCTCGGCAAACAAGAAAAGAAATTCGTCGTTATCTTTTGCCAGACCCGAGTGCAAGCAAAACAGCACATGATGAATATCCGTAACGAACTGGAGAATAACCAGCTCCTCAAGAATGACCTCGGTCCCTTTAGTGAAGAGTCTGATGAGTGGGGTTCACATTCAATCGTATTCTCAAATACGAAAGCTCGTATCACGGTTGCTTCGACTGAACAGAGTATTCGAGGACTACGCCATCACCAGCATCGACCAGACTTATTTATCTGTGATGACGTTGAGGACGTAGCATCTACAAAAACCCGAGAGGGACGCAACAAGACGTATCAGTGGCTTACGGGTGATGTAATTCCAGCTGGTGACCAAGGTACACGACTCATAGTGATTGGTAACTTGCTCCATGAAGATTCGCTCCTCATGCGGTTGCGAGAGCGAGTCTTCAAGAAAGAGCTAGACGGTACCTTTATGTCATGTGCTATTGCCGATGCTAAGGGGAAATCTAATTGGCCAGGCAAATTTCCAAACGCCAAAGCTCTTGATAAAGAGCGAAAGAAGATAGGTGACGAGGTGTCATGGCAACGTGAGTATTTGCTCAATATCATCCCTGATGACGATCAAGTCATACATCCTGACTGGATTCAGTACTACCATACCGACAAGTTGCCAGAAATTACCACAAAAGCCTATCGAGCGACATATTCTGGCGTAGACTTGGCGATTTCAGTGAAAGATACAGCCGATTGTACGTCGATGGTATCAGCTCGAATTTATGGCAGGAACGAAAAATTGCGTGTGTTCATCATGCCTCAACCATACAACCAGCGGCTAACATTTCCGCAACAAGTGGAGCTGATGAAAGTCCATAAAAAGACTGTCCTTAATCGTAGTAGTGATAAGCTCATTATTGAAAGTGTCGGCTATCAAGACGCTCTCGCGCAAATGCTTGATTCGCAAGGAGTCGATGCTGAGTCAGTAAAGCCACACAACGATAAGCGAACACGACTGGCTCTTACCTCATCCATGATCCGCAACGGCACGGTGCTGTTTCCAGATAAAGGGTGCGAGCAGTTACTTCAGCAGATGATTGGGTTTGGTGTAGAAAAGCATGACGACTTGGCTGATGCGTTCTCACTTCTTGTTCTCAAAATAGTTGAAGACTTCACGCATGAAAGCACCTTCCTTATGGCGTGGCTCGGTGATGGCGATATGGACGATAATATTTTGTGGTATCACGATTATCGAGATGTTCTCCAAGACGTTGACTGCCTAGTACCAAAAGCCAAAGAGCAAATCGAGGTAATCTTTACCAAAGATAGGCGACGTTAAACCAGTAGCGAGTATGTGACGTTTTTCAAACCCTGCATAGCTATGCAGGGTTTGTGGTTCTGTCATTAATTACGTATGGAAACGTACATATCAGCACGTATAAAAACGGAGCATGTGCTGGCTCCTCAAAAAATTAGATATGTACTCTATGCTCGTAAATCGACCGAATCAGAAGAACGGCAAGTTCTCTCAATTGATTCACAAGTAAAAGAAATGTTGGAGTTAGCTGAACGTGATGGATTGGAAGTTGCTGAAATAAGACGAGAGTCACATTCCGCTAAAGAGTCTGGACAAAGACCTGTTTATAAAGAAATTCTAGAAGATGTACGACGAGGGAAATTTAATGGCATTCTCACGTGGGCACCAGATAGACTTTCCCGTAATGCTGGTGACTTAGGAAGTATCGTTGACCTCATGGATCAGAAACTTCTCATGGAGATACGTACGTATGGGCAACACTTTAAAAACTCCCCAAATGAAAAGTTTCTTTTGATGATTCTCTGTTCCCAAGCCAAGCTCGAAAACGACAACAAAAGTATCAATGTGAAGCGAGGACTAAAAACAAGAGTTGAGATGGGTCTCTGGCCCGCACCAGCTCCAACAGGGTATCTCAAAGAAATACGTAACGATAGAAAGTGTGAGTGTTATATAGACCCAGAACGAGGAGAAACCATAAAGAAGGTATTTGAGAAGGTAGCATACGAGAGGTGGAGTGGTAGGAAGGTGTATCACTGGCTGAGACATGATTTAAATTTCCGAACTGCTTGTGGAAAGAAGCACTTAAGTCTGGGTAATATTTATAAACTTCTTGAAAATAATTTCTATCATGGTGAGTTTGAGTATCCGAAGAATTCAGGTAACT
>CAZWYM010000012.1:0-14922 GCA_964638425.1 uncultured Candidatus Saccharibacteria bacterium
AGGATGTTAGAACTGTGTTTGAGAGAATAAATGACGCAACTATCTATATTCCAGATTTTCAACAAGCAGTTTCAGTTTGATTGAGAGTGTGCTCTCGGCAGGATTTGAACCTGCAACCTTACCGATAGAAGCGGTCTGCTCTATCCATTGAGCTACGAGAGCATATGAGAAGCCACCGAGAAACGGTGGCTATTCTCTCGCTTTCGTTGTGTACATTGGATACTCTTTTCCTTCTTCAGGTACTTTTGGGTATTCAGGGTGTTCAGAATAGATTTTCTCCCATTCCCAAGCATCCATAACAGCATCTCCATCACAACCCTCATAAGGGCACATCTGCAAAAGCCCCAAATCAATATCAGACATTACACGGTACTTATCTTTCGGGTAGGCACGCTCACAGTGAATACAATACAAATATGTACCCTCTGGGAGTTCTCCGAACATTTGTTCCCGTTCCGTGGTCATTGCAGACAATCTTACATTTTCTACCCCCTAGTGCAACTCACTAGTTTGCAAGTGGAAAATTGGCTACGAGAAGCATCTTGTCACAAGTTGGACACGAGACATCAAGTGCAAAGTCACTGTCAGTGTTTACCTCACCCTCTTTTGGAGTACCTTTCCATCCGCATACAGGGCATTGAAGTGGTATTTCCTCACTATATTCTTTGTACTCAATGATACGTGCAGGGTTTTGAGACATAAACGTACCTGCACCAATAGATTGAAGGTCTCTCGCAACACTCTGGAGGTCATCCATAAGTGGGCTATCGGACCATTTTTCAATGATTACTCCAATAAGCTTGAGTTGGTACTGTAGGATTTTCTCTTTCCCAGCATTGAAGCGTTCAAAAACTGCATCACCGTCACGTCTATGGTCCTCTACAAGTTCAGACGCATTACTGATGATGTCAGCCGACTTTACGAGAAGTGATTGATGCGAAAAGCTCTTGATGTGTTCAAGGGCTTCAGCTTTTCGTTCTTCCCACGAAAGTTCTTTGTTAGTCTCCGATACACTTGCTACCAACTTGGCAACATTATCTCCAAAACGTTCTGCAAGCATTTCCTTTGTAACCTTCTTTTCAGGGATACTATCCTCAATGGTGTCGTGGAGTATTCCTGCAATGACAACATCCTCGTCCGCACCTGCACGAGAAAGGATAATACCCACAGTGAGTGGATGCGTAATGTATGGAATGTCCTTTCCTTTACGCTTTTGCTTTTGATAAATCTCGTGGGTCTTTATAGAGAACTGAATGGCTCTATTGATTTTGTAACTGTATAACATAACTTTTTGCTTATGCTTGTAATAATGACCCCGTGCCACTCTTATAGCGTCTTACAAAAAGACGGCTCGGAGTTTTTATCCAACACAAAGTGCATTGAATGAAATCTCCCAACCGTCTTACGATTAGTCGTACGTGTCATCTGGCTTACCACAGATTTCCCAGCTCGCCTACCTTTTCAGGAGACATATACGGTTCGCAATAGTGTGCGAACTTCACTACGGTCATTATAGCAGATTTCACCCCACCCTGCCATCACTATTATGCCGAGGGGTTTCTATCGTATCTGAAGTTATCAATCGTTTTATCAAGTGGTGTAGGGTCCATCTCGCCAAGTTTCGCTTTGAATGTCTTTATTCTCTCAACTAAACCGTCAGGAAGAACATTATGCTTTGGTTCACCGTCTTGAATGTCATTGATATTTATCATTTGCATTTATCTGTTGCTTCAACACTATTTCTTCTTTTTGATTTGTCCTGTTCTTTCAAGATACTCACCGAGGGCTTTCTTTCCTTCTGGAGACAGTTTCTTGCTTTGTTTTGGTGACACCTTTATTTGACCCACTTTTATAAGATGACTGTTTAGTGCGTTCACAAATCTTTCTCCTTTGAAAGCGTTATCCAGTATTTTTAGCGAACCACTGTCTGGGGTTTTTTCTTTCTTATTATCTTTTTTCATACTATTTGAGTTTTAGTCCTTCAAGTAAGCGAACCTGCTCACGTTGTAGAGAAGCATTGAAAATGAGGTGGTATTCAAAGTTCTTGTTCACGCTTTTGAACTCATTGAAACCAATCTCCTTCGCAAGTACCTCATTCGTAAGGTCCTCAATTTTTCCATTGTAGGACCGCTTGTTTGCGTCGTAATCAGCTTGCTCTTCACCGCCTTTTGCTTCTACTACAATGAACCGCCCTTTTGAGGTCTCAATCAAAAAGTCGGGGAAGTATCGTGCAACACGCTTCTGTTCTGGGCTCCAATACTCAAAGTAGAAATCGTTTCGGCTTGGGTCCGTACAGACACGAGCACCTGTGAAATACACGTCATTGATAAGCTCATTCTTATCCAGCACATTTCGGAGGTATCGGAAAAAATCCTTCTCATCACCACTATCAAAGGCGTAGGGATTGATATGAAAACCAAGACGACCTTTTCGCCCCTGTTCCGCTTCAGCTTCCTTGTACACCACGAGTGTATTCCTTCCTTGTTGGACACTGATTTTGAATGGGAAGAGCTTGGTGAGTTCAAGTTCCTCTTCAATGATTTCTATTCTCTCCTCGTACTTGTATGCACTCTTGAGGATTTCTTGTATCACAAACGGAACAAGAGCAAGCGTATCATTCGCCATCTTTACAAACTCATCTCTTTTCTTTCCACTACCAGTGATAATGCTTTCAATAGTGAGACACGGCAGATGTGTGTAACGATTGATGATTTCAGCAATCTCATAAAAGGTGAAGTCACCTTTATCCTCTAGTTTTCGCACCGCCTTCGCTTCACTATATCCAGCTTTTCCTTCTTTCCCGACAAAGATACCGCCCTCACTCACGAATGACTGATAGTCTTCAACTTTGAACCTCTTCCAATCAATCTTTATGTTGTGTGCGTTAGCTTCTTGTACCGCAAAAATCTCCTTGAGTACCTTCTTCACTTTCACCGTCTTTCTCTTCTCTACTTGGAGTGTATGTTCAACCATTTTTTGGTCCTGTGCTACGAGTTCACTGATACTTGATGCAAAGTTATTTTTCAGCTCCTTATCAAGAGTTTTATAGTTTTCTCGTGAGAGGAAAATGTGAGCACGAGTTGAATTGTCACCAATAGAACGGAGGCAGCGTGTCGTGGACTGAAGCACGAGAATAGTGCTCTTTGGCTTCTTGTATAGGGCTACAGAACACAATGAACGACAGTTCCATCCCTCGGTTCCTTTACCCACAAGCAATATGAACCGCTTCTTACTATCGGCAGTATCAAGTTGTTTGAAATCATCAGCATTTTCTTCTGCTTCGGTGTGGTACTCCAAGATTGTACTTGTAGAAATCTTGCGTTCAGTCAGAATACGCTCCAGCTTTGGTTTCAAATCTTCTTGTAGCTCACTAATACTGGATGCGTAGAACACTATCTTCGGTAATCTTCCCTCAAGTCGGTTCGTACCATATTCAGAAATGAATGTATCAACAACTTCTTCAAGAAACTTCTGGGACCGTACTTCTCCATAATCCAATATACGGACCTGCTTCAAGATACCCGTCTCAATACCTTGCTTGAGACCGAAGTGATACACCACATCAGAAATCATTTTGTTGTTTACATACGGTGTTCCTGTGAGGTTTACCACGGATACGAGCGGGGTGTGCTTGTGAAGATAATCAATTGTCTGTCGGGTCTTTTTGAGCGTTCCTTCAAGGGTTGTCCCATAGGAGTGATGGGCTTCATCCACGAATATCTGAAGTGAGCCGAGCTGTCTGATAGCTTGGAGACGCATATTCTCAACCTCTCGCTTTTCAAGTTCACCTCTATTACCAAAAAGACGCTTGGTATGGCTTTCGCCATTACCATTGCGTGTTTTGAGGATTATTTTCTGTGAGTTAGAAACAATGACATTGTAATTTCCTACAGGTGCAAGGGCTGTATCGGTACTCTCTAAATAGTGGTATTTGATGTTGAGCAGAATGTTCTCACACTCTCTTGGAAGGACCCGTGAGTAGTCAAATGTCTTGATTTCCTTCAAGCTCTCAATGATGGTGGTGTCAGGGGCAAATACGAGAGCATTCTTTGCAAAGCGTTCGTCTTCTTTGTGGTAGAACGAAAGTACGAAATCATAAAGCATCATCACTGCCATCAAAATCGTCTTACCAGAACCCATCGTGAGTGCGTACACTTGATTTGCATAGTCAGAGGTCCCGAACTTCTCATCAAGTATTGCTTGTATCTTCTCGTCCTTCTTTTTATCGTAGGCAAGTTCAAACGCCTCTTTATCAGAAATACCGAGAGCACGAATGAGCTCAAGTTCATTCTCAAATGACTGCTTGAAAACCTCTACTGATGGCTTATTGCCGATTACTTCCTTGAGAAAAATGTACGTCTCAAGTGCTTCGATTTGTGGTGCGTGCAAGAAAGCCACTCGCTTGATATGAGCAAGAATGTTTTCTGTTTCCTTGTAGATACCTTGGTAGCCGTCTTCACGCCACTTCTTGACCTGCTCTTGGATATTTTGGAGAAATAAACTATCCATATTATTTTTGCCAACTTTTTAGTTCCTCAACGTAATCACTTGGAAAGCCAGCTACACTAGATGCTTTTATTATTCCTTCCAAGTAACCTTCCCTCGGTTCTCCTTCACTCATCTCTTTTGCAAGGTAATAAAATGCATCTATTGATGGTGAGTGTATCTGTGTATTTGTGCCATACTGCACACCCTCGCATTTATCAAGTTCTCTTTCATCGTCTTCTGTTATTTCATAGATGAGACCCAGAACCCTTTTACCTTTCTTTAGACGAATACTAGCAACACCTCTCGCATTTATGAAAAACTCATAATCAGTAAGTTCGGTTTTTTCTACTTCTGTAGATTGGGGGCAACGCTCCAGCATTTGTTGTTTGTCCATATTTGAACCATACGCAAAGTATCTTTTCATAATTCTATGCAGTTACCTCAAATGTCTCAAAGTATTCTTCTCCAAGTACATCAACAATCTTGATGGCTACAGTGTACTTTCCTTTCTTTGGATACTCCCACGAATACTTTGTCTTGATGACCTCTTTTTTTTCGGGCAGGTCAATGATTTCAGCATTGAAGAGCTTGCCGTTGAAGTCAACATCAATCGCCACACTATCAATAATCTGTTTGAAGTCCTCAACTTTTGCTTTCTCCTTTTTATTCAGAACCTTTGCATTTTCAATTTCTAACTTACGCATCAAAAGTGGCGAGTAAAACTCTTTGATGTCTACAGAAAGATTTACTCCCTTTGCTTTTACGTCAATCTTACTTTCAGGGTACTCTTTGAATATAAGTTCCTTTGTACTCTCAAGCACATCGTTTATATCAATTACCACACCCGTCTTATTCTCTTTCTTGAGGAAGTTGAGAACATCGTACTCAATACCCGAACAGATAATACGGACCTTTTCTTCATAAACACTCTCCTTCGCTTTCGTTGAGGTCTTTACCGTAAATGCACCTATACCATCCTGAACGCTCTTCAGAATACTTCGTATATCCATCTTGTTGAGAACCCTATTCATCGGCATCACCTTCACAAAATCACTACCGAGCAATCCATCAAAGTAGCTTCGTTTGATTGGCTCCACACCATACATTTCCATTACAATTTCTTTTGCGAGCACCTCATTCTTGAATACATCGTAGTCATTTACGTTGAGTATCTTGAAACCAAGAGAACCTTTGAAATCCTTGAGCTTGGTTTTCTGCTGTTCTGCAATGACTTGATTGAGACGTTTTGTGACAGTCTGAATAGCACCTTTGTTTATGTCACAACCAATCCATTTACGTCCCAATCTTTGTGCGACAGCTTGAGTCGTACCAGAACCCGTAAAGAAGTCAGCAATAAGGTCGCCTTCGTCTGTGACTGATTTTATTATTCTCTCAATTACGGCTTCTGGTTTTTGTGTAGGATAGTCTAAATGTTCTCCACCTAATGTAAATACTGCTGAAATGTTCCAGACATCATCAGCTTGGCTCATCCTATACTTCCCATACTTGTCTTCAGCATCACTTGGACTTTCAAAGCTAATTTTTTTATCAGGACCATAGACTTGAGCATAGTACTCTTTTATCATTTGGACATTGAACTTGCATTTCGGATTTTTTGAATAGAAATAAATCGTATCGTGTTTTCTCTGAAACTGCTTATCGGCTATATTGCCAGTTCTGTAATGCCAAATTATTTCATTCTTGAGGTTTTCCTCTCCCATTACCTCGTCAAGTAAGAGTTTTATATGTGCTCCTTTATGCCAATCAACGTGAACAAAGATACTTCCTGTATCAGACAGTAACTCCTTCATTATCAAAAGCCGTTCATACATAAACTGTAGGTACTCATCCTTCTCCCAAATGTCGGAATACTGTTTTTCTTCAAAAAGTCCTTGTCCTGTTGCTTCAACTTTTTCGCCACGGATTTTTACCTTCCTAACATAATCCGCCTTACTATCAAACGGAGGGTCAATGTAAATCAAATCCACAGCACCACGATATTCTTTCAAAAGATGCGAAAGTACCTGCAAATTGTCTCCCCAAAATAGCTTATTGAAATCCTTTGCAGTCTTGTCTCCATACACCTCAATTTCTTGGGCAGGATAAAATTGAACGCTTTCAAGTGGTTTTTTACCATCCCACCGAAGGAGTGCCCGACCTGTTGCTTGTTCTACTTTTTGGTAATCATTTTTCATAGTAATCGTAATTGTTTTTCCTGTTACTTGGACTGCAGGAACTTGATAATATCTTCCTTTCGGTATCTTCGTATTCTCTTTGTCCCAATACGAATGGCGGGTAATGTGCCGTTCCTGTCCCATTCACGAAGTGTATTTGCGTGAACTTTGAGCAAATCACACGCCTCTTGTAGTGTGAGAAGCTCGGGAAGCTCCTGTTTATTGTCCATTTTTGACATTTTTACTCATATATTGCCTTTATACCTACCTGTTGATACCATTACTATACAGTAGCGGTCCCCTTTTTGAAGGAGTTTGCTGGGGGTAAGAGCCCAGTTATTACAATTACACAACATTACTATGTCATCACACTACTCGGACCCAAAAGATTTCGTACTCCACATCAGTGGTGAACTGATTAGTGAGTACCTGAAGAAACTACACAATATAGATTTTCCTCTTGGGAAAAAGAAAGAAACACGAGAAGAATGTGCGGACCGTTTCATTGAGTTCATCAATACCCAATCAGGGATACTCCGTGACACTGTTTTTATGGAGCTTGAGTATGTAAACTCCCTCTCATCAGAAAACCATATATCAGCACTTTGCAACTCTTCTCCCGATATAAACCGTGAAGAAGAAATTGAAAAGCGTGCAAACACATACGATGAACGTGCCCTGCTCATCTTTATATACCACCAAAAAGATTTTGACGACTACTACAGCCGAGCAAACATTCAGGAACTTGGAGTAAAGGAACTGTCACTCCCAACGATTGTTGAAGTCTCTGAAATAAATGAGCGGAGCAAAATTGAGACATTTGAAACAAAAGTCCAAAATGTTTACAGAAAATCTCTCAAGGGTGAGAAGTGCAAAATCAAAGTCTTTCAAGATGATGAGAAGCTCATATTGCGTGCGTACTTGGAGGACCTACCAACAAGAGACACGGTGTTTGATGGCATCAAGCTGGATGAAAAACACATTCGCAAACCCGTTTTTGATGTTGTTTTTGTATATACCCCTGAACTCAAGATGCTTGGTGTTCGTGCACTTGGTGGGAAGCCAGTGATGAGTGAACTACAAAAACTATTCTGTGCACATTTTCTCGGTATACAGAATATAAATACAGAAGCAGAACGTTATTCTCTCGCTACGGTAACAGACCTTGCGAACCTCAATCTCGTAGCAGAAGCATCCTATGGGGTTGAACGTGTGTATCTAAAATCCATTCGGCTCAAGAACAAAGGTGTACCTCACAAGCTTTATATTGATGTCGGAGGAAAGGAACAGTATACGGGGACCGATGCTGTACAGAAGATACTCAAAGAACTTCGCCTTGATACAAGTAAAGAATGGGAACCCGAGAGCATAAAAATCACTGTTGTATTCAAACAGGTTGGACGAGGTCGTCGTAAACAAGTATCAGTGACAATCACCCCTCCAAATACGTGTGACCTCAAAAACCGCCCTCAAGACAATGTAGTCAGAAAACTTCTCAAGGACTGGGGTATCTATGTTGCATAGCACTATGAAATGGTTTCTTGAACGTATTTCAGCTCGGTCCCTTCCTATCTCATTTGGTATGAAAGAGCGAACGGAGTACCCAGAAGATTTTGCAAAGTTGGTGGAGAAGAAAATACTCAAACACTCAAGTAATCTGGACAGTGTGGACTGTGATTTTTGTGAAGCAGATGAAAGTCACGAGTGCCAAGTGAGAAATAATGATGGGAAACTTTTGTACGTATGTGATAACGGAAATGGGACAAAGGAACTCTCTAATGAAGATGTGGCAATATTTGATTATGATAATGCGAACCTTCTCAAGATACTCACGAGTGAATTGGGATTATCAGTAGATAGAGGGTCCCACAAAGATGAAGCATCATATTCAAACGATGCTTTTTTTCGTCTTGGTATCTATGAGGACAGAACAAGAAAGATGAAAGTTGATGTGTACTATTTACGCAATGATGACGCCTCTGAACCTACTATTCGTTTCACTGAACTCGGCAATCAACCCAAGATGCTTATTACGAATACCCTACGAGCGAACCTTATTGCAGGGAAAGAAAATCTATTTACTTGTGTACTTTCAGAAATAGTTGCTACTCCAAAAAAGAAAACCATCTTTGATAAAAACGAGTTTGTGAAATGTTTTGATGCAATACGAAGGGTTAGATTTGATACAAAGGAAGGACATCTTTTTCTTGATAACAAACGCATATACACGGCTTCTCTCGGAGGAAATCACTACCAATTTTTGTCGTGCCTTTGGAATGATTGGATGCGTCAAATACCCTACTCTGAAATACATCAATTTGTGAAAGGCGAAATGGATGGAAAGAAAACCAAGGATGAAACCGCACAAAAGTTTTGCCAGAAAATCAAAAATGAAATCAAGACTAAATGCAAAACGATTGATGAAATCATCACCACTCCCACGATTGGTCACTATATGATGGCAGACCCTCTATAGGGAGAAATCACGGAGAAACGGAAGAAATACTGGACCGATTTTTTTGACCCAAAACCACACAATACGTGTGCGTTTTTTTGATGAGAAGAAAACGTAATTACTCATTAGCAAACATTACAATGACCAACAAGAAAAAGAACAAGTCGTCTATGAACGAGGAGTGGCAGTACATACCACTTGATGACCCGTCCGTTGTTTTTACAACATACGACCTCGGTGTATCCACCGCACTACTTTGTGCGGGTTTTGAGTTGTTATCCGTAGATAAAAACGACAACCCACGAAAAGCACTTTTCATCTTCAAGAAAGAAGACGGTATTGAGGATGTAACGGACCGCTACTTCTCGGACAGATTAGAAGTCAAAGCAAGGTCGTTCTTTGACCATCTCAAGGCACTCAAGAACAAGCTCTACTCCGAATAGCTATGGTCCTAACGGATGAGGACATTCTGAAGTTTCAAGCTCTCTATAAAAGTGAGTTTGGGATGGAAATCACCAGAGAAGACGCCTACGAAAAGGGCGTAAAGCTCTTGCGATTGATGTCTATCGTCTACCAACCAATGACGGAGAAGGAACACGAACAAATCCAGAAGCACCGCAAGGACACGCTTCCATTACTACAACAACACATTACCAATATATGAACCTATCAAACATTACAATCAAAGAGTACCTCACCGAGAAAGGAGTTCCCTTTCGTGAGAGTGGTAACGAACTTGTTACCAAATGTCTTTTCAATGATTGTGACCGTGACAGCAACGGCAATGAGGCACACCTATATTTCAGTACAGAAACAGGACAGTACGATTGCAAGAAATGTGGTGAAAAAGGAAATCTCATCACCCTTGCAAAACATTTCGGTGATACAGCACCAAAAGAACGAAAGGCAACTGCGTTCAATGCAGAACTCGTGGAGAAGTGTCACCTTGCACTGCCACCACACATACGAGAATACTTGCACAAGCGAGGGCTCGTGGATGCAGTTATAGACGCACACAAGCTCGGATACGGGCAGTTTTACCGTAAGCCGTGGATTACCATCCCTATCAAGGATATTTACGGTAATTACTCGTTTTTCAAACTACGACAAGACCCTGCTTTGGGGAACGATAAGATTACCTATCCCAAAGGAGCAGAGGCACAGCTCTACGAGTGGGAAAACCTAACAAAACCTAACGTTCGGCTTGTCATCTGTGAGGGTGAAATGGACCGATTATTGCTTCTCTCAAAGGGAGTACCTGCAATAACCTCTACGCACGGAGCGATGACATTCAAAGAAGAATGGCTGGAAAATGTTAGAAACGGAGGAAAAATATACATCTGTTTTGACAATGATGATGCTGGAAAGAAGGGGTCCGAACGAGTAGCCAAAATGTTGGAAAATGTTGGATGTGAAAGTAACATCATTACGCTCCCTGAAGAAGTTGGTGAGCACGGCGACATCACAGATTACTTTGTGAAGTTGAACGGGTCCGTAGATGATTTGTTTGGTAAATACGCAAAGGAGTACCCTGAACGGATTGATACCAGTCAGTTTTCTCCAATGAGTTCAGAGCAACTCATTGATACCCTAGGACTTACCATCAAATACGATGCCGAAAATAAGCTGGCGACATTTCTTTGTGAACTATCTGCATACACTGAAAGTTCACAATTCAATATCAGCTACAACGCACCCTCTTCTACGGGAAAGAGCTACATCCCAACCGAGATTGCACGTTTGTTCCCAGAGGATGATGTAATGGAAATTGCTTACTGCTCACCAACTGCTTTCTTTCACGATGTAGGACAATACGACAAGGATAAGAACGGGTACTTGGTGGACCTTTCGCATAAGATACTCATTTTCTTGGACCAGCCCCATAACGAACTCCTTGCACGACTACGTCCACTCCTCTCCCACGACAAGAAAGAAATTGCTATCAAGATTACCGACAAGACACAGAAGAACGGGACTAAAACAAAAAACATTCTCTTGCGGGGATACCCATCCGTCATTTTTTGCACGGCAGGACTTCGTATTGATGAGCAAGAAGCAACACGCTTTCTACTTCTCTCTCCAGAAGTAAATCAAGACAAGATACAACAAGGTATCAGTGCAACAATACGCAAGGAAGCAGACAGTGCGAGCTTCGTGAGCTGGCTTGAAGAAAATCCAGACAGAATGCTTCTCAAAGAGCGTATTCGTGCCATAAAGCTAGAGAAAATCAAAGACATAAACATTGCATCATACGAAACAATTGAAGCGAGGTTTCTGAAGAACAATAAGACCCTCAAACCACGACATCAGCGAGACATCAAACGTCTCCTCTCCCTCATCAAATCCTTTGCCATTCTCAATGTGTGGTGGCGTGACAAGGATGGGTCCACGATTACCGCAAATGCAGATGACATCAACAATGCGTTCAAGCTTTGGGACAAGATAGCCGTGAGCCAAGAACTCAACTTACCACCATACATTTACAACCTCTACAAAGAAGTCATTCTTCCAGCGTGGGAAGCAAAAAACGAAGGCAGAAGTGACGGTTTTGAAGAAGTTACAGGAAAGCTCGGCGTCTCACGTCAGGAGGTCCTTGGAAAGCATTTTGCGGTATATGGAAGGATGCTGGACAGCCATCAACTTCGCCAGCAAATACTTCCTATGCTTGAGACGGCTGGACTTATTATCCAAGAACAGGACCCGAATGATAAACGAAAGATAATGATATTTCCTTCTGCCCTCTACCAGCCATCATCACCGATTGAAAATAGTGAAACGAACGGTGGGGTAAAAAACACAGAGCAAGAAAACGTGAATGAAGAAATGGATTTCTAACTGCTTATCAGTTACATAACAGTATGAAAATATGAACAAAGTATCACAGAAACAGATTGAAGCTAACCAAGAGAACGGTAAAAAGGGTGGTGTGAAAACCGAGGAAGGAAAGGCGGTGAGTAAATATAATGCAGTCAAACACGGGCTACTCGCAAAACAGATACTCTTTGAGGATGAAGATGCGGACGAACTTCTTGCTCTTGAAAAGCGTCTACGTGGAGAGTTGAACCCAGCTTCCGAGATTGAGTTTCTTATGGTGGATATGATGGCTTCAGGTATTTGGCGATTGAAACGTGCCCTCTCTTTTGAGAAAGACGATGTCATCTTTACAAGTGAGTTTGATGGGTCTGTAGGACTAAAGTCCGATGCGGACCGTTTCTTTCGCTATGAGACGATGCTCGTGCGGAGTATATACAGGGCACTTCACGAGCTTGAGCGTCTCCAAGCACGACGAAATGGTGAGAACGTCCCACCCCCGATTGCGTTAGATGTGGATGTTTCAGGAGAAAAAGAAGGTGGGTTCGTTTCGTAAAATCCACCATTTTATGTCTGCATTCAAAATAAATAAGATACCAAGCAATATCAAAGTGAAAGGTCGGTTTTATAGGAAAAATGAGTGTGACAATCTCAAATGATTTCGGCAACTTTATGAGCAAAAATGAAGCAGACGATGCACGAAAAATCACCACAAGCTTTCTCAAGAAGCACGGGTACTTCAAATACGGATGGCGTTCGGGCACAATAACGTGGACACAGAGTGGGTTCGGGGGTGAACACAAAAGCAGTGTCAGTATTCAGACATCTATAGGTGATGAGGGTTATCTTCGCATCTATTACACCCAGACAGACCGTGATACCGATGAGAAGAAGGATTTTGACTACAAGATACCTCTCACCACTACACCGTGTAGATATGGTGG
This sequence comes from uncultured Candidatus Saccharibacteria bacterium, assembly GCA_964638425.1. Taxonomy (GTDB): domain Bacteria; phylum Patescibacteriota; class Minisyncoccia; order Phycocordibacterales; family UBA918; genus Damh-18. The sequence goes on from CAZWYM010000012.1 coordinate 12,873, forward strand.
GAAACGGTTTTGGTTCACCTGCCCGTGGTACAAAAGTGGAAAGTATTGCGGACGGCGTGTAGGTACGTTGTACAAAGATGGTGACTACTTTGCGTGTCGTCACTGTTATGACCTCACATACAGCTCAAAAAAAACCAATCGTAGGTACAATCTCTTTCCACTGTTCAATGTCCTTACCCTTCAGAAGAAGATGGAAGACCTAGAAGAGACGATAAAGCGTCCGTACTACAACGGGAAACCCACGAGGAAGCAACGACAGCTTGAGAAACTCGGTCTACAGGCAGGTATGAGTTATCGCCAATATGCTCAACACAAAGACCGATTTATGTGACATAATGTTTATGTTGACCCAGCAGGTATGTTTACGAGGTTTTTTTATTGAATACACAACGGAACCCGAGAGGGGCGTTTTGCCAGCCGTTGTGTTCAGTCCTCGTGATTGCCAATGCTGGGTCAACCAGAACGTCCCTTTCGGGTTTTTATATGAAAGAAACTGATACTAAAATTACATACTTCCTCTACGCACGAAAGTCGTCAGAGAGTGAGGACCGTCAGGTCCAGTCTATTGATGACCAGACGAGCCGAATGAAGGAACTCGCAAAGTCGCTGGGCATCACCATCAAGGAAGTGCTTACCGAGGCAAAGACAGCAAAGAAGCCGTACTGCCGTCCTGTCTTTACTGAAATGCTTGAGCGTATTGAAAAAGGTGAAGCTCAAGGTATTTTGTGCTGGCAGATAAATCGCCTATCACGCAACCCAATTGATAGCGGAACTTTGAGCTGGATGCTCCAACAAGGTGCTTTGAAATCCATACAAACAATTGACCGACAATATCTCCCCGATGATAACGTTCTTCTTTTCAATGTTGAGAGTGGTATGGCAAATCAGTTCATCATAGACCTCCGCAAGAATAGTAAACGAGGTATGGAGGGCAAGGCAGACCGAGGATGGCTCCCTTCCCGTGCTCCTCTCGGATATTTCAATGATGTGATAGAGCATACGATTGTTGAGGACAATGAACGCTTTATGCTCGTGCGTAAGATGTGGGACCTGATGCTTACGGGAAACTACACACCACAACAAATCAGACAAATTGCGAACAAAGAATGGGGCTTCCTCTCACCGAAGACAAAGCGTGACGGTGGCGTAGAACTCGCAAACAGCGTGATGTACAAGATGTTTACCAACATCTTCTATACAGGGGCGTTTACGTGGGCAGGAACAGTCTACAAGGGCAACCACAAAGCGATGATTACACTGGAAGAGTATGACCGTGTGCAAGTCATTTTGGGAAAGAAGGGTAAGCCACGCTCACAAACACACGAGTTCGCTTATACGGGCGTAATGCGATGTGAAGTGTGTGGCTCAATGTACACCGCAAGTGAAAAGACCAAAATAGTGAAAAGCACTGGGGAGTTGAAAACGTACATCTATTACCACTGCACCCGAAGAAAAAAGGATGTTGCGTGTGACCAACGAAAACCAATGACGCTCAAGGAGCTTGAGGACCAAATTGATATAAAGCTTGAACGCTTCACTATTCTTCCAAAGTTTCAGGAGTGGGCTTTGGAAATCCTCAATAGAGATAACGACAAAGAAATTGAAGAACGAACAAAGATATACGAAAATCAACACAAGGCACTTACGACAGCCCAGAAAGAGCTTGATACCCTCACCAAGATGCGATACCGAGAGCTTATTGATGATGAAACATTTATCCGAGAGCGTGATGACCTCAAAGCGAAGATTGCAAAACTCACAAGCAATCTACGAGAAACAGAAAGCCGAGCAGACAAGTGGTTGGAACTCACAGAAAAAACATTCAACTTTGCCCGTTACGCACGAAAGGAGTTTATTTCAGGCACTCTTGAGAAGAAGCGTGAGATTTATTCAGCACTCGGTCAGAACTACTTGGTGAAGGACAAAGAAATCCATATAACACGCAACGAATGGTTCGTTCCAATAGAAAAAGCATATCCTGCATTAGAAGCCGAATATAATCGGTTGGAACTGGACAAAAACCTTGATACAGCAACACGTAATGAACGTT
>CAZWYM010000013.1:0-13503 GCA_964638425.1 uncultured Candidatus Saccharibacteria bacterium
AATCTTTACTCTTTCGAGACCATCACGTATTATTCCGGATTTCTCCGGGTTATCCGTGACTTTGGGGTACGTACCTACGTGTTCCTACCTCGTCTGCCATGGGTCTAAACCCATTCGACTTGCATGCCTCATCCACGCCGCCAGCGTTCACCCTGAGCTAGGATCAAACTCTAAGTTTAAACAGGATCTTCATCAATGATGAGATCTTGCGTCTGTGAGTAATGGAGAACTGTACTTACTATTCTCCCTCAACAAACAATTTCTAAGGATAAGACAAAAGAAAATGTACGATTCGATACAATGTATAAAATCATAATTACTTTTGCCTTCTTCATTTGGTGGAATATTTTACCAATATTCAATTTTGCTGATGCGTACCGTTCTATATCTAACGTCAAAAAAGACGTTGTCTATACAACTTTGTACGTTGATATACCAACTTGCTGATTGATATACCAAATATGTAATTTGCTGGCCTTTGCCATGCAAACCTCGTGCATTACATTCAAGACTATGTCTTGGTGTATATATGCTCGAGCTATAACAAAAAACGACCGTCCTCCAAAATCCTAAATACTCAATAAAGTATTCAGAATGGACAGTGGCGCTATTATACAGGTACGAGTGAAAAGGTCAACCCTTTTTGTGTGTGTTCATTTATATTGAAAACGGGTGCTATTTTGTACCGGAAATAAGCCTCTTTTTTGTACGCTTTTTCCCTCCTGAGGATAGAGAATATTGAGATTTTAAGCCTCCCACGGTACACTGTGAGTAATGGAAACCGTCATAATGTCAGTTGGTGGGTCACTCATTGTCCCCGACTCTATTGATAGCCTCTTTCTCGCAGATTTTAAAAATTTAATTGAACACCAAACAGCGCTCGGGAAGCGGCGCTTTATTATTATCGCTGGTGGTGGAAAAACTGCACGAAGGTATCAGGATGCAGCTGCATCAGTAACTGAACTTAACCCAGAAGACTTAGACTGGATGGGTATCCATGCAACACGCTTAAACGGCCATCTCCTCCGAACAATTTTTCGAGACAGCGCTCACCCAGAGATGATTACGAACCCTGATGAAATAACGGACGTTCCAAAGGATAGCCCTGTCGTTATCGCAGCGGGATATCGACCTGGCGCTTCAACTGATTTGCGTGCAGTACAAATAGCAATTAACTGTGGCGCAACAAAACTAATGAATCTTTCCAATATAGACTACGTCTACACTGACAATCCCAAGAGAAATCCTGACGCAAAAAAGATTGAGGACATTTCATGGGCTGACTTTATAAAACTTATCCCAACCGAGTGGAGCCCTGGTCTCTCTGCTCCGTTTGACCCTGTTGCTGCACGTGTAGCTCAGTCACACAACCTCGAGGTGGCTGTGGTAAACGGACAAAATATTACCGAAATAGAAAACTACCTTGAAGGACGCCCATTCATTGGGACAAAAATTCACCCATAACTAATTAAAAAATATCCTCAGTCTATGAGGATATTTTTTCGTACGTTGCATCAATTTTATCGAAGAGGTCTTCCCTATTTCCATCATTTTTAATGACATAGTCTGCCATTTCTATTACTCTCTGCTTTTGCATACCGTGGGGATTGGGATCATTATTCTCAAGCTTTTCATGTTCGGCAAATTGCTCGAAGCTCACCCGATCACTTTCCGACCTTCTTTCCTGTACGCGGGTATAGCGTAATTCCTGATCAGCATCAACCGCAAGTAAGACCCCTCCCGCCTTTTTCAGAGCTTCTGCTTCGCTTACCGCACGAATGGATTCAATGACCGCGTTCTGAACATTATCCTCTGACATTTTCTTAAGATAGTAGGTGACGAGAAAATCATTTCCATATTTTTCTCGCAATTCATTTCCCATGAGGCGCAAATCGATACGGGTAAGCCCTCTTCCTTGTTTAGTGAGTTCGTCTATAAAGATCGCTCTTGCTGAGTAGTGAGTAAAATCTTTTTTCTGTACGAGGTAATCGACGACAGTCCCTTTGCCTGCGCCGTCTGTTCCAGTGATTCCTATTAACATATTAGGGTGAAAACTTATTTAGATTTTAATGGAATAAGGCTCACGTTTTTTATAGTCGCTATACTCTCCTTAAAAAACTCATGCGTCCAGCAATTTCCTTTATGAATAAGGAAATTGGGACGTAAATTCGATATAGTCGCTATACTCTCCTTAAAAAACTCATGCGTCCAGCAATTTCCTTTATGAATAAGGAAATTGGGACGTAAATTCGATATAGTCGCTACGCTCATTATCTCATTTAACTTTTCCTTTTGATTGCCACTTCTCAATTTGAACGAGGAGCGGACTTGCAAGAAGGATTGAAGAATAGGTTCCTGCAATCATACCGACAATGAGTGTGAGTGAGAAATCTTTTGTTGACTCCGGTCCGAGGATAAAGAGTGCAACGAGCATGATCACAACCGTGACTGAGGTATTGATTGAACGAGCTAGTGTTTGGTAAATACTTCTCCACACGAGATCTCCAAACACTTCAAACTTCCCTTTCTTTTCATTGATGCTTAAGTTTTCTCGTATACGGTCAAACACGACGATGGTGTCGTTGATAGAAATACCCAACGTGGTGAGAATCGCAACAATGAAGAAAACGCCCACCTCTGCACCCCGTGCGTACCCAAGGTATGCAAAGATGCCTGTCGGAATAAGGATGTCGTGAAGCAGTGTAATAATTGCGACAACTCCATACTTCCATGAAGCAATTGGCTCTGACACATGGCGAAATGCAAACGCGATAAAGGCAATAATCGAAAGCGATACAAGTGCAATTGCCCACCATGACTTACGAACAATTTCCTCTCCAATAGTCGGACCAACAGAATTAAACTGTACCTCATTTACTGTACCGAAGGTACCAAGTGTTTCCATCAGTTTTGTCTTCTCTTCTCCAGTAAGTTCGCGCTGACGAAGGATAAAATCCTTTTCATTCGATGGCTGTACACGAACCTCCCCGTAGCCGAGTTCTGCAACTTTATCCTGCACCCCCTCAACTGCAGGACGCTCACTGTATGAAACCTGGAGCATTGAACCTCCTGCAAGGTCGATTCCTGGTTTTAGTCCCCATGCAAGAATGGCAACAATTGCACACAGAGAGAAGAAGACAGGAAGGATAAAAAGGATACTTTGATTTTGCTTTATATTCATATGTGTAGATTTAATGTGAAATACCTGAACCCATTAAAAACTTCCCGAGCTTACTGTCAGCATTTACAGGGAGCGCAATAAGGAGTGTTCTTGAGATGGTAATTGCCGAGAACATTGAAACAATAACACCAATACTAAATACGAGTGCGAATCCTTTAATAAGTGCCGTTCCAAACCAGAACAAAATAATACCAACGATAATATGAGCAATGTTTGAATCTCGGATAGCGAGCCATGCACGACTAAATCCTTCTTTAATTGCGCTATCAATCTTCTTACCACTCAAGAGCTCTTCCTTCATACGTTCCGCGATAAGCACATTTGCATCAACTGCCAAACCAACCGAAAGGATAAACCCTGCAAGTCCTGCAGCGGTAAGTACGACTGGAATAAGCTTGAAGAGTGCAAGCATAATAGCGATGTACACGACGAGTGCGAGTACCGCAATAACTCCAGGGAGCCGGTACCAGAGAATCATGAAGATAGCGAGGATAATAAACCCAACAACACCTGCATACACTCCTGCATGGAGCGCTTCATCTCCGAGTGATGAACCGATACTCTGAGTACTCACGAGAGTAATCGGCACAGGCAGTGCACCAAAGTTTAGATTACGAACAAGCTCTCGCGCCTCTTCAGGGGTAAAGTTCCCAGAAATAATTGCCTTCCCTCCTCCAATCGCTTCATTGATAACGGGAGATGACATCATTGTTCCATCAAGGAAAATGGCGAGACGTTCACCAATATTTTCTCGTGTAATTTTTTCAAACAGCTCTGCCCCTTCATCATTGAAAGTAATGCTTACTATTGGCTCATTCGAAAGTCCTCCCCCATTACTGTTCCCAAAGACAAGTTCAGCTCCCTTAAGGTATCGCCCTGTGAGATCTGTTTTAATAAATGGATCTTTCAAACCTAATGTAGCTGGGTCAATCTCTTTCCCTTCTGCTTTAGCATCGGCAACAGCTTTTTCTGCACCCGCTTGTGCAGTAACAGCTTCTTCGTCAATCAATTTAAATTCAAGAAGTGGTGTCTTCCCGATTTCTTTCACTGCATCGTCAACATTTGCAACACCTGGGAGCTCAACAATGAGTCGCTCCTGCTTCTTATCGGCAACAATACTACTTCGCTCTACTTGAACAACGGGTTCAGAAACTCCGAACACATTGATGCGTCGCTCAATCACCTCACGAAGTACATTCATGAGGTCAGGGATTTCTTCTGGAGAAAGTGAAGAAACATCGGCTTCATATACGAGATGACTTCCACCAGAAAGGTCGAGTCCAAGTTTAAAAGCGTACGGAGAATTTTGGTTTATCGTTGTCACGTACACGAAGTACCCCACAACAGCAGCAATGGCAATTACTGCAATGGCTCTAAAAATTCGAATAACTCCTTCAGCGCTCCCTCCTTCTTTTTGATTATCGCTCATATGCTTATATATACTGCCAAATACCTCTTAATGTATGAAAGAAACTATACCACAGCAGCCTTCCGCTCAGCACACTCAACCACATTTGCGAGGAGCATGGCAATAGTTATAGGCCCTATTCCCCCAGGGACAGGAGTAAAAAGTGAGGCTTTCTCTGCACAGAGTGGATCTGCGTCTCCTCGGAGCTCTCCCCCGTCTTCTGAGGTGCCTGCGTCGAGTATTACTACCCCTTCTTTAATCATTGTTGGAGTGAGGAGATTTGGTACCCCTGCTCCACACACGATAATGTCAGCGCTCTTTGTATAATATGAAATGTCCTCTGTGTCCCTCGTTACCACACTCACTGATGCACCCTGCTCTTGAAACCACTGCGATGCTGGAATTCCGACAAGCCGACCACTTCCAATAATAGTCACCATCTTCTGATGCGTTCCAATTTCGTGCGTAGCGAGGATTTCCTTAATTGATCCAACGACAGGTGAAAGGAGTTCCTCGGTAGCGGGGTTGAGCGCATCTACATCATGTGACGATGGAATACTTTGCATGACCGCGTTCGTATCAATGTGTTTTGGGAGTGGTAGTTGTACGATGATTCCATCAGAAACAGCGACAGCTTCATGTACCGCCTGAATAAAATTCTCCGTAGTGTGCTCGACCTCTAGTTCAAAAATGCGCGTTTCGATACCGACAGCGAGTGCCTTCTTCTCTTTTAAGACAAGATACTTCTGTGTTTCAAAATTTGGCGCACAGGTAATAATTGTGAGTACAGGAACTCGCCCAAGTGTTTGAATTCTTGCTCGCGCCTTTTCATATATTGCTTCAGCAATTTGTTTGCCGCTTACAATCATGTGAGATTGTATTGTTTTTTAAGTTCCACAATGCCCTCCTCAATAGAAATAGTTGGTTGCCATCCAAGAACCTCTTTGATAAGACTCGAATCTGCAAGGGTGTGTTTCGGCTCAATACGCGGTGCAACATACTCAACAGGACCACCAATAAGTTCCGCTATCATATTGATACTCACGTTACGTCCAGCACCCAAATTGAGTACTTCTCCCTTTCCAACTTTTTCACTTTGGCTCGCGCGCACAATACCATCTACAGTATCTCGAACATGAGTAAAATCACGAGTCTGTTTACCGTCGCCAGTAATAGTCATTGGCACATTTCCAAGTCGCTGTTTTAAAAATCGTCCAATGACGAGTGCGTAAGCACCATTCGGATCAAGATGTGGTCCGTACACATTAAAGAAACGCAATGAGACTGTCTCAATCCCATGGATATCACTCCAGAGCTTCATAAGGATTTCACCATAATATTTATGAAGTCCATATGGGCTCTTTGGCTGTGCCGGAAGCTTTTCGTTAAGAGGCATTATTTCTTGATCACCATACGCGGAGCTTGACGCTGCGTACACAATACGCCTCACTCCAGCCTTTCGAGCAGCTTCAAGTACTGAGAGTGTACCTTCGACATTTACGTGCTGTGCTTCAAATGGATGCTCAATAGAAAATTGAACTCGTGGAAGTGCGGCGAGGTGCACAACAACATCAACATCGTGCATCACCTGCTCAAGAGCATCGGTACTACAGATATCTAGTTTATGAAATTCAACCTCATGTGGTAACCGCTCTGCATTTCCGGCGCTCAAATCATCCACAACAATAACCCTGTGTTTGTCATGTACCAATCTCTCCGAAAGATTCGTCCCGATAAAACCTGCCCCTCCCGTTATAAGATATGTTGTCATGATTAACGAATTATAATTACGATATTTGTAACAAAAACAATACCACTTAAGTTCCTGTCCGCATAAGGAGAATGTTGATTGTCTTTAATGCGATTTCGATGTCAAGAAGAAGTGACCGGTGTTTTAGATAGTAAAGATCAAATGAGAGCTTATTGATGGTACGCGGGACATCAACTCCCCCGCGTGGTACATCAAAATTATTAATCTGAGCCCATCCTGAAAGTCCCGGCTTCGTTAAGTGACGTAAATTATAGTATGGAATATTTTCTGCATATACGTGTGCAAGTGTTGGAATTTCTGGGCGTGGGCCAATGAAAGAAAGATCTCCTTTCAAAATATTAATTAATTGAGGTAGTTCATCAATGCGGGTCTTTCTGAGGAAAGCACCAAGCCGTGTCACCTGTAACGTACTTTTTATCGCATCGTCAGGACTATCCATTCCTGACATAGTGCGCAACTTCAAGATTCGAATTATTTTATTGTATTGCCCAACTCGTTCCGCTTTATAAAAGAGTGGACCTTTGTCGCCAGTAACCATCGCAACGATGATGAAAGGCGCTATACATAATGCTGGTACGAGCAAAATACACGCTCCTACGATATCAATCAAACGCTTTATCGCATCGTGCGCGTAGTGTGGTGACCCTGTGGTTACATTTTCAAGTAACCAACTTTCCTCAATAAGTGACGGTGGAACACGGTGATGTAATTGCTCATAAAATGTTGGTAAATTAAAAAAGCGAATATGCGCATTTCCAAACGCGAGTGTGTAGAAATCGCTCACCATACGAGATGCATACACATCACGCATATCGGCAATTACCAAATCGGGTGTTTGTTTTGCAACAAACCGACTAAACGCAGAATGAAATTCATCAAAGAGCGGTATGTCTGTACTACTCAGGAGAAAAGCCTGCACATTTTGGAAAAAGGGATTATGATCGAATACGCGAGCAACAGCGAGAGCTTCTTCACTATCGCCAATGATGAGTGCCCGCATAGGCTTCCCTACGGTAATGCGAGGGTACACATATAGTCGCCAGAGTGTAATGAGTGCTGTTGAGGTAAAGAGATAAATAACAAGATTTGTTTTTGGCTCAATTCCAAAAGAAAAAATGAAAAAGAACAACGCTGCGATGAGGATATTAAAGAATTGAACTTTCAAAACGAGCGCGGGAATATTTTTACGAACGAGTGAGACGTGACGGTCATAGAGTCCAGTAATAAGAAAGACAAGTATCCAAATACAAAATAAAAAGAAAAATGGTTGTAAATGCTCCCGTACCACCTCTTCAGAAGGTATAGACTGATACCGAATTAAAAGGGTGAGTACAAGCGCCCCAGAAAACACCAAAAAATCACCTATGAGTAGGCCTATGGTTCCTCCGCGGACAAATAATGACATGGTAGGTATAATACGGTATGAATCACTTTCTGCAATAGAGGCAACCTACGTATCTTTTCTACCGCTCCCAGGAGTTACATGGGATACTAACAGCAACTTACGATATGCAATCAAAAATAAAAATTTTATACATTATAACTAAATCTAATTTTGGAGGCGCTCAGCGTTATGTTTTTGAATTAGCAACGAACCTCCCCAAAGATGCGTACGAGGTAGTTGTAGCCTTTGGTGGCGAGGGCTTGTTAAAACAGAAGCTCGAAAAAAATGGAATCCAAACACACACCATCAAGAGTTTTGAACGAGACATACACCTTTTGAAAGAGGTGCACTCATGTATTGAACTCAATGGTCTCATTCGTGAGCTGAAACCAGATATCGTTCATCTGAATAGTTCTAAAGCTGGTGGAAGTGGCTCTCTCATTGCTAGATTTGCTCGAGTTCCACTCATTGTGTATACAGCACACGGATGGCCCTTCCACGAACGCCGAAATTTTTTTTGGAGAGGTATGATATGGGGACTTTCATACGCAACAGCACTACTCGCTCACAAAATAATTTTAGTTTCGGCTATTGATGCAAAACACACGTACATGCCATTTACAAAAAGAAAGTCTGTCGTAATACCTAACGCTCTCCCCCGTATTGATTTTCTCTCTCATGAAGCTTCAAGAGAAATATTATTTTCGAATGAGACCATTGAGCAACACAAAAATGATCTGTGGCTCGTTACCGTTGCAGAATTAACTGCAAATAAAAATCTTCTCACTGTAGTGAAAGCGGTGGCTGCATACAACGCGAAGAACCCAGCCCAGCGCATTTTTTACACCATACTAGGTGGGGGCGAGTTATTTGAAACACTCCATTCGTATATACAGGAGCATGGTATTGAAAATGATATTCATCTCGCGGGGTATGTCCCTGATGCCCGAATTTATTTACACGCTTTTGATGCCTTTATACTCCCTTCGTATAAGGAAGGAATGCCCTACGCTCTCCTTGAGGCAGGTAGTGCGGGACTTCCTGTAATAGCAAGCAAGGTTGGTGGAATCCCTGAAATAATCACACACAAAGAAAATGGCTTACTTATTGATCCAGTGAGCCAAGAATCGATCGAGAAAGCGCTCGAACATATAGCACAACATGCTGACGAAGCAGAGACATACAGTTTAAGATTGAAAGAAAAAGTGAGTTCCGGGTTCGCTCTAGAGACAGTTCTTGAAAAAACAATTGCTCAATATACAAGCAAATAGTAACGTACACATAAACGATGCTTACGTAATGCGTCACTCCAAGAATTCTTTAGCAACGTACTGTTGCTTTGTGTACCGCGCCATTGCGATAACGATACCTACTCCAAGAAATTCAGTGAGGAGATGCGACCCCCCGTACGAGAGAAATGGAACGGTTGTTCCTGTTACCGGAAGAAGTCCTATATTCATTCCAATATGAATGAAAAAATGACTAATAAAAAGTATGGCGACTCCCGTCGCAAAGAGTCGTTCAAAATTTGTAGCACCCCGAATAGCATGATACAGAAGCCTCCATATAACTACCGCAAACAAGAAGAATAAGAGGAGTACCCCGACAAGTCCCCACTCTTCTGCGAAGGCAGCAAAAATAAAGTCGGTCTCATACTCAGGAAGGAATTGGAGTTTTGATTGAGTGCCATACCCTACCCCTTTCCCAAGGAGTTGTCCTGAACCAACGGCGATGGTGGATTGATAGGCGTTGTACCCTGTCCCCTGAATATCGGCGAGTGGATGGAGGAATGTTAAGATACGGTCTTTTTGGTACTCCTGAAATCCGAAATTCCAGAGTGTAAGAAACGTAATGACCCCAACAACCCCAACGACTGCGAGGTGTCGAAATGAAATTCCTGCAACGAGAACCATTCCAAACCAAATCGAAAACAAAATCATTGCCGACCCAAAGTCTGGCTGGATAAATACCAATCCAAAGATGAGGAGCGCGTATACCCCCGACACGAGAATGTGTTTAAAATCATCGATGAGCTCATGGCGTTTTGAAAAATACTTTGCGAGAATTGCGATGAGTACCAACTTCGCTGGGTCTGAAGGTTGGAGCGAGAAAAATACCAAATCGAAACGACTCTGCGCTCCCTTCACCGTCTCCCCAACAAAGAGAACGAGTACCAAAAGAAAAAGAACACCTAAATAAATAAAAAATGTTGTATTCCCCTGACGAAGGAAACGATAGTCAGGAATAATTGAAATGATAAGCCCGACAAATGCAATTCCTATCCAAGCAATTTGTTTTTCAAAGTATGAATTATCTCCATCGAAAGTGTACATCGTCACCAAACCGAGGAGCGTCAAAAAAATAACGGCTGAGATAAGCCATAAATCGATGCTTGCGTAGAGTGTGCGGAGGAGTCTCACCTACCCATTATGCGCGAAATCTCTCCCCTTGTCCAAAGGTAAATTTTATCACTAATCCAGATACTACTAATCTAAAAAACTCTCAAATTCAGATGGATAAACTAGAGGCGTCCTAAAATTTATTAGGGATAAAATTTTGGGACGGACTCAGAAAATATAGTCGCTATCGCTCTTTATTTTCTGGTCACCGCAGTGGAGTAAAAGTGGTCTCTGCTTTAGGTATAATTTCTACAACGGTAGCACCATCCTCGCAAATGTCTTTTGTAATTGAAGTATAGATTGCATTGAGCTCACGTACTGAAGGTGCTTTGTAGTACTGGGTATTGCTTGAGGCAATGTTCTTTAAGAATTCGTCGTTCGCCTGCTCTCCAAGTCCAATAGTAAATACAGTAACCCCCATACTCTTCAGTAGAGTCGCTTCGCTCTGCGCATACTGCTCAGGATCCTTTTGTGGTGCAGTAGCAAGACCGTCAGTGAGTAGAATCGCAACCTTCCGTGCCTCAGTACTGTGTCGCGAAGAACCAAGCTCTTCTCTGATGCGCTTGAATGCATCCCCGATATTTGTACTTCCCCGCTCCTCCTTTGGATCAATCGACAATTTTGAAATGACGTCGCTGATACGAGCACTTTCGGAAGTGAGCTCTTCAACGAGTGTTGCATTTGTTGCATACGTCACAACCGCTGACTGGTCATGTTCCTTGAGTCGTGTGACAAAAGATTTTGCAGCCCCGAGTACCGATGTGATCGGTTGTGGTGGTGTCCCACCGTCATTATTCATACTTCCAGAGAGATCAATCGCAAGAACAACATCTGTTGGTGTCTCACAGCTTCGGAGTGTCTTGGCAATTGGTTCTGGCCAAGTGAAGACAACATCTGCAGTGGTGCGTCCCTTGAATGAATCCACAAAGGTGCGTGCTGCAGTGAGTGGGTGACCCTTTGAATCAAAAATGGTTGCGATTACCTCTACATCACGAGCTTCATCGAGTGTCGTATTGCGAAGCTGAGCAGTGAGCTTTGGCTTACTATCAGCGTTAATGAGTTCGCGCTTTTCGAGTGTGAATTGTTCTCTTCCAATATTGCCAGGAATCCAAAGAATTTCCTTAGTGAACTCGATCGTAGTCTTCGTAGGGACACGTGAGCCAGTCATAATTCTTCCCTCAAAGATTGGGTACACACTATCAGGAGGCAGAACGGTCGTTCCTTCGCGTTCAGTAATGAGTCCCTCATCATCATAAAGTTTGAAGCTGTAATGCATTGTTGGTGAGCCAATGCTCTTATTTCGATTTTCTACATATGCAACCGCATTGTATTGACCATCAACAATCTTAAATGCCTCAGACCAGAGTGCTGCTGGCTGAGTAATATCAAAGCTACAAATTCGCTGGCAGGCTCCTCCACAGTCCACTCCGCGCTCATCTGCGTTTTGGACACCATCAAAACAGTTCGGTGCCTCGTACCCATACATATAGTAAAGGCCTGTTCCTATCAAAGAAACAACCATGAGGAATCCAAATCCGTATTGTACGCGTCGCCAAAATGCCCATGCCCTAAACATGCATATAGTATAACAAACAAATCCCTGCAACAGCGATGCTGTTGCAGGGATTTGTTTGTTATACATAATCAGAAAGTCCAAATATCAAAAAGTGCTAAAAAATATAGTACAATCTGCACCAAGATCAATAAGCGGACAATCTGAATCAGTCTTAGATGCTTGCCTTTCGGTGCAAGAAACTTGATAAGAACAAATAACAACCACCCAATACTTATTACCCCTCCAATCTGTAACAAAATAATTATTAAAGGTCTTTCTGGAGCACCCCAAAGAAAAGACAAAAAGCCTAAGAATGCTAAAAGTGGCAGCAAGAAAATCTTGAGTCCTGTAGCTAGGCTGAGTTTTTTAAGAGGGAGTTTTTCCATAAATAACAAACTCTATAATTTAGTATTGTTTCATTCTACCCCCCCCCTATAAAATTTCAAGTTACAAAATCTAAATGCACAAAAAAATCAGCACTTAAAGTGAAGTGAGCAAACGAGCGTAGCGACTATGTTGGTCAGAATTTGCCCAACGGCAGAACAAATTCCGACATAAGTTCATAATAGTCGCTACGCTCATTTATTCACTTAAATTTCTGTGGCCTAGAAGTTAATGAGCGCAAGCGACTATAACTTCAGGTCTGTCATTTTTTCTTTACAAGAAGAAAAAAATGACCAAGATTTGCTCTACACAGAGCCAATCGCTGGACGGCGGTGATCTACTCTCCCCCCGAAGGGGGTAAAACATCATGGGATGATGTTTTACCGATGCTAGCAAGCTTGGCTTTCGAGTGAGCGAGCGAAATGAAAGGATGTTTCCTTTCATTTCCGAGGGAAGGAAGAAAGTGATTCAACATCACTTTCGCAAGACTCATCCAGTATCTTTTGAGAGCTGAGCGAGCAAAAGAGACGGATGAGTGGACAGCTTCTGTAAGAAGTTCGGAATAAATAAAAACCAGAGATATCTCTGGTTTTTATTTAAAAAAAGAATTTTGAAAATTGAAGACTGTGAGTTGGCGATGACCTACTCTCCCTCAAAAGAAGTACCATCGGTGCAGAGAAGCTTAACTTCCGTGTTCGGAATGGGAACGGGTGTACCCTTCTCGCGAGATCACCAACTCACAACCTTCAATTATTCAATTTTCAAAAATCTTTTTTGTAACGGGTGTTCCTTACAGGAACTGTACACCTTTCGCAGCAGTTGCTCAAGGTCTTGCGACAGTCTCCCAGACTGTCTCACCCTTCTCGCGATTTCTTGTCTCATATTGAATACAGGAACAAGGGACCTTTCAAAAAAGAAAGGTCGGGGTGATTGGATTCGAACCAATGACATCTGGAACTTTTGCTCTTTAGGTATCTAATCCAAAAAGACTTCCAGTACTCTGACCGCTGAGTTACACCCACGCTTATTCAGAAAACCTTGTTTCTGTATTCAATACATCGCATATTCTATTTTTTTCAGTTTATTTCAACTGCGACGACAAAACAATTTTACTTCAAAAAATTGTACAGCGTTGCACCTTCCCTTTTTAAGGCGGAAGATGCATGTAGAGCAATTCTAGCAACGAACATGCACGTACTCAGTTGAGCAATGTACAGTATTCCCTACAGGAATTACGTCCAATTAGTACACCTTGGCTGCACACATTGCTGTGCGTACACCTAGTGCCTATCAACCAGATCATCTCTCTGGAGACTTAATGATTCCTCATCTCAGAGTTGGCTTCCTGCTTAGATGCTTTCAGCAGTTATCCATTCCCAACATAGCTACTCTGCGGTGCCACTGGCGTGACAGCAGATAGA
>CAZWYM010000014.1:0-12792 GCA_964638425.1 uncultured Candidatus Saccharibacteria bacterium
TATAATCGGTTGGAACTGGACAAAAACCTTGATACAGCAACACGTAATGAACGTTTTGCTCAACTTATTCTCTCTTGGGGCGGCTACAGGGAATCGAACCCTGATTGAGAGCTCCACAAGCTCCAGTGTTAACCGTTACACCATAGCCGCCATGAGTGGACCGAGTATTTATATCTGTTTTCACACGAATTGTCGAGGTTTCCTTTCGAGATGCTATACTCCCTATATGAAATTACTTGCAGAAATATCAGACAAATCACTTGGCATAAGTGACTTTGAAACACTCGGCGAAACTTTTGAGTTACGGAAGAGCGCTCGTGCGATTTTAGTAAAAGAAGGAAGTCCGCTCATTTCAATCCAATACCTCGAAAATCACCACTTCCACAAACTCCCTGGGGGTGGCGTGGAGAAGGGTGAAAATATAAAGGAAGCGCTCAAGCGCGAAATTTTGGAAGAGGTTGGGTATGATTCAGAAATAATGAATGAGATTGGAACCGTTCTTGAATTTCGAAAAGAACACAAGCTTATCCATATGTCGTACTGCTTCGTTGCTCAGATTGTGGGTGAAATGACCGAAACAAATCTTGAACAAGCTGAAATTGACGAAGGAATGATTACACTCTGGATGACTCCTGAAGAAGCAATCGTAAAAATGGAGAAAGATGTACCAAATACCTACCAAGGAAAATTTATCTTGGCACGAGAACTTGCGTATTTGAGAGAGTATCTAAATCAAAAGTAGTAGAATCTCTTCCCTTTTTGCCCACTGGGCATGTGCAATATCACCACGTACTTGTAGGTATCCTATATATCCCACTCCTTTCTCATATCTCGATTGAGAATTTTTGACAGCTTACTAACATCATCAACAAATCTCTGTTTGTATGTAGTGGCATCAAATGTCTTTTCTTTTTTCTGTTCCGCTTTCTCTACTGTATTTATATGTCTTAACTTTTCTGTTATTCCTGTTTTTCGTACTGCGTGAACAAACCGATCAAAACCGTTTCTCCTGAGGAATTCTGATATGTGATGAATGACTCTATCAACTCCAACAACCGCAGGTGTCCGCCCAACATTAACTTCGGTATGAACCATACTCGATACAAAATCAGGATTAACTCCTAAGAACTCATGAATACGTCGCATGAAGAGAATAGGATCCTTTCGTATATCTTCATATATGAGAACGAGAACTTGTTCCCTTTTAAAATACTTGAAGTACTCATCGAGTTGCTCTGCGTACAACCCTTGTTTCCAGAGGCTGTCGTCTTCTAAACTATATTCTTCAAAGGTCATCGTTTTTGGAATTTCGCCACTCCGCACAGTGTTCCTATACTGTGAGTACGCTCTATCCACAGGATTTCTGAGAATGGCTAGAATCTTTGCATCTGGATAACATGCGTGTATACGCTCAGGGGCTTCCTTGGAATACAAATACGAAGTCGACCATTCACCACACCGCACCCCAGGCTTACAATTCTTGAAGTGTGCTTCGTACCAGTCTTTTCCATTTGCGTACCGCGGACGACTAAAAAAATGTATTTCTTTTACTGGTATACAAATCTCGGGATGCTCATAGAGACAGGTATACGCCCACGACGTTCCTGACTTCTGTGCTCCAATACCAATAAAGTGAACTTTTTCCATATGTGAATCAGATATATTTTTAAGAAGTAACAATGTGACGATATGTAGCCGGCTCAATTCCTTTTTGTAAAAAAACATCGAGGTCAATACTGAGATCGTCGGCGAATCCCGTCGCTTCCCATGCTGCTACCGTACGGTCACCTCGATGGTGGGTGATTAATGCTACATGTGTACCCTCGTATTCCTTTAATAGTTCTTTTACACCCCCTAAAAAGCGATTTCTAAATGAATTAAAACTTTCACCACCTTCTAAGGATACATCCGGCTTATCTGAAGCATGCTCTCTGAGAATAGGGAGTGTTTCTAAAACATCCTTTCCCGTCAAATCACCTACATGCCATGGGCGGAGTATATTAGTAACAAGTACGATGGGCGCACCCGTTGCATTTGTGATGGCCCGTGCTGTCTGCTGTGCACGCAACAAATCTGATGTAATGATGCATTCAATACCTTTATCTATAAGCGCAAGTCCGAGCTCTTCTGCCTCACGTAAACCATTTTCATCAAGTGAAACATCGTGCCACCCACGCAACTTCCCTTGGACATTTAGGTGAGTTGTACCATGGCGAACGAGTGTAAAAACTTTCCCTTTTTGAGATTCAATTTCCATAAAAAATTAATACTTAGCCAATCGTATGATCTTAGTAACTTTATATCAGAATAATAAGTTTCAGTATACGTGAATATAGAATCAATACTCGGATGGACTGCAACAGCCCTTTTTACACTTTGTTACATTCCTCAAATTATTAAAACACTACAAACGAAAACCACTGAAGGTCTTAGTTTCCTCCTACTCTTCATATCATTTATAGCGAATATCGTAGCCCTCGTATACGCTACTAAAATTCACCAACCACCGTTACAGTTTAAATATACAGCAGCTCTAGTATTTCTCAGTATTTGTCTATACCTATACTGGAAAGTTTGGAAAGAGAATTCAGAGACACTCTGACGTCAGGTCACTAAATTAAGATTTGGCGTCCAACTCTAATTCACTACGTTCAAGTTGTTTGGGGTCAAGTTTCTAAATTAAGATTTGGCGTTTTCGCTTTGACGTCAGGTCACTAATTAGCTGACGCTCATAAGTGCCTCCTGTCCGGACTCGCTGGTTCGGTGCATTAGGAATAGCACCTCACATCGCTCCGTCTCACAAAATACAAAAGCCAGACATGTGTCTGGCTTTTGTATTTTGTGCCCAAGAGAAGATTTGAACTTCCATGCCCGTGAAGGCGCTACCACCTCAAGGTAGTGCGTCTACCAATTTCGCCACCTGGGCAATTACTCGTTATACCGAGTGACGCCTATACTAATCGTTTTTTAGCGTTTTGTAAACAAAGCGTAATTGGGCAATCCTTCCTTTTCCCAATCTCGAGGATTCCCTATGAGCGCAGTGAGTTCGTCGTGTAGGTCAGGATGCGAGACAAAGATGATGTCTCCATGTGTCGCACACAAGTCCTTAATGCTTCCCGTATAGCGCACCCACCCTTTCCCCTCTTCAAAACGGCTAATCGCACCTTGTGCTGTCTGCACAAGAAGGAGTCCTGCAGCATAATCATATGAGTGGAGTCCATAGGTAAGGAATGCATCGATTCTGTCTGCGGCAACATACGCAAGCTCAAGCGCAGTACAGTTATACGAAGTTCCCCTTCCATACTTCATTCCGAACCCTGCTTGAAGTGCATACCCCGCCGGCTTCATCCACCCCTCCCTTCCACGCCCGATTGAGAATGTAAGCTTCCCTCCAAGAAGTGACGAGGTTAAATTGCAAATGCGATTATTTTCGTATGTCGCGCCTTCATGAAAGGTTGAAAAAGTTTGCTTCGTAATAGGATTGTGAACAATCGCAAACGAATGATTGTTATCATCCCCGAGACGGGCAACTGAAATAGCACAAAACGGAATCCTTCGGAGAAAGTTATCTGTTCCGTCGATTGGGTCGATGTGCCAAACAAAACCACTCCCCCCTTCCTTTTCGCCATGTTCCTCTCCACGAATCGCATCATCGGGGAAATGCGTCCGTACAAAATCTACAATGATTGTTTCAATATCCCTATCTATTTTTGTCACGACAGAGCCGTCATCCTTTTGCTCATTTGAGGTGTTGCCAGACATGAAATATTCATGCGCTTGAGCGCCCGCTCCTTCAATAAGTTTCACAAGTTCATGGAAAGTTGATTCTTTTGTATGCATATCAGGAAAAGTATACAGGCGAGACGAAGAATACAAAAGAACCACACCGAGTGGTGTGGTTCTTTTTTTCCAAAATCAATACTTACGCCTTTACCTCTGCTTCAACTTCCTCAACGGGAGCTTCAGCAACTTCTGGTGCTACTTCTGGAGCTTGTGCTGCTGCCTCTGCTTCAGCCTTCACTTTTGCTTCTTCAGCAATGCGCGCCTCTTCTGCGATTCGTGCATCTTCAGCAACCTTTGCTGCAGCTGCTTCTTCAGCTTCCTTTCGCTCTCGGTCTGCCTTCATCTCCATTTCTGACTCTGAAGAAACGCCCATGAGCTTCATTCGACGCATTTGTCGCTTAATCTCTCGAGCTACCTTCTCTCGTATGTAGTAAAGTTTTGCTCGTCGTACCGTACTTCGTCGGACAATCTCAATCTTATCAATGAGTGGTGAGTAGAGTGGGAAAATCTTTTCAACGCCGATTCCGTCCACAACCTTTCGAACGGTAAATGTCGCTCCGGCTTCATTTCCGTGCTTTCGCGCAAGAACGAGACCTTCAAAAATCTGAATTCGAGTCTTTCCCTTATCTTCAATCTTTTGGTGGACACGCACCGTATCACCTGACTTAATGCCAAGGTTCTGTCGATCTTCCATGTTTACGGAAGAAATAGTAATGCCTGCTGTTGCTGTATTCATAATTATATTAAACTTTGTTCGTAAGTAAGTCCTCTAAAAAGCGTGCTGTACTGTAACACAGGAGTCAGGCACTCGCAATAGCGGTGCTCGCCTCCTCAAAATCAAGCGGAAATGGTGCGATAAAGGTCATCTCCTCCCCACGTAAGACCGCAACCTGCAACCGATAGGCGTGGAGCGCGAGTCGAGTGAAACCAAGGTTCTCTCCCGCAAGTAATTCGGGTGGCGCGTAGAGCTCATCGTGCACAATAGGTCGCCCTATTGCCTTCAGGTGAACACGAATCTGGTGCGTTCGTCCTGTCTTCGGGGTAATTTTTAGATATGCATGCGTTTCTGATTGCCCTATGAGCTCCCAATCAGTAAGTGCTTCCCGGAGCGCACCGCGCGCTCCTCGCTGTGCTGACCGTAAGCGGAAATCTTTGGTACTTCGTCCGATAGGGCGGTTAACGGTTCCCCACTTCTCTTTCATGGTTCCGTACACAATCGTCCGGTACTCCTTTTTTATGTAATGGTCATGAAATTGTTTCTTTAGGTGCAGAAACGCTTCTTGTGTCTTTGCGAGTACGAGAACCCCGGACGTCTCTCGGTCGAGTCGATGCACAACACCCGAACGCTCAAGCGGGCTTCCGTCCTGCGCAAAACCTCCTTCTCCTATTCCGCGCACCGCAGGAAGACGGGATAGGAGCCAGTCAACAACGGTTTTCTCTGTACTTCGTCCATCATTATGAACCATCACCCCCGCAGGCTTGTTGATGACACACATGTCCTCATCCTCGTAGAGGACCTCGATTTTATTTACCAACTCTCCGTTGTCGTTTTCCATATTGTTCTAGAATACTCTGAAACTCAAATTCTCCAAAGTCAGGCCATGTCGTATCGGTAAAAAACAGTTCACTGTATGCAGATTGCCAGAGAAGAAAATTTGAAAGTCTAACCTCTCCGCTCGTCCGAATAATCAAATCGGGGTCAGGCATACCTTCTGTCCATAGATACTTTTCAAATGTTTCTTCAGTCATTAACTCACCCTGAGCAACCGCCTTATTCACCGCACTCAAGATTTCGGCCCGACCTCCATATGAGAGTGCAATCCAAACAGTAAGCTCGGGGTCAGTAACCTGCATAGCCTCACTCTCGCGAATCTCAGTTTGCAGATTCTTTGGGAGCCGTTCTACTTCTCCAATGATACGGACGTTTATTTTTGCGTTCTTCTTTTTGATTTCATCACGAAATTCTCGAAGTGCATGTCCTAATAAATTCATGAGATACCCCACCTCGTCCTCTGTGCGTTTCCAATTTTCAGTTGAAAATGCGTAACATACTAAATGAGGAATCCCCGCAGCATGAACTGCAGTAATTATTTTTTGAAGTGCGCGATAGCCTTCTTTATGACCTTCATGAGGCGAGTGGTCGTGCGCTTTCGCCCATCGCCTATTTCCATCCATAATAAAACCAACGCATGTTGGGATAATTCCTTTTTCCATATGATGAGATTCAGTGTGATACCGATATACAACCCATTAGTTCAAAATAAAGTTCCTTCGTCTCATTTTCTTCTTTGCAGATGAAAACGAGACGACTCAGTAATGATAGTCATTGCACTCCTTTATTACTAGAGCACTCTGAATTCATCAAATTGTTTCTCTGGAGTCCGCCAATCAACCGACATAGCTTCAACATGAGCGAGAATCGAGCCTTGGTTGAGAATTTCGATACATTCCTTGAGTTGGTCGGGCATCCCCTGCAACACCACCTCAACAGAACCGTCTTTGTTGTTTTTAATCCACCCAAACAATCCTTCTTCCTTTGCGTACTGTTCAATAAAGTCACGATACCCAACGCCCTGTACCTTCCCCTTCATAATTGCATGGATTTCGGAAAACATAGTGAGGAGTATACCTCACTTCCGCATTCTGTTGCATTCTATATCTTTTCAGATATACTTTGCACTGTTAACGAATGCGCGATTAGCTCAGTTGATGGAGGTGCGGGACTTCGGGGAAGTCATGTACCGTTTACACATGTAAACGAGCTGAATATCAATTTCGAAACATACATTAGGGTTGGTACAAGGATAATATGCGCGATTAGCTCAGTTGGTAGAGCAGCTCGTTTACACCGAGAAGGTCGGGAGTTCAAGTCTCTCATCGCGCACACATACAAACACCGCCAGCTTCTGCTGGTGGTTTTTGTATGTAAGCCAGAGACTTGAAGGCCGGAATGAAGTGAAACGAAATGAGGCGGGGTCGCGAGCCGAGAAAATAATGAGCTAACGAATATATTTTCTCAGGACTTGTGACCAAGTCTCTCATCGCGCAGAAAACAAGATGCTGCAGGCATTCGCTTGTAGTATTTTATTTAGACCAAAACTTTACATCTATTCAAGAATTTGAGTAGAATATTCCCAGCTAGTACGAGCAGTGCTCTCTGGTGTCCCATCTGTAGCAAAGGTATCTTGCCCAACCCTAACAAAAACATACTTGTTTGGTACCTCCTCGTTATACAAGAAATACTGAAGCGAGGCGTGCGTAGCATAGTTTGACTCACAGCTAGGACTTTCCACTAAAGACACCCGATCTGGGGAATAAATTTGACCTATTTTATAATTTTTATCCCCAACATGACTTTCCCTAATCTCAACTTCACAGTCATCAAGATTTAAACCTGCTTCTATTATAAATTTATTGCGTATGGTATCTGCTAATGAAATACCTTGCTCTTTAGTAAAGATCTCCATAATTTTATGACTTCCGTTTCTGTCTAAATAGAAAATACTATCTTCAATTTCAACTAACCTTAATTCATTATTATATAAAGGCAGATAGCTGAAGCCGACTCCTTGCTTTTCAGAGTAAAACACTTTTGTTCCCGACTCCTTGTTATCAAGATTAAATATATTTCTCAAATCAAATTTAGTTTCAACAGCTTCCGTTTCGATAGATTCAATTGAGCTTACTGTTGTTTCGATAATCTTAGCTGGAGCATACACATATCCTATCCACCCGCCAAGAAAAGGCATGCTTACAAAAAGTATCATCGCCAAGTATTTTGATAATGAAGTAACTTTATACAACTGTTCAAACTTATTTGTTTGTCGAATATTTTCTGATTCCATTAAAGAATTATACCCTAACAAATCATTACAATCAGCATGACGAGAATAAGTTTGATGATGCCGACAATAGTTCTAATAATTTTAGTAACAAAAGAAAAACCACCCATGAAGGTGGTGTTTCTTTTGCTGTGCCTCGACGAGGAATCGAACATTACATGTTCGGTACACCTCTCGCAAAAACTGCTCGAGGTTTTCGATTCCTCGCGTACGGCGTCCCACGCCGTACTTCCCTCGACATAGTAAAAGAAAAACCACCCATGAAGGTGGTGTTTCTTTTGCTGTGCCTCGACGAGGAATCGAACCTCGAATAACGGCTTAGAAGTCCGCAGTTATATCCATTTAACTATCGAGGCAGTATGTTTGTATTGTACATCGGTTCGATTGAAATCGAACCGTACATGTTCGGTACACCTTGCCTGATATTTTTTAAAATATCAGGCAAGGTCTTTAAAAATCTCCCAGATTTTTAAACCTCGAATAACGGCTTAGAAGTCCGCCCTAAAATAAGCTCCCAGCGTATTTTAGTATCCATGTAACTATTGAGGTAATGACAGGGACAGTAGCCTGACTACTATCCGCCAATACTGTACTGGTATCAATCGTCAACTGCAAGTGGCACGTCTACAGTCTGCTCCGCTGAGGGCGTCGCCTCTTCCGCCGGCTGTGGCTCTGGTTCAACAGTGACTGGGGTGAGAACTTCAGGTGTTGGAGCAACAACCTCTGCACGAAGCTCATTAAAGGTCTTCTGTTTTTCGGAATACTCCTCAGCAAACATTTTTACTTCCTTATCTCGATACGTCTCTGTCTTTGTATCCTGGGCCGTAAATTCGGCAACAACACCGAATTGTGAATAAAAATCCAAAGCAATAAAAAGAACTCCGATGAAAAAGAGGAGAACCGCAATAAACAACCCGAGCGTCCAATCACGAACTGCATTGGTGTAATCTCCTTCATCCTTAACAAAAAAAGATGCGAAGATGTTTGTAATACTCTCTGGTAATTTGAAATTTGATTTCATATTTTCTTAAATTTCGTTACGCGTAGGTCAAACATCCCCTTCCATATGAGCCCACCACTCCCCTCTGCTCGACTGAGTTGCATCGTATTGATAAGTGTTTGGTATGGAAGGTTTTCAAAAAGTTTGAGTGTTTGAGTGACAGATGCGTACGACCCCTCAACCTCAACACTCATTATCAACGTCTCGAATGTATCATTAATAGACTCAACTCTGAGAGAGTTTGTGGTGATCTTTGCCCCCTGCCCGCTCCCTACTGACTCAAGGAGTGAAAGAAAATTAATGACGTCTTCTTCCTTTAAAATACGAGAGAGTAATGATTCTCGTTCACTCTTTGTTTCATCGAGTGTATGGAGGAGTGTTCGAAGTGCTTCTTGATCTGTTTTTTTCTGTGCGAGCTCTTGATTGCGCTCGGTGTACAAAACTTTTTGTTTTGCAACCATGGTAAAAAATACCGCAGCCACAACAAGACACCCGAGGAAAACGAGGGCTCCAATGGTTGCTATTATTTTGGTACTTTTATGAAGCATATATATTGTGTCTATGTGCTTGGCGAAAGCGTTACTGTAAGTGTAAATGGCAGGTCGGTTTCTCGTGCAAGGTCAGAAATAGGAACTTCAGCCTTTTCAAAAATTGGTGAGGCAATGAGCGCATCTTTGAGTTGCGCGAGCGCTTCGCGGGTTGGTGAGACGCCTTGCACCTGTACCGTTGTCACCACTCCTTTCGTTGTATTTATCGAGAAATTTTTAAAGATTATTGTTTTGGGTGCATTTGCTTGGATTTCTGCAATTACCTTACTCATTGGTGTTGATGTAACGGTTGTCTTCATTTGTGTCAGTACGTTTTTCATAGTACGTACTTCTTTTTCTGCATTCTTAAGCGCCTCTGCATCACCCACCTCTTGAGCAGTTTCAAACTCAAACGCCTCAATTTGTGCTCCAACGAGCACATACGTTGGTATGAGTGCGACACTGAGAAGGAGCAACACGCCTGCGAAAAGAAATGCGAGTGCAGCACCAAGTCGCAGTGTGTATTCTCTCTTTACTACTTTGTGACCCTGTGGGGGGATGAGGTTTATCATATGTTATAGAAGACCTTTAAGAGCGAGACCAATCGCCGTTGCATAGCCATACGAGTAACGTCGTGTAATCGGAGGGATGTGTTCCTCGAGAGAAAAAGCGTTTCCCCACACCTGTGCCCGCTCTGTTGGAATCTCTAATTTTTCACTTAAGTATTCTGGGAGACCAAAGAGGTTTGCGCTCCCTCCGCAAATAATCACACGTTTAATTTCTCGTGCTTCGCGTTCAATCCCGCGTGTATTCCAATAATGAATACGGATACCGAGCTCGTCGGCAATACTTGCTGCGTACTTCTCGAGAATTTTTGCAATAGCTTCATTGTCTTTGGTGTGCGACATACCCTTTGTATTTTTTATCTTGGTGAGTTCAGATTCTGGTACATCGCCAAGGAGACCACGCATTTCTGCACTCATTTGTTCTCCGGCAATTTCAATGGTCGATGTGTACATGAGAATTCCTTTATGCACGATACCAACGCCCATTCTCATTTTTCCAAAATCGACCGTCATGTATGTATCACAACTCGATTGTGGAATTGATGCGCGCGCAATCGCCTGCGCCTCAATCTCAAAAGAGAGTGGGATGATTCCTGCTTTCTGGCAGGCGTCGTAATAACTATTTATCGTTGCTTGTGCATACACCGCTACCACAACGCGTAGTACACGATTTTGTACATCCTTCCCTACAACGACATAATCAAAATACGCATCCCGTGGCGAAAGCGGTACGTTTTCTTCCAAGCGAAACTCGAGGAGTCCTCGAATTTCTTTCTGGGGTGTGCCGAGCGCTATGGTTGTCTCGAAGAGGTATGCATGCTCTTCAGGAAGTGAAATACTCACATACTGCGCACCGCATCGTGTTTTCATTTCTTTGAGAACTTCGGCAAGTTTCTCTGGGTCGTGCACGTGTCCGCGCTCAACTGTTCCTATTGGTATTTCAATGTCACCCCAATTTTTGAGGGTGAGGTTTGTATCGTGAGCCTTTTCGCGAACAAATTGTACGTATTTGAGTGAGGTGTCAGAAATATCAACTCCAACACACGGAAACGACACCAAACGAGGTGGTGGAAATAATCGATGTACGAGAGAAAGAACTGACATACGTTGTGCCTTCATTATACGGTGCCTGCTGGTGTTCGTAAATTATATTTTCGGCATTACTGACCACTCCATGTATTCAAAAAAAAGAATTTGTATTACTTCAGTCGTGTTCCAGGAGGAATGTCGGCTGTTGGTGTGAGGAGTGCGAGCGTATCTTCGTGCATTGCAGCGAGAATCATCCCCTGACTTTCAAAACCACGGATAGTACGAGGCTCAAGATTTACTACGTATGGAAACTTTTTCCCGACGAGTGACTGGGGGTCTTCAATATATTCACGGATACCTGAAAGGATTTGTCGTGGAACCATATTCCCCTCTACATCGACGTCTCCGACATGTACCATGCACTTTAGGAGCTTGTCTGCCCCCTCAATGAGTTCGACACTCAATACTTCGCCAATGCGAATCTCTACTTTTGCAAAATCATCGTAATTAATTTTATCCATATATCTTTATAGTATCAAACAAATAATGCGGTTGAGTAACGTTCGAGGAAAAACAAAAGTTTCGAGCGAGACGTATGTTTATTACGATGAGGGAGAAACGTGTAGTTTTGACAAAGAAATTTGCCAACCGCATTATTTGTTTCGTGTAATGTAGGAATTCAAAATGATACTCGCTGCAGCTGCATCCGTCATGTCGGTCCTTCCTTGAAAACGAATCGCCTCTTGTGTTGTGTATTGCTCTGGCTCAAGCTCTACCGGAAGCCCAATGTTGAGCGTGAGGTCGAGGATAAAATCCTCCACTTTTGCGTGCACACTGTTTGGATTTCCGTCCCTTCCGAGGGAATGTCCGATAATAATCATCCCCACAGACTCCTTTGAGGCAATTTTTTCAATCGCCTTCATAAGTCCCCCGTCGTTTGGAAGGACAACATGCGGAAACGCCATCATTCCCTTATCGTCACTAAGCGCAACGCCGACGCGCTTTGTTCCATAATCAATTCCCATGAGTCTCATGCCCGTAGCATATCACGAGAAATCCTTCTTGTAATAAAGTTCGAGGCGCGAGGGAGACTTGCGACCAAGCGGTAGTAAGCGCTACCACGCGTGGAGCAAGCGAGCGAAGTAACAAAGAAATCTATGGGAAGAAGGGTTTCTCGATATTTTGATTTAATGGAAATTTCTGGTAGTATCTCATTGTTCTACTCAGACAAATGACTGAATTGGTGAGGGCTTACTTCAACCACTCAGCCATATAAAAAACCTTGGAGGGATGGCTGAGTGGTTGAAGGCGGCAGTCTTGAAAACTGTTAGGGATGAAAGTCCCTCGCGAGTTCGAATCTCGCTCCCTCCGCCAAATCGTGCTAGCACGAGACGCTTGTCTCGCGCTAGTTCTGTTATAGTAAGTTAATGCCTAAGCTACAAACTATCATCCACTATAGTTTACATTTTTTAGCTCCCGGGTTTCTAGCCTGGATATTTTTTAGTGAGCGGTGGGAGCTTGCCTGGGCCATAATGATTGGAACTATGTTGGTTGACCTTGACCATTTACTTGCCAGACCAATTTTTGATCCTAACCGCTGTAGTATTGGGTTCCATCCTCTTCATTCATATTTTGCAATCTGTATATATACATTACTTCTGTTTGTTCCTAATTTTTATATCCAAGTCATTGCTGTCGGTTTACTTTTACATATGATTACTGACTCTTTAGACTGCTGGTGGACCTCCTGTAATAAGATATAACTATTTTGCACTGACAGTACCATTAGATTGGTATTCAAGTTGCATAGATACCCCCTCAGGGGTATTATTGTTACAATGACAAACAATAAAAAACTATACGCTTGTCCGATGCAACCAGGTGTGAAAAAAGACAAACCTGGCAGATGTCCGAAGTGCTGGATGATGCTCGTAAAGAATGAAAATACCATATACCACGGCGCTCACTCTGGTCATGTAAGGGTAGACTCCACTAAGATGAGTATGTGGGGGAATAATGAAAAAATCTTTAAAAAGATATAGTGT
>CAZWYM010000015.1:0-5121 GCA_964638425.1 uncultured Candidatus Saccharibacteria bacterium
GCACTGAGTATATATTTAGGGACCTTAACTGGCGATCTGGGCTGTTTCCCTTTTGACCAACGGAGCTTCTCCCCCGTAGTCTAACTGCCGCGCTATAACTGCCTGGTATTCGTAGTTTGATAGGTCTAACGAGATTTCTCCCTATTTAGACCTTCCAGTGCTCTACCCCCAGGAGGAACACACGACGCCAACCCTAAAGCTGTTTCGGAGAGAACCAGCTATTACGGAATTCGATTAGCTTTTCACTCCCTACCACATGTCATCCGATGGTTTTGAACGGCCAACCGGTTCGGGCCTCCACGAAGTTTTACCTTCGCTTCACCCTGCACATGGCAAGCTCATCCCGCTTCGGGTCGTATCCGTACTCTATATTCGCGCTATTCACGCTCGCTTTCACTACGCCTCCGTGGGGTTACCACTTAGACAAAGGATACAGATACACTCGCCGGCTCATTCTTCAATAGGCACGCCGTCGCCCCGCAGGGCTCCGACTCCTTGTAGATGTATGGTTTCAGATCTATTTCACTCCCCTCTCCGGGGTTCTTTTCACCTTTCCCTCACGGTACTTGTTCACTATCGGTCTTCAAGAATATTTAGCCTTAGGAGTTAGTTCTCCCAGATTCATTCGGGCTATTCGTGTCCCGAACTACTCAGGAACAGTAGCAAAAAAGTTGTTGAAATTTCACATACAGGACTATTACCTACTAGGGTCGCGCTTCCCAACGCGTTTTGTTATGACAACATTTTGTAACTTTTCTCAACTAAATGACACTACTGCCCTACAACCCCACCCATGTAAACACGAATGGTTTGGGCTCTACCCTTTTCGCTCGCCGCTACTAAGGGAATCGCAAGGACCTTCTTCCTGGTCGTAATGGTAAAGAGTGTGAATAAATCCACACAATTTTCCAACCAGAAAGAAAGTCCCGTTTTTTGCTTTCTTTTCCTCCAGCTACTGTGATGTTTCACTTCACTGGGTACGCTCCCTCATACAAGGGTACCTGCCGTAAGCAGGTGAGTTTCCTCATTCGGACATTTCCGGATATAACGATTATTTGGCATCTCCCCGGAACTTAACGCAGCCATATCACGTCCTTCATCGCTTTTTGAAGCCTAGGCATCCACCATACACCCTTAACATTCCTGTAAGGAATACTACACACCGCTTTACGAGTGTTTCATATCCACTTACCTGAATCGCTGTACACCGCTGTACAATTTTTTGAGTGTGCGTATGAGAGATACAAACTCTCATACGACTTGTTTTGTTTGCATGTGTAGCGGACGAAAAGACCCGGAATAAATTCCAATTGTCTTTACGCTACACACGCACCTGCTTGTCTGTACTACGCTAGAGTTTCATCAGAAATGAAACTCTGAGTAACGAGTAGCACAGACAAGTACCTATGTGCGTCGAACACATAGGATTTTTCTGAGACAAGGCCTTATCAACCTTGTCTCTAGAATATGCGATTACGTAACCATTGTTACGCAACTCTCACATCGTTCGTCATCGAGAAACAAAGTCTCTCGATGACGTCCTTATGAGATCTGACAAATATCGCATGTTTTCCTTGAGTACCCCTCCAAATTCATCCCTGAATTTTTTGACTAAAAAAACCGCTTTCCGCGGTACACAACTCGCTAGGCGATGTGCGTTCCGCTAGAGGGTTTCTTTAAGGGTATTCATAAACACGTAGGCGCCATTATATATGAAAGCAAATAAGAGTCAAGCGCCAATTCTTTACAGATACTGTTTGTTTATGACACACAGATTTATTGGACATTTTGAGCCTATATTTATATACAAACCTATGAAAAAACCGCCTGAAAAAGGCGGTTTGAATGGTATCTTGAGCTATTTAAAAGGCTGATTTTTTAAGACCTCTGTAATAGTTTCTGATACTGGACACGGATGGGGGCTGGTTACTAATCCATCCCCGTCCCCCTTCTGAGAGTTCTCAGAATTTTTTGCATATTCAACCAAAAAAAATCCATTTGAATTTTCGCACATATTTTCCTCCAAAAAGAACTGTTCCGTTTTAGGTAAACGCAAACCCCTTCTCATCATGAGAAGGGGTTACTTTCATACGATAGTCTTATATCAAAACAATCCCCACTCATGATGAGATCCGAGGACAACATGTTGTCTGATATATTTTCATACATGTATTATAGCAAAAAATAATTTTTTGTAACTCGGGGTGTCTGATTACCATATAGAATTTTAGGACGTCTCTCCTCTGCCTAGCTGTAACGTAAAAAGTGTCCGTAGGGACACTTTTCTTAACGGTTATGGTCTATGAAGGTCGTTGCGCACACCAATCTTATCAACAAGAATTTGATGCGGATAATCAAACACATCACGAGTGAGTTTGTCATACATCCCTACCCGATATTTTAAGTCCTCGGTGGTGAGCATTGCGTATCGAATTTCAATTCCCAACTCCGCTTCAAGCGCGCGGATGGCAACTTCGATTTTTGTTCCATTCAACTTTTTCATCGCAATGAGAAGGTCGAGTCGTCTATCGAACTCCCGTGCAAATATTCCTGCACACGCAATGAAGTCGACTGGACCTGCCTTTCGGAGGTGCTTGAGCACTGTAGCTCCGTTAATAGGAGCAGTCTCAAAAAGAAATGTTTGGAGCGAACTGAGCTGTGGGAACTTATCGTTGAGTGCAAACCCTACAGCGCGCACTTTAATATCTTTTGTTTTGTGTTTTACGTATAGAGATTTTCTCTTTATCACTTCTGCGCGTTCGAGTGCATTTATTTCTGTGCGCGCGGTACGACGTACGAGTTTTGCTCGTCTCGAAATATCATCAAAGCTAAATTCCTGTGAAGGATTAAAGAGAAAGAAACGGAGAAGTTTGACACGTGCCTGATTTCCGAAAAGTATTGCGAGAGGGTCTGTCATAAAAGTCTCCGGATTATAGCATGGGCATCGGGCGATGCGAGACTGGACAGGAAAAGGAGGAAGTGTCGTGTTTTGCTATTTTTAAGAGGGGGTGTAGGATGTCCCTAGTTTGTACCATTCTCATGTTCATTTACGAAAGGAAGCGCGATGCCCAAGCAGAAAAAACCAACCCAAAGAGGTGCCCTAGGTGCCACGAGTCGACCTGGTTTTGGACAGGTCAAAAAGAGTGTGAAGCGGGAGTACTATGTCCTCCCGCTCAGTGAATCGGTGAATGAGTCGATTGCAGAAGAGTTGATGAAGCTCGGTGCGATGGAAACAAAATCATTACTTCTACCTCGACATGAAACAAAGCAAAATGTCTACGTTGTCGACACGATACTTTTGAGAAAGATACTTTCTTCTCCATTTAAAGAATATGAATTGTTCTATCGTCGTGGTAACGGTGACATGATATACCCATATCGTTCATCGAAACAAAAGCAAAGTGCAAAAGACAGAAAGGCAAAAAATGCCCTAAAGAAGACACGTCTCATAACAACCGCCACATCATGATGTGGCGGTTTTTTAAAAATCAAAACATCCGACTATTCCATTCGAGTGGAATAGTTACCCAGAGTAAGTATCTTTACTCCGTCACTAAAATTATTTAAGTGCAACTTTGTCCCAAGTTACCTTTGCACCCTCACAAATCACTATGCGTGTTTGTTCGTAAACTTACAAACCCGCCAAGTGTTCGCGAGCCCGCCTCACCGCTTACGAACAAAAAGTCTCCCAGACTTTTTGTTCTGATGCGCGCTTCCGGCTCTGGAGCTAAAGATATCGTATTATAAAAAGCACCGACAAAAGTCGGTGCTTTTTATACAAGACTGCGATATTACTTGAGAGTAACCTTCGCACCAGCTTCTTCAAGCTTTACCTTGAGAGCCTCAGCATCCTCCTTCTTGAGGCCTTCCTTCACTACTGAAGGAGCTGCGTCTACCATGTCCTTAGCCTCCTTGAGACCAAGACCAAGTACTTCCTTTACAACCTTGATAACTGCAATCTTCTGAGCTCCACCGTCGGTAAGTTCTACAGTGAATGAACTTTGTTCCTCACCTGCGTCACCTCCTGCTGCTGGTCCTGCAACTGCTACTGCTGCTGCTGAAACTCCCCACTTCTCTTCAATTGTCTTTACGAGGTCGTTGAGTTCGAGAACAGTCATTTTCTCTACTGCTTCGATGATATCTGAATGTGTCATGCCAATTTTCTTATGAGCGTAGTGAATCTAGAAAATCTTGGCCGTCGAAAAATTCTATTCCTAATGAATTTTTACGACGCCCCAGTTCCAAACTACTACTTCTTATTAATTAATACTACCCTTTCGTTTCTGCCACCTTGCTCAACACCACTGCAAATCGCTGACGTGGAGAGTTGATAAGTTGTGCAAACATTCCTCGAAGTACCTGAAGTGAAGGAATAGAAGCGATAGCTGTCATTTCTTCCTTCGTCTTAAATACTCCTTGAAATACTCCTCCAACGATAGCAATCGTGTCTTTGTATTTCTTTGCAAATTCCTTCACGTTCTGTGCTGGTGCAATTGCATCTGCACTGTACGCGATAGCAATTTCGCCTTCAAGTTCTGGCATTTCTCCTTCGTATCCAGTGAATACTCGCTTCATGAGTGTCTTCTTTGCAACAAAATACCCTACTCCAGCTTCACGCAGTGCGCGTCGCATGATGGTGGTATCTTTTACGGTAACTCCCTTAAAGCTCACAAATACGATTGAGTCTGCTTCCTTCTTGATACCCTCGAGCTTTGCGAGAATATCTTGCTTCTTTGCTTTAGTTATTGCCACTTTTCTTTTTCTTATGACGTCAATAAATATACGAGACAAGTTTTGGATGTATCCAAAACAGACGTGAGTTTCGACCCCCTACCTTAATGAAAAGAGATGGGACTTCGGCTGGCGAACCAAACGGTTCATTAGATTTCACCTATTACGGTGGAATACCAACTGTCATGAGCCTGTATGTGAAGCACTATACCAGAGAATAGAACTTCTGCAATACAATAGACGCTTCTGATTCTAAACATACAAAAAACCTCAGATACGAGGGCGCCGAGGACTGAAGACATGAGTCGTACATTGCGTACGGTAAATGTCTGAATGACGATGGCAACAAAGTAGCTGAGGGAATTTTGTTTGTTTAGCGGCTTTCTACAT